>CAMDTB010000069.1 GCA_945907245.1 Rhizobium sp. Q54
GTCGACTTCGTCAACGAGTTCGCCCGGCCGCTGCCGCAGATGGTGATGGCCGCCGTCCTTGGCTTTCCGCAGTCGGACCTGAAGAAACTCGAGCGCTGGGGCACCGCCCAGGTGGCGGCGTTCGTCTATGGCCGCGGCCACCGCAACCAGCTGACCCCGGACGAGATCGCCGAGCAGTTCAAGATCCTCGACGGCTTCAAGGAATATGTGGCCGACTGGGTCGTCGAGAAGCGCAAGAACCCGCAGGACGATATGATCTCGTTCCTGACCCAGGTGACCTACAAGGCGCTGGACCGCAAGCTGACCGACATCGAGATCAACGGCATCGTCTACGCCATGCTGATCGGCGGCCTGGAAACCACCCAGTACGCCATCGCCGAACAGGCTCAGCTGTTGTGCGAGGACCCCGAGCTGTTCCAGACCATCAAGAACGACCGCTCCAAGCTGCGCCCCTTCACCGAGGAAGGCATGCGCCTGCGTGCGCCGACACAGGGGCTGTCGACCCGCTACACCATCCAGGACGAGGAATTCCAGGGCGTGAAGGTGCCGAAAGGCTCGATCCTCCACATGCGCTGGGCCGCCGGCAATCTGGATCCGGACGAGTTCGAATGCCCGGCCGAGGTGATGCTGGACCGCAAGGGCGTTGGCCGCCACCTGACCTTCTCGCAGGGTCCGCGCATCTGCCCCGGCGCCGGCATCTCACGGCTGGAGCAGCAGATCGCCTGGGACCGGCTGCTCGACCGGATCGACAGCCTGGAATATGGCGAAGGCAATACCTTCCGGCACCAGCCCGGCATCATGATGGGCTTGCTGGAGCTGCACCTGACGTTCACCAAGTCGGCCTAGGTCCATGGCTGTGGTTTCGCTCGACGGCGCCCGGGTTCTCGTCATCGGCGGCAGCTCGGGCTTTGGTGAGGCGACCGCCGCGCGCGCGGCGGCCGAGGGCGCCCAGGTCACCATCGCCTCCCGTTCCGAGGACAAGCTGCACGCCGCGGCGTCGCGCATCGGCCACCAGTGCCAGACCGCCGCGGTCGATGTCCGCGACGGGGACGCCATCGCGGCCCTGCTGGCAAGGCTGGGCACCGTCGATCACATCGTACTGTCGGCGGGCGAGTTGCCGCCGCCCGGACCGTTGTCGCTGGAGCACATGCACGAGCAGGCCAACGCCCGGTTCTGGAGCGTGATCCATGTCGCCCGCAACGCGACATTCGGTCCGAACGGTTCGCTCACGCTGGTGACCGGCGCGGCCACGCTGCGGCCGCCCAAGGGGATGGCCGCGCTGTCGGCCATCGGCGCGGCGGTCAACGCATTGTCGCGCGGCCTGGCGCAGGACCTGGCGCCGGTTCGCGTCAACACCGTAATTCCCGGCGCCGCCGATACGCCGCTGTGGGACATGCTGCCCGCCGACAAGAAGGCCGAACGCATGGAGCAGATCGGCCGAGGGTTACCCGTCGGCAGGGTCGGCCAGGCCGATGACGTGGCGCTGCAGATCATCGCCTGCATGGTCAACCCGTTCATGACCGGCAGCCTTGTGGTGCTCGACGGCGGCGGTTCCATCTGACGGGAACTTTTTCCTGCCGCCGAGGTCGCGCTGTTGTCACCGATATCGTGATGCCGGATGTCAACGAGCGCCGGCCGGGCCTGAAGGTGCTGTTCACCACCGGTTACACCAGGAACGCGGTGGTCCATAACGGTGTCGTCGATCCCGGCGTGCAACTGATCGGCAAGCCGTTCACGCTGCAGCAACTCGCTCAGAAGGTTCACGATGTCATCCAGGCCAGTTCGGGCTGATGGCGGGCTGGACCGAACATTTCCGGCGTCTGGTCGTTCCCTTGCGTCGACAGAGGTGGAATTCAGTCACCATGAATGCAGGTCCGTGAGCGAACACGAGGTTTCCGACACCGGCGAACCGCTATCCGACGAGGAGTTCGTCCGCGAGCTCGAGGCCGTGCTGCCCTCGCTCCGTGCCTTTGGCCGAAGCCTGAGCGGCACGCGCGACCGCGCCGACGACCTGGTGCAGGAGACCCTGATGAAAGCGTGGGCGGCCCGGGCCCGCTTCCGTGCGGGGACCAGCTTCCGAGCCTGGACCTTTGTCATTCTGCGCAACGCCTTTCTGTCCGACAGGCGCCGCCTGTCCTCGACAATGGAGACCAGCGACGAAGGGGTCGATTCCGTGATGTCGACGCCGGCGTCGCAGGATCGCAGGTTGATGCTGGGAGACCTTCAGCGCGCGCTCATGCAGCTTCCCGAGGCCTGGCGCGAGGCGGTGGTGCTGGTGGGTGCGAGCGGCCTGTCCTATCAGGAGGCCGCCGAGATCTGCGGCTGCCCGATCGGCACGATCCGGAGTCGCGTGGCGCGCGGTCGCGCCGCTCTGGACCGCATCATGAATGGCGTTCCCGGCGGCTAAAAGGTAAATGCATGCAAGTGCTTTTTTCTGGAACCGATTCGCCGGTTGCGAGTTACCGCCTGGATGCTCGCGAACCGGTCCGATCTGGCTGCCGGTCGATGAGGTCGTGCCGGATAGCAACAGGGAGTCGGGTTAACCGATGCGCCAAACCAGAGTTCTCCTGATCGAGGATGATCCGGCCATTTCCATGATCGTCGAGGAGATGATGATGGACCTTGGCATGACGAGCGTGACCACCGCCGGACGGTTGCCCGCCGCGCTGGAGGCGGCGACCAGCGGCGGGTTCGACTGCGCCATCGTCGATCTGAAGCTGCATGGACAGGAGACCTTCGAGGTCGCGCGCATCCTCACGGAGCGCAATATTCCGTTTGCGTTCTTTACCGGCTACGCCGCCGACAGCCTGCGCGAATACGCGTCGCAGTCGGTGCTGCCCAAGCCGTTCGGCGAGGCCGATCTGAAGGGCATACTCGATCATCTGCTTCGTTCGGACGGCAGCGGCTGAGCCGCATCCTGCCGGAATATTCACGTCGTGGCGAAACGGCGGGAACTTCGGCTGCAGCAACCGGTTGTACAAGGGCAGCCGCCACGCGTCAGCGAGGGGGCGCGGCCGGGTGGGCGCTTCGATCCCGGCACAGGGGCAATAAGGACTCGGACATGTCAGCCGGCCTTGGACGGCGAGGACAGGGCCGGAAGAAGGACACCGATGAGAACCGCCTTTTCGGAGGCACAGAACGGGCAACAGATGCAACAGGCCAACGGGAGCGCCCAGCTGTTCCCATCACACGCATTGCGGCTCCTGCCGTCTGCGGCGTTCACATGCGATGACTCCGGGCGGATCATCGACTGGAACGACAAGGCTGTCGCGCTGTGGGGACGCCATCCCGCACCGGGGGACATGTGGGAAACCGCAGCGCGCGATGGCAGCACTGCGGGCAGGCAGTTCCAGTCGCAACTGGAACGCGGTCAGCCGTCGTCGAACGTCGTGCTGACCATCCAGACGTCCGCCGCAATCCGTATCTCGGTTCTCGCGCACGCGGAACCTCTGTGGGACAACGACCGGCGGACCGGGGCGATCGTGACCTTCCATCAATGCCCCGACACGGTCGGCGAAGGTGCCAGGCTGTGGGACATGCTCGATGTCCTGCCCGCGGCGGTTTACACGACCGACGCCGACGGACGCATCACCTTCTTCAACAAGGCGGCGGCCGACCTTTGGGGCGCGACCCCGGAAATAGGCGCCAGCCTGTGGTGCGGATCCTGGAAACTGTATCGTCCGGATGGATCGCCTCTGCCGCTTGACCAGTGCCCCATGGCCGTTGCGATACGCGAACGGCGGCCGGTGCGCGGCGTCGAGGCCATCCTGGAACGGCCGGACGGCACGCGGGTGGCGATCCTGCCGCATCCGACGCCGCTCTACGATGCATCCGGCGCGTTCGTCGGCGCGGTCAACATGCTGGTGGACATCACGCACCGGAAGGACGCCGACGAGCGCCATGTCCTGTTCGCGCGGGAACTCAATCACCGGGTCAAGAACGCGCTGGCGACGGTGTACGCCATCGCCATGCAGACGCTGCGTTATACCGATTCGCTCGAGGCGTTCCGGGAGTCGTTCAGCAGCCGCCTGCTGGCGCTGAGCCGGGCGCACGATCTGCTGGTGCGCTGCCAGTGGCAGGAGACGGCGTTGAAGACCATCCTGGCAGAATCACTGTCCTCGTTCGGTCCGGCGCGGCTCGACGTGGACGGCGACGAAGCCGATTTCGGCCCGCGCGCAACGCTGACCCTGGCCATGACCTTCCATGAACTGGTTACCAATGCGATGCGCTTCGGCGCGCTCGCGAACGCCGATGGCAAGGTCACGATTCGCTGGCGCGTGGAGCGGGATGAAGACGGCGAGCGAATTGTTTCGCTTAACTGGCGCGAAGCCGGCGGGCCCGCGGTCGTTGCTCCTGACGCGACGGGCTTCGGCTCGCGCCTGATCAACCATAATCTGATGGCGCTGGGCGGCTCGTTCCACGCCGACTATGGCCCGGACGGGCTGCGCTGCGAAATGCGGTTCCCGGTCATCAACGAGGCGCCGGGCTGGCCACCGGCGCAGCCGTCTACTTCTTCGACGGTTCGTCCTTCAGGCGGGACAGCAGATCCAGCATCTCCTGGGGAACCGGCTCGTTGACGACCTCATCGTACAATTGCCGGAGATTGTCGCCCAAGCGCTTGCGCTTCTCGGGCTTCGCGTTCCCGGAGTCTTTGCCTTGCGTCACGTTTACCTGCCCTGTCAGTGCCCGAATGCCGGTTCTTGGTTCATCCGATTATCAGCCCTATGGCGAAAACGGGTCAATGACTGAACGTTTGCATCCCCGCGACCCAAGGTCTTCACTCGACGTGAAGCCTTCAGCCGCTATTACAACTCGGAAACACACGGAGAGTTCCCATGTCGCTCGCTGCTGACCTCGCCCCTCACCTCTCCCATCTTGGCCGCTATGCGCGGGCGCTGACTGGCAGTCAGGTTCACGGCGACGCCTATGTGCGGGCCTGCCTCGAAACCATCGTCGAGGCGCCGGACGAGTTTCCCCGCGAAGTCGGCGCAAAGGTGGGCCTCTACAAGGTTTTCTACGCCATCTGGATGACCGCCCATGTGGACGAACCGGTCGAGGTCGAAGGCCTGACCCGGCCGGAACGGCGGCTGCAGCGGCAGCTCGGCGCCCTGACGCCGGTCAGCCGGCAGGCCCTGTTGCTCACCGCCATGGAGGGCTTCGGCGAGAACGAGACCGCCGAGATCATCGGCATCAGTCCGGATGAGGTGGCCGAACTGGTCGAGATGGCGCTGGCCGACATCCAGCGGCAGGAACGCACCAAGGTACTCATCATCGAGGACGAGCCTGCCATCTCCATGGACCTGGCGTCGCTGGTCACCGATCTGGGCCACCAGGTCGTCGCCATCTCGATGACCCGCACCCAGGCGGTGAAGGCTGCGCGAGAGCACAAGCCGGGCCTGGTGCTGGCCGACATCCAGCTCGCCGATGGCAGTTCCGGCCTCGACGCGGTGAAGGACATCCTGGGGCAGATGGAAGTGCCGGTGATCTTCATCACCGCCTTCCCCGAGCGGCTGCTCACCGGCGAACGGCCGGAGCCGACTTTCCTGATCACCAAGCCGTTCGACCACCGCACGGTGCAGGCGACGATCAGCCAGGCGCTGTTCTTCAACACGCCGGAGGCGATGGTCGCCTAACTGTAAGACCCGGGCTTTGGCGGGGCGATCTTTTCAATGGGCCGCCGCGAGCCTCCACCGGCCAGAAGGGTGTCAGCCGGCCGGCACCAGCCGGATGCGGGTGATCTCTGACGGCACGCCCAGCCGCTTGGGCGGGCCCCAGTAACCGGTGCCCCGGCTGGTATAGACCCACAGGTCGCCGAACCGGTCCAGGCCGCCGATAAAGGGCTGCTGCAGCCGGACGAAATGGTTCCACGGCCAGAACTGGCCGCCATGGGTATGGCCGGAAAGCTGCAGGTGGAAGCCTGCCTCGGCCGCCGCCGCCGCCGTGCGCGGCTGGTGCGCCAGCAGGATGCGCGGCGTGTCGTCCGGCGCGCCCCGGATGGCGGCGTGCGGATCGCTTCGGTCGGCAGGATCGAACAGATGGGCGCTGTAGTCGGTGACGCCCGCCACCACCAGCGCCGCACCGTCATGGTCCAGCACGCGGTGGCCGTTGCTCAGCACGGTCAGGCCCAGGCGGCGCATCTCGACGGTCCAGGCCGGCGCGCCGGAGTAATATTCGTGGTTTCCGGTGACGAAATAGGCGCCGTGCCGCGCCTGCAGGCGCGACAGCGGCTGGGTGTGATGCGCCAGGTCGCGCACGCTTCCGTCGACGATATCGCCGGTTACCGCGATCATGTCGGCCTCGATCCCGTTGACCGCGTCGACGATGGCGTCGAGGTACCGCCGCTTGATCGTCGGCCCTACATGGATGTCGCTGATCTGCGCGATGAGGAAGCCATGCAGGGCATCGGGCAGGCCGTCGATCGGCACGTCCACATGCTTGATCCGCGCCCGCCGTCTGGCGTTGACGAAGCCGAGAAACGTTGCCAGCACCGCCAGCGCCGGAACCGCGACGGCGGAGCGCGCCGCCACCAGCGCGAACGTCTCGTCCGGCGCGAAAACCGCCATGCCAGCCAGCACCAAATCGCGCAGCAGCGTCAGCATCAGCAGCGACGAGAACAGGCCCATGAACAGCGAGCCGGCCCAGGCCAGTATGTCGGACAGCGGCTGGCGCCTGATTGCCCGCGACACCACGCTCATCGGCATCAGCAGGAACGACACGACCAACAGCGCCGCGCCGGCCATCCGCCAGCCCTCGCTCACCGGCAGGTCGGGCAGCACGCGCACGCCGATATAGGCGTGCAGTGCGCCCATTATCACCGTGGCGATCAGGAAGAAGGACGGCAGCCGCATGCGATGTTCCCCTATGGAGGTCGACCGGACATGGTGCGGTTCCGGTCAAACGTCAACGCCGGTCGCCTTGCGTTCGGCCGCGCGAGCTTCCAAAGTCGGGCCGAACCGGCCTGACAATGGGGATGTCCGATGAAGCTGCCGACCGACAGAAACGTGTTCCAGAACGCCTGGGTGGTGAACGACCTCGAAGCGGCCATGAAGCGCTGGATCGGGTTCTACGGCATCGGGCCGTTCTACGTGCTCGAGAACCTGAACCTGGACGGCACGCTCTACCGCGGCGAGCCGTCGGAGCTGCGGCTGTCGGTGGGCCTGGCGCAGGCCCAGTCGGTGCAGATCGAGCTGATCTTCCAGCACAGCAAGGGCCCGAGCGTCTACCGGGACATGGTGCCCGAGGGCAAGACCGCGTTCCACCACGTGTGCACCTACACGCGGGATTTCAACGCCGACAAGGCCTATTACGAGGCCGCCGGCTATGCGACGGCCATGGAGGGCGGCGCGCCGGACGGTTCGGTGAAGTTCGGCTATTTCGATACGCGCAAGGACTTCGACGTGTTCACCGAGGTGATCAGCGACTCGCCCGGCATCCTGGCCCGCAACGAAATGGTCCGCGCGGCGGCGGTTGATTGGGATGGGAGCGACCCCGTCCGCATCGTTACCGCGGACGGCTGGCGCGCGCCCTGAGCGTCCCACAGCAGGAAACCGCCATGACCCCGAAAATCACCGGCCTTCGCGTGCGTGCCGCCGTCGTGCCGAGGCCTCGGCCGCTGATCTTCCACACGGCCAAGTTCACCAGGTCGCCGCTGCTGCTGCTGGATTTGGAAACCGACGCGGGTGTCACCGGCTGCGCCTACCTGTTCTGCTATCACGACGAGGCGGTCGCGCCGCTGGTGTCCATGACCCGCAACATGGAGCCGCTGCTGAAGGGGATGGAACTGGCGCCGCTCGCCATCAACCACAAGATCTGGAGCAGTTTCCGCTATCTGGGCATGCAGGGGATCGCCGCCATGGTGCTGTCGGTGATCGATATGGCCGCCTGGGACGCGCTCGCCAAATCGGCCGGCCTGCCGCTCGCCCGGCTGCTCGGCGGCGCGGTCAAGCCGCTCGCCACCTATGACAGCACCGGTCTCGGCGGTCCCGAATCGGTGGCGCGCGAGGCCCGCGAGCTGGCCGACGCCGGCTTCGGCACCATCAAGATCAAGCTGGGCTATGCCAGCATCGACGACGACCTGGCGGTGATCCGCGCCATCGGCGCCGAGGTTCCCGGCATGAAGCTGATGGTCGACTACAACATGCGTCTGTCCAACGTCGAGGCCGCCGTCCGCATGGCGGCGCTGGAGCCGGAAGGCCTGCTTTGGATCGAGGAGCCGCTGGATTCGGGCGATCTCGACGGCCACGCGATCCTCGCCCGCGACTTCCGCACGCCGATCCAGATGGGCGAGAACTGGTGGAACGTGCAGGACATGGCCAGGGCGGTGAAGGCCCAGGCCACCGATTGCGTCATGCTCGACATCGGCCGCATCGGCGGCGTCACCGGCTGGCTGCAGTGCGCGGCGCTGGCCGAGGCGCACGGCCTGCCGCTATCCAGCCACTTCTTCCCCGAGATCAGCGCCCAGATGATGTGCGTCACGCCCACCGCCCACTGGCTCGAGTTCCTCGAATGGGCGAGCCCGATCCTCACCGAGCCGGTTTCGGCGACGAAGGGCGTGCTGGTGCCGTCGTCGAAGCCCGGCTCGGGCGCCGAGTGGGACGAGGCGGCGGTGGCGCGCTACGAGATCGCCATCTGATTTCCTTCATGGGTGCTTGTATTCGGGCGGCGGCTTTCGGATACTGCCGATCCCCGGGGAAGGAGAACCGATCATGGAAACCACCAAGTACAAGCTGTTCCAGGAAGCCTATTTCGTCGACGACATCGAGCACGCCATCAAGCGCTGGAACCGCCTGTTCGGCGCCGGACCGTTCCGCCGCGTGCCGCACCACAAGACCGACAAGTTCGAGTATCGCGGCACCGACACCGAGGCCGACGTGTCTTATGCCTTCGGCTACCAGGGCGACATCATGGTGCAGTTCATCGAGCAGCATGACGAGAAGGCGTCGATCTACCGCGACATGTTCAAGAAGGGCGAAGAAGGCCACCATCACGTCGGCATCCTGGTCCACGACTTCGAGGCCGAGTTCCAGCGGTTGCTGGACCTGGGTTTCGAATGCGCCTGCCGGCTCTATGCCGACAAGGTCGACGCGGCCTATTTCGACACCCGCTCGGTCAATGGCTGCTTCACCGAGATCCACGGCGATCCGCCGCACATCCTGCAGTCCTTCGCCACGTGGAAGCGGGCGCACGACCTGTGGCGTCCCGGCTACAGCCTGTATCTCGAGGAACAGCCCTGACATAAGGCTGGTGCGCGCCGCGACACGCCGCTTGCGCGCGGCATGCCTAAATGGATAAAATTGAAAATATGTCGGGGGTGCGAAGTCCCGGGGTGACAACGTGGATGAGTCAGGCTGATGCGGCTTGGTATGCGGTTCGTGGTGGCGGCGTTGTTCGCGATCGTGTCGTCAGGCGCGGCGCAGGCCATGCCTGTCAACCTGATCGCCAATGGCGAGTTCGACTCGCCTGTCAGCGTGGGCAGCTTCACCATCTTCCCGACCAACGGCGTTCCCGGCTGGAGCACCACCGGAACCGGCATCGAGTTGTGGCAGCAGGGTTTCCTGGGCTCGCCGACGACCGGCAGCGACGGCCTCGCCACCGGCCAGAGCCTGGAGCTGAACGCCAACAGCGGCAACGATAGCATCTTCCAGCTCTTCACCGTGCCGCTCGAGATCAACTCCAACTCGGCGGTATTGAGCTTCGACGCCTGGCCTCGCGGCGCGGCGCAGGGTACGGTATCGCTGGTCGGCTCGGTCTCGGGAACCATCCTGGCGCCCGCTGCCATCGCGATGAACGGCAGCCTGTGGACCCCGAACCTGTTCAACGTGACCGTCACGGCGGGTGAAACCATTACTCTTTACTTCCAGGCGCTCGGCGGCAACTCGTCGGTTTCGCCTCATGTGGACCAGGTGGCGTTCATGGTCGACGTGCCCGAGCCAGGTACCCTGGCGCTACTGGTCGCCGGCCTGATGGGCCTGCTGATGATCCGCCGCCGGAATCGTTCCGCCGCGGCCTGACGCCCGCGTCCCGATCGTTTCGGGTGTTGCCAGCCAGCCAGATGATCTAGCATCGCCCCCGGGGAAAACTCGGGGAGGCGTCGGCTTCATGCGCTGGTATTACGGCTGGAACGTCATGGCCGTCGCGTTCTCGTGCCAGGCGCTGGTCTACGGCCTCGCCATGTACTCCTTCACCTTCTGGGTGACCCACTGGATGGCCGAGTTCGGCGCCAGCCGGGCCGACCTGATGTGGAGCACGTCGTTCTCGATCGCCGCCATGGGCGCCATGGCGCCGTTCGCCGGGCGCGCCATGTCGCGGGTGCCGATCCGCCTGCTGATGTGCGCCGGCATCGCCTGCTTCGTGCTCGCCTATGTGATCCTGTCGCGGGCGACGGCGGCCTGGCAGGTGGGCGCCGTCTACGCCACCCTGGTCGGCGTTGCGCTGCTGATGACCGGGCCGCTGGTCGCGCAGGCGCTGGGCGCGGCGTGGTTCCGCCGCAACCGGGGCTTCGCTATCGGCATCGGTATCAGCGGCCTTGCCATGGGCGGTTTCCTGATGCCGCCGCTGACCACCTGGCTGATCGGCGAACTGGGCTGGCGCCAGGCCCACCTGGCGCTCGCCGCGCTGGTCGCCGTCGTCGCCATTCCCGCCGCGTGGCTGGTGGTGCGCTCCCGCCCCGAGGACATGGGCGTCGCGCCCGAGCCGGCCGGCGACGAGGCGGCGGTGGCGCACACCGTCATGGACGGACGGGAATGGACCATCCGCGAGATCCTCGGCAACCGCGCGTTCTGGATCCTCGCCATCGCGTTCTTCACTCCCAACTTCGCGTTTCGCGGCATCCAGCAGAACTGGGGACCCTACGCGGCCGACATCGGCCTCGACGCGCAGACCGCATCGTTCATCGTCTCGGTCAGTGCCGCCGGCCAGATGGTGTCCAAGCTGGTGTTCGGCGCGCTCAGCGACCGCTTCGGCCTGCGCACCCTGTACTGGATCGCCATGGCCTGCCTCGCCGGCAGCGCGGCGTTGCTGATCGGCCAGCCGTCCATGCCGGCGGTCTGGGGATTCGCCGCGCTGATGGGGATCGCGGCCGGCGAGTTCACCCTGCTCGGCGTGTTCTGCGCCCGCCAGTTCGGCGCCCGCGACTTCGGCAAGGTGATGGGCATGCTGCTGTTCCTGATCACCCTGGGCTCGTTCGGCGCCGTGCTCGCCGGCTGGATCCGCGACGTCACCGGCAGCTATGACGGTGCCTACTACATGCTGCTCGCGGTGCTGGTGCCGTCGGTCGTGGCCATGGCGTTCCTGCACCCGCCCCGGCCGTCGCCGCTGCGCCCCGAACCGGCGCCGGGCCAATGACCAGATTGACGGTGAACCAAGGTTGTCAGCGCTCGCGCCCGGCGGCTATGCTCGGCCCGCACAAGGGGAGATGAGCATGATCGGCGTTATCGCCACCCTCCGCATCAAGGCGGAGCAGGTTGACGCGTTCCGCACACACATGGTGGGCATGACCCGCACCGTGGAGTCGAAGGAACCGGGCAATCATTTCTACCGGGGCTATGCCACGAAGGACCCGCAGGTGTTCGTGGCGCTGGAAGCGTACAGGGACCGCGACGCGCTCGCCGCGCACGGCCAGTCGGATCACGTCGCCGCCGTCCTGCCCAGGGTCGGCGCCATGCTGGAAGGCGACGTGCAGGTTGAAGTCCTCGAGCAGGTATGGTGAGCAGATGATCGGCGTGACCGCGCGGGTGAAGATCCAGGACGGCAAGGAACAGGCCTTCGAGGAGTTCTGCAAGGGCGTCATCGACGCCGTCCGGGCCGACGAGCCGGGCAACCTGTTCTACAGCCTGTTCCGCACCGAGCGGAAAGGCGAGTACGTGTTCATCGAGCGCTGGACAGACCAGGCCGCCATCGACGTCCACGGCACTGCGCCGCACATGCAGGCCGCGCTGCCGCGCTTCGCCGACTTCGTCGCCGGCCCTGTCGAACTGACCCAGTACGACGAGCTGCCGCAGGGTTAATCCAGCCGGAACGCTTCGAACGCGTCCTTGTAATCCGGGTGCCAGCGCGACAGCGGCGGACGGTTATTGACGATGTCGTCGGCGGCCCAGCGGATGCGCTTGCGGTCCAGCTCGGTGGAGACGTCGTTGTCCGGGCAGATAATGTAGAAGTCGCCCGCGCCCATGCGGTCCATGGCGTAGTCGACCACCTGGTCGGCGGTCCACGCGCCCGGCGGCTTTTCCGCGCGGTTGCCCTGGGTGATGCCGGTGAAGGTGAAGCCGGGCACCAGCAGGTGCGCGGTCACCCGGCAGCCCGGCGTGTTGCGCAGCTCGTGCTGCAGCCCCTCGGTCAGCACCTTGATGCCGGCCTTGGTGACGTTGTAGGCGGTGTTGCCGGGCGGGCAGGTGATGCCCTGCTTGGAGCCGGTGTTGACGATGGCGCCATCCGTTCCCTGATCGATCATGGCCTGGGTGAAGGCGTGAACGCCATTGATCACGCCCCAGAGGTTGACCTCCATCACCCGGCGCCAGCCGTCATGATCGGCGAACGCGCCGCCGCCCGCGCCGATGCCGGCGTTGTTCATCAGCACGTGTACGGCGCCGAATGCATCGTATGCCGCGTCGCGCAGCCGCTCGACCTCGTCCATGCGGCTGACATCGGTGCGCACGGCGATCACCTCGGACGACAGCGCCGCCACCTCGGCGCGCGCGGCGTCCAGCCGGTCGCTGACGTCGGCGAGGCACACCTTCATGCCCAGCCCGGCGAAGCGTTTCGCGGCGGCCAGCCCGATGCCGCTGGCGCCGCCGGTGATGACGGCGACTTTGCCGGCGGCGATCGCGGGGTGAAGTGCCATGGTTTTACTCCTGAATCTGGCCGCCAGCGCCGGCGCCGCGGTTCATCTGTCCCTGCGGCAGGCGCAACGATGCGGGCGGCTGCTTGCCCGCCAGCTTCCAGTCGAACATATAACCGCCCACACGCGTCACCGCCCCGAGATCCCGTTTGCGGGAGATGTCCGCATACTGGCGCAGGTGGTCTGGAACCTTGGCCTCGCCGCCGAACACAGCCTGCTTGTAGATTTCCGACACTTTCACCGTATCGCCTTTGATCGCCACATTGTCGTCGTCGGCGATGAAGCGCTTGGCGGCTTCGCGCAATTGCTCGTGAACCAGTCCGCCCTGGAACGGCTGGCGCGATAGCGCCGGGCAGCCTCGCAGCGGGCAGGACAGGCCATAGGCGACCGGTTCGTCCGGCCACTGGGGATAAAGGATGCGGTGCTCGATGTCGTTCAGCGACAAGGTCACGCCTTCGACAGTCAGGTTGCGCACCGTCCAGGGATTTTCCTTCCCGGTATAGACCCGTTTGACGTTGAATCGTTCGGTGGCGTATGGGTTCCGGCTTGCCAGTTCCAGTCCCGGCGAGCCAAGGTTGGAGAACTGGTCGATCATCAGCCGGAGCGAGGCGGCGTTGTACAGGTTGAGCCAGTAGGCAAGCTGCTCGTTCCTGTTGAGCGTCGATACTGGAACGCTGGTGAGTTCGGCGACAAAACTTTCGAGCGCATTCCGGCCAGTGACACCCAGCGCGCCGTAGTTGACGCCGGTATTGCCCTTGTCGTCTTCCTCGATCACCGTGCCCAGGATTTTCGTCCACAGCAGATAGCTGTAGGTCTGGATGCTCTTGGGGTCGTGGGCCGCGAACTGTGTCAGCGGACCTTCCGGCGGCGGCGGCTGCAGAGTAGCCCGGGCGCCTGACGCAGCGAAACAGACCATGAGAGCCGAGCAGAGCGCGACGAGGATTGTTCTGTTTCGGCATGTCGTCATCGGTTTCCCTCCCAAGGCTGCGGAAACCGTAATGCGCTGGCTGCTTTCCAGCAACATCCGCCATTTAACGAAGCACTGGTTTTATGCTAGCGTGCATAATATAACGCGTGTCGTACCATGCGCGGCGGGGCAGGCCGTGCTATATTCGCGCACGATTCGCGGGGAAACATCCGCGCTCAGGAAACGAGGATAGTCGTCATGTCGAGAGAGAAGCTGGTCGAAATCGTCCGCCACAATATCGAGCACTACAAGGCGGGCACGATGGAACAGGCGCCGGACGTCTACAAGGTGCCGGCGTCGGCCTATACGGACGAGGCGCGCTTCAAGCGCGAGATCGACCTGATCTTCAAGCGGATGCCGCTGATGTTGGCGCCCAGTGCCGAGGTGCAGAACCCGGGTGACTACAAGGCGATGACGCCGTTCGGCACGCCGGTGCTGATCACCCGGGGCAAGGACGGCAAGGCCCGCGCCTTCATGAACGCCTGCGGCCACCGCGGCGCCCAGCTGCGCGACGTCGGCTGCGGCAAGGCCAGCCGCTTCGTCTGCCCCTATCACGGCTGGACCTACAACAACGAGGGCGAGCTCGTCGGCGTGGCCGCCAGCAACGAGTTCGGCGAGTTCGACCGCGACGAGTACGCGCTGCCGGCGCTGCCGACGCTGGAACGGGCCGGCCTGATCTGGGCGGTGCTCGATCCCAACTCGACCATCGACATCGAGGCCTTCCTGTCGGGCTATGACGACATGCTGTCCCACTTCAACTTCGACAAGTGGCACCTGTTCGACTCGCGCGTGCTGCGCGGCCCGAATTGGAAGGTGGCCTATGACGGCTATCTGGATTTCTACCACCTGCCGGTGCTGCACAAGAACACCATCGGCGGCGCCCGCTCGCCGCAGGCCAACTATTATGCCTGGGGCCCGCACCAGCGCGTGACCTCGCCGGATCGCTATGCCCATCTCGAGAAGATCCCGGAAGACCAGTGGCCCATGGAAGATGTCATGACCGGCGTCTGGACCATCTTCCCGCATATCTCGATCGCCTCGTTCAAGGGTGGCGGGCGCGGCGTGATGATCTCGCAGCTGTTCCCGGGTGAAACCGTGGGCGAGTCGTTCACCACCCAGTACTACATGATGGAATCCGAGCCCGACCAGGCCGGCAAGGACGGCGCCCGCGTGCAGTTCGACCTGCTCGAGAACGTGGTCCGCGACGAGGACTACAAGACCGGCCTGCAGGTGCAGCAGGCGCTCAACGCCGGCGCACGCAACCACTCGCTGTTCGGCCGCAACGAATGGGGCGGCCAGCGCTTCCACGGCTGGGTCCAGCGTCTGCTGGAAACGCCGGACGACCAGCTCAATGCGCTGTTCCAGCGGCCCGATCGGCAAGCCGCCGAGTAGCCCATTACCCATCGTGGTCGTGAGGGCGCGGGCCGCGAGGTCCGCGCCCTTTGCGTTTTCAGCGAACCGTGTCCTCACGTCAATGCGTCGCATGAACATAAAACTTTCATGCGTCGAATTCGCAAAAGGTGTGGGCGGACCTGTATCCGAGGTCTACCTTTGTCCTAGTACAGTTCACCACACGGGGAGATGATCATGACCGATGAAGGTCGTGTCCCTTGACGTGGTGTAACTCGCCGGCGGTAGCAGCGCCGCTCGCGCAGCGCGCCCATCACGGGGCGCCGTAGCGAGTGAGCGGTGCTGCGGTGGTCCTCCACGGTCTTCGGTATGGTTGGGTTTGTGGGCTCGAACCTGAACCAAGGAACCGAAGATGACCGACGAGATCATGGCCCTGCGCGGGTTGATGGAGAAGAGCGCCGACGCAGATATTTTGCGCGAGATGATCGGCTTTGCCGCCGAGCGACTGATGGAGCTGGAGGTGGGCGGGCTTACCGGGGCCGCTCATGGCGAGAAGAGCCCCGAGCGGCTGGCGCAGCGCAACGGCTACCGGGACCGCGGCTGGGAGACCCGGGCCGGGACGGTGGAACTGCGC
>CAMDTB010000070.1 GCA_945907245.1 Rhizobium sp. Q54
TGCTGGGCGACCACCAGGTTCTCCAGCACGCTCATGCCGGCGAACAGGCGGATGTTCTGGAAGGTGCGGACCACATGGGCGTCGCGGGCGATGCGGAAGTCGGGCATGCGCTCCAGCAGGAACCGCTTGCCGTTGTCATGGGTCAGCTCCAGCCGGCCAACGGTCGGCTGATAGAAACCGGTCAGGCAGTTGAACACGGTGGTCTTGCCGGCGCCGTTTGGCCCGATGATCGCCGTGATGTCGCCACGTTTCGCGGTGAACGACAGGTCGCTGATGGCGGTAATGCCGCCGAACCGCATGGTCAGGTGATCGACCTGAAGCAGCGTCGCGGCAGGCTCGCTCATGGGACCGTCGCCTCGGCCCTTGCCGGTTTCGGGTCGAGCAGGATGGTCGGCTCGCGCCGCGACAGCAGTCCCTGCGGCCGCCACAGCATGATCACCACCATGGCGCCGCCGAAGACCAGCATGCGGTATTCGGACAGGTCGCGGAACCACTCGGGCAGGCCGACCAGCAGCACGGCGGCCAGCACGATGCCGATCTGGCTACCCATGCCGCCGAGGACGACGATGGCGAGGATGGTGGCGGATTCGATGAAGCTGAAGCTCTCCGGGCTGATGAAGCCCTGCCGCGTGGCGAAGAACGAGCCGGCGAGGCCGGCGAAGGACGCGCCGATGGCGAAGGCCGACAGCTTCACCGTGACCGGGTTCATGCCCAGGCTGCGGCAGGCGATCTCGTCCTCGCGCAGCGCCTCCCAGGCGCGCCCCGTCGGCAGGCGGCGGATGCGCTGGGCGAACGCAGTGGTCAGCAGGGCGAGCGCCAGGATCAGGTAGTAGAGGAAATACACCCGCTGCACCGGCGAGTACTCGATACCGAAGAAGTCGGCGAAGGTCGGCCCGTCCGCCGAGCGCGAGAAGCTGAGGCCGAACAGGGTGGGCCGCTCGATGCCGGTGATGCCGTTGGGGCCGTTGGTCACCGCCTGCCAGTTCAGCAGGACGACGCGGATGATCTCGCCGAAGCCGAGCGTGACGATGGCCAGGTAGTCGCCGCGCAGCCGCAGCACCGGAAAGCCGAGCGCGATGCCGAACAGCGCCGCCATCAGGCCGGCCAGCGGCAGGCAGATCCAGAACGACAGGCCGAAATGCATCGAGAACAGCGCGTAGGCATAGGCGCCGATGGCATAGAACGCCACGTAGCCAAGGTCGAGCAGACCGGCCAGCCCGACCACGATGTTCAGTCCCCAGCCCAGCATCACATAGATCAGGATGAGGGTGAGCTTGTCGATCAGGCTGCGCTCGGCGAACGGCATCCACGGCAGCAACAGCGCGGCGAGGGCCAGCAGCCAGCCGAAGACGATCAGGGAATTGCGCGGCATGGCCGGAAGGGACGACGTCAGGCCGCGGAGCGACGGCGCCACATAGCGGCCGCCCATCGACAGCAGCAGGCGGCCGGCGAACACCGCGGCCGCCGCGTAGAGCACCAGCGGCAGCCGGCTGTCGAGGGTCAGTCCCGACGCGTTGTCGACCAGCCGGACGCCCAGCAGCGGAATGGCGAGCAGCGCCGCGACGACGGCGGCCAGCGCGGCGTCGCGCAGCATGGCGACGGGCGGCGGAAGCTGGCGGGCGGCTGCCGCCATCAGACCTTCTCGATCTCGGGGCGGCCGAGCAGGCCGGTCGGACGGAAGATCAGCACCAGGATCAGCACGCCGAACACCGCCACGTCACGGTAGGCGAGGTCGAAGAAGACCGGCCAGAAGGATTCGATCAGGCCGATGATCAGCCCGCCCAGCATGGCGCCGGGCAGCGAGCCGATGCCGCCGAGCACCGCGGCGGTGAACGCCTTGATGCCGGCGATGAAGCCGATATAGAAATCGATAACGCCGTAATAGAGCGTCGCCATCATGCCGGCGACCGCCGCCAGCGACGCGCCGATGACGAAGGTGATCGAGATCGTCCGGTTGACGTTGACGCCGAGAAGCGCGGCCATGGTGGCGTCCTGCTCGGTGGCGCGCTGGGCGCGGCCCAGCGAGGTGCTGCGGATCACCCAGGTGAAGCCGGCCATCAGCACCACGGTCAGCACGATGATGACGATCTGCAGCAGGCTGATGGTGACATGCGCGCCCGGTCCGACCTCGAAGCTGTACTGGCCGTGGACGATGGGCTGGATCGACTTGGTGCGCGCGCCCTGGGCGATCTGCACGTAGTTCTGCAGCACGATCGACATGCCGATCGCCGAGATCAGCGGCGCCAGCCGCGGCGATCCGCGCAAGGGTCTGTAGGCTATTCGCTCGACCGCCCAGCCGTAACAGGCGGTGAAGAACATGGCCATGATCAGCACGACCAGGATGGCGAGGGGCACCGAGACGACGCCGACGGTCGACAGCACCACGAAGCCGATCAGCGCGACGAAGGCGCCGATCATGTAGACGTCGCCATGGGCGAAGTTGATCATGCCGATGATGCCGTACACCATCGTGTAGCCGAGGGCGATCAGGCCATAGAAGGCGCCGAGCGTGAGCCCGTTGACCAGTTGCTGCAGGAAGATATCGATGGTCATCCTGGCCGGTATTTCCCCTCGAAACACGATGCCGGTTTGAGGCAAGGTGCCATCCTGACAGACTCGGGGCAAGCGCCGCGGCGCCCGAGGGTGAAAAAGGTAACGGAATGACCGATCTGCACGCCCTGAGGGACCGCGAGGACCTGCGCGACGCGGTGCTGAAATTCGCCACCGCCGTCGACACCATCGACATGGCGCTCTACCGCTCGGCCTTCGCCGAGGCGTGCGAGTACGACCTGTCGGCGTTCAACGGCCAGGCGCCGGTCACCGTGAAGGCGGCGGACTGGGCGGCTGGCATCGAACCGTTCCTGCGCGGCTTCGACGCCACCCAGCACCTGCTGAGCAATTTCGTGTTCCATGTCACCGGCGACCGGGCGACGGTGACGGCCACTGTCCAGGCCGAGCATTTCCTGGCGAACGACCAGGGCGACGGCAGCGTGACGCTAGGCGGACATTACGATTTCGGGCTGAAACGGACGCCGGACGGCTGGCGCATCGACCGCTTCAAGCTGACCGCCAGTTGGCACCGGGGCAACCAGGGCCTCTACGCGCTGGCGGGTTCGGGAACACCCCGGCGCTAGCTGCTCATCCCGTCGCCGAAGCCATCGCCGCCGCCGCCGGGCGAGAACGTGTCATCCTTGGGCCTG
This sequence comes from Rhizobium sp. Q54, assembly GCA_945907245.1. Classification (GTDB taxonomy): domain Bacteria; phylum Pseudomonadota; class Alphaproteobacteria; order SMXS01; family SMXS01; genus RI-34. Next base: position 3,201 of record CAMDTB010000070.1, read on the forward strand.
GGAGATGCGATGCCACCTGCGGAATCATCCAGCACGAAAGTCTGGCCGGGTTCATCCGGCAGCGCGGGGGCCATGTCGTCGGCCGGAAAAGCGATCGTCGGCGTCCCTATGTCGAGCGTCCCGGTCAGGGCCACGGAGGACAAGATCGCCACGGAGGACACCTCACCGAGGGCGTCGCGGTGCTCGTCGGGCGTGATGGCGGGCTGTTGCCGGTCATGCAGATCCAGCGTGACTTGGAAATCCAGGCGCTCGGCGATCTCGCCGAGCAGCGCCAGGCTTGCCGCCTGTCCCGCCTCGCCGCTCTCGAGCCGGGCGATGCGGTCCGCCGGCACGCCCAGCAGCGCGGCCAGGTCGGCCTGGCCGAGGCCGCGCCGTCCGCGCATGTCGGCGATGGTCGCGGCGACGCGCCGCTCGAGCGAGGCGGCGGCGTCGGCGATCGGGCTGGTTTCCGGCATGGTCAGAACGTGGAGTTGATCAGCCCGCCATCGATCACCAGGCTCTGGCCCACGGTGAAGCTGGCGTATTTGCTGCAGAACATGGCGCAGAACGCGCCCAAATCGTCCGGGTCGCCGAACTTGCCGGCCGGGATGCGCCAGTCGCGGACGAATTTCTGCACCTCCTCGTCATAGGACGTGCCGTTCTCCTTCGCCCGCTCGGTCATGCGGTCGTGGATCGTCGCGGTGTGGAACATGCCGGGCAGCAGATTGTTGATGATCACGTTGTGCTTGGCGACCCGCTTCGACACGGCGACCGTGTAGTTGACCAGCGCGGCGCGCGGCGCGCCCGACAGCAGGCGGATTTCCGCCGGGTACTTGGCCGCGCCGGTGGCGATGTTGACGATGCGCCCGAACTTGCGCTCGACCATGCCGTCGATGGTCGCCCGCATCATCTCGATGGGGCTGAGCAGGGTTGTCGCGAAGGTATCGTTCCAGTCGTCCACCGACACGGAGCGGTAGTCGCCGGTCTGGGCGGGCGGCGCGCAGGTCATCACCAGGATGTCGGGGTCCGGGCAGGCGTCGAGAATCCTGCCCCGTCCCACGACCGTGCTGTGGTCGGCAACGACCGGCGTCACCCGGGCGTTGGTCTCGCGGGCGATCTCGGCGGCGGCGGCATGGAGCCGCTCCTCGCCGCGCGCCACCAGCCAGATGTCGACACCCTCCTTCGCCAGCGCCCTGGCGCTGCCCTTGCCCATGCCGGCGCTGCCGCCATTGATGATGGCCTTGCGGCCCGCGATCCCCAGATCCATTGTTCTCCCCTTCCCGAATGATCGCCGATCATGTCCCGGCGCGCGCGGCGATGGTATGAAATCTTGCACGCCCGGTGTATTCCCGCCGCGACGATCAACTCCGCGAGTAGCCCGATGTTCGAGTCCTCCGATCCCCGCCCGCTTGCCGGCGTCCGCGTGCTGGACCTGGCCACCTTCATCGCCGCGCCCTACTGCGCCACCCTGATGGCCGAGTTCGGCGCCGAGGTGATCAAGGTGGAGCTGCCGACCATCGGCGACCCGCTGCGCCGCTTCGGCACGCCGACCGGCTGTGGCGATTCGCTGGTGTGGCTGAGCGAGAGCCGCAACAAGAAGCCGGTGACGCTGGACCTGCGCACGCCGGACGGCGCCGCGCTGCTGAAGCGCCTCGTACGCGAGGCCGACGTGCTGTGCGAGAACTTCCAGCCCGGCACGCTGGAAGGCTGGGGCCTGGGCTGGGAGACGCTGTCGGCCGAGAACCCGGCGCTGGTGATGCTGCGCGTCTCCGCCTATGGCCAGACCGGGCCCATGCGCGGTCTGCCGGGGTTCGGTCGCATCGCCAATGCGTTCGGCGGCATCTCGTTCCTCGCCGGCCATCCGGAGCGCGAGCCGGTGACGCCGGGCTCGGCGACGCTGGCCGACTACATGTCGGGCATGTATGGCGTGATCGGCGTGCTGCTGGCGCTGCGGGCGCGCGACAGGAGCGGTGTCGGCCAGGTGGTCGACATCGGGCTCTATGAAAGCATCTTCCGCATCCTCGACGAGCTGGCGCCCGCCTACCAGCAGGGCGGCTTCGTGCGCCAGCGCATGGGCGCGGGCACGGTCAACGCGGTGCCGCACAGCCACTATCCGACGCAGGACGGAGGCTGGGTCGCCATCGCCTGCACCAACGACAAGATCTTCGAGCGCCTCGCCCGGCTGATGGGCCGCCCCGAACTGGCGGGCGAAGGCGTCTACGGCACCATCGCCAAACGCGAGGCCGCCCGCGACGAGGTCGACACGATGGTCGGCGCGTGGACCGCATCCATGGACCGCGCCGGGGTTCTGGGGAAATGCGCCGACGCCCAGGTGCCGTGCGGCCCGGTCTATGCCATCGACGAGATTTTCGACGACCCGCAATACGCCGCGCGGGGGAACATCGCCACGGTGCCCACGAGGATCGGCGACATGGCCATGGCCAATGTCATGCCGAGGCTGACAGGCACGCCGGGCGCGATCGACTGGGCGGGCAAGCCGCTGGCGTCGGATAATGAGAGCGTGTTCCAGGGGTTGCTGGGGTTGAGCGACGAGGAGATGGCGGCGCTCAAGGAAAAGGGCGTCATCTAAACTTTCTTGTCATCCCGGCGAAGGCCGGGACCCAGGGGATCACAGGGCTCAGTCCCTTCCCCGTTCTGGGTCCCGGCCTTCGCCGGGATGACAGTAATTCATTGATTTCAATAGTTTACAGCGTGAACCCGCCGTCGATCACCAGCTCCGAGCCCGTCATGAACCGGCTTTCATCGCTGGCCAGGTAGAGGATGGCGGCGGCCACGTCCTCGGGCTCGCCGAGGAAGCCGATGGGGTGCTGGGCGACCAGCGACTGCATCAGCGCGGCGCCTTCCGGGCTGCTCTCCACCCATTTCTTCATCCGGCCGGTGAGGATGTAGCCGGGATGCAGCGAATTGGCCCTTATCCGGTAGCCGCCGCGGGCGCAGTGCAGCGCCACCGACTTGGTCAGCAGCCGCACGCCGCCCTTCGAGGCCGAATAGCCCGCCTCGTGCGGCGCGGCGCGGATGCCGTGGACCGAAGAGAGGTTGATGATGGAGCCGCCAGCTCCCTTCATCAGCTCGATACCGAGCTTGCAGCCGATGAACACGCTGTCCAGGTTCCGGCGCATCACCGTGTGGTAGTCGTCCAGGGTGCGCTGCTCGATGTTGCCGTCCGGCAGGCCGCCGCCGACGTTGTTCACCAGTACGTCGAGCCGCCCGAAGCGGTCGCGTACCGCGTCCATCACCTGCAGCCAGCTGTCCTCGCGCGTCGCATCGTGGGCAAGGCCGAGACCGCCGATCGCGTCACCCAGCGCCATCGCGCCCGCCGCGTTGATGTCGGTGACGATGACGGTTGCGCCTTCGGCGGCGAGCAGCCGGGCGGCCGCCTCGCCGATGCCGTCGGCGCCGCCGGTGACCAGCGCGATCTTTCCCCCGACCCTGCCCATGGCGTTACAGCGTATAGCCGCCGTCGATCACGAGCTCGGAGCCGGTCATGAACCGGCTTTCCTCGCTGGCCAGGTAGAGGATGCCGTTGGCGATGTCTTCGGGCTCGCCGAGGAAGCCGATCGGATGCTGGGCGAGCAGCGCGGCCCTGACGTCGGCGCTGTTGTCGGCGCGCTCCATCCACGCGATCATCTGGGTCGTCTGGATATAGCCGGGATGCACCGAGTTGCTGCGAATCCTGTAGCCGTTGCGGGCGCAGTGCAGCGCCACCGACTTGGTCAGCAGGCGCACCGCGCCTTTGGCCGCCGAATAGGCCGCCTCGTGCGCCGCCGCCTTGATGCCGTGGATCGACGACACGTTCACGATGGCGCCCCCTCTGCCCTTCATCAGCTCGATGGCGCATTTGGAGCCGATGAACACGCTGTCGCAGGTCACCCGCATGACCTTGTGGTAGTCCTCCAGCGTCTGGTGCTCGATGTCGCCGATGCCGGCGCCGATGCCGGCATTGTTGACCAGCACGTCGAGCCGGCCGAAGCGCTCGCGGACCAGCCGGATGGCGTGATGCCAGTCGGCCTCGCTGCCCGCGTCGTGTGCGATGCCCAGCCCGCCGAGCTCGTCGGCGAGCGCCTCGGCGCCTTCCCTGTTGATGTCGGTGACCACGACGATTGCGCCCTCGGCCGCCAGCAGCCGCGCCGTCGCCGCGCCGATGCCATCAGCGCCGCCGGTCACCAGAGCGACCTTGCCTTTTACCCGGTCCATGCGTTCCTCCCCAATGCGCCCCCGTGCGCGCCGCGACTATAGGAGCATGTGCAACACCCGTCACGCAACGGACGCGTGGGAGAAAAATCCGTTGACGGCGGACCCATTCATCCCCAAACATGCGCAAATTCTTCACTGGCGCTGAAAATCGCCGGCCACTCCATCGACGCGGAGACCACCCCATGAAGCAGCTCGAAGGAAATGTCGCCATCGTCACCGGCGCCGGCCGCGGCATCGGCAAGGCCATCGCCATCGCCTATGGCCGCGAGGGCGCCAGGGTGGCCGTCGCCTCGCGCACCAAGTCGACCGTGGACGAGGTGGTGAAGCAGATCCGCGACGAGGGCGGTGAGGCGATTCCGGTCGTGGTCGACGTGTCCGAGCGCGACCAGGTGTTCCGCATGGTCGACGAGACCGTGAAGGCCTATGGCACCGTCGACATCATGGTCAGCAACGCCCAGGGGTTCGGCACCAAGGAGAAGCCGCAGGGCTCGACCGTGTTCGTGGGCGTCGAGGATTCGACCGACGCCGAGATCTATTACACCTTCAACAGCGGCGCGATGGCCAGCCTGTGGGCCATGCAGGCCGTGTTCCCGATCATGAAGGCGAAGAAGTGGGGCAAGATCATCAACTTCTCGTCCACCTCGGGTATCCTGGGCACCACCGGCAACACCGCCTACAACATGGCCAAGGAAGCGATCCGCGCCGTCAGCCGCACCGCCGCCAACGAGTGGGGCCAGTTCGGCATCAACGTCAACATCATCAGCCCGACGCTGGCCTCGGACGCGTTCGAGAACTGGCGCAAGGCGCGCCCCGAATTCGTCACCGCCCTGGAGCAGGCGTTGCCCATGCGCTACCTGGGCGATCCGCTGATCCACGGCGCGCCGCTGTGCGTGTTCCTGGCCAGCCACGGCTCGGACTACATCACCGGCCAGACCTTCATGCTCAACGGCGGCAAGCTGATGCCGTAAGGCCAACCAGTTCAACGGGGAGACTTGGGGCGTCCCTCGGGACGCCCTATTTTTTGGCGATTCTTCGCGAACCCGGCCTCTGTCAGAGGTCGGTCAACTGCGACACCCAATGCCAGATGAAGGCGATGGCGGCGACCACCAGCCCCAGCCCGATCAGATAGCCCAGGTTGGCCAGTCGGTCCTTTTCCGGGTGGCGAACGTTGTAGGAATTGCGTGCTTCCGTTTCCGGCTCGTCGTCCATGTTCTGGTTTCTCCGGTTACGTAATTACGGTGACAGTGCACTAAATTGACAGTCTGCAATACCACCCACCAAACAAAGGGGCTGCCTCCCGCCCCACCGCGAACCAAAATGCTCGAGAGAGAGAGTCTGCCAATCCCGGCCCGCACGTCGGCGTCAGCGTTGCTTCCTGGCCGTGGTCGCGGTGAAATCCGGGTCCTTCTTCGCCACCCAATCGACAAATTTGCGCACGTTGGGGTTGGCCAGCAGGCCGTCCACATCCATCCCATGGCGCTGCAGTTCGGAATTGGTGAAATTGGCGATCAGCGTCTGCTGGCAAATGGGGTGCATCGGCACCACATCGCGCCCGCCCCGGCTCTTTGGCACGGGATGGTGCCAGACAATGGTCTTGCCGGTCGGCCGGCCACAGAGCCAGCAGGGTACCGCCGCCGCCGGAGCCTCGTCCTCGCGCTGCAGGTCTCCATAGTGATCAGGTTTTGAATGCTTGCGGGCCATGCGTCGAGCTGAATGACTGAAGTTGCGCTGCGCGGCTACAGCGGTGCGGTCGACATTACCACACCAGCTTCTCCAGATAGTGGACGATCTCGCCGGGCGTCCGCGCAATATGCCGTAATATGTCACCGTAAAATCCCTTCATCCATTCAGGCTTTCAGTCAGGATGGCCTGTCAAGACATTGATACAAATAACCTTTCATGGAATTTCCATGGTTTGGTTATTACTATTACGATAATATGATATTTTGCTCCATCAGCCCGCTATGGTGCGAGGCTAGCCTGAGCCACGGCCTGCGACGGCTTTTCCCGCCGCCCCGTTACCTTCGACAGCACGGCCTCCAGCACCGGGGTCATGATCCGCAGCCGGCGGGCGCGGATGACCACGTCCCACAGCGGCTCGAACTTCTTCCAGCCGGCGGCGTAGAAGAAGTGCTTGGCCTGGTGCTTCAGCGTGCCGTGGCTGAGCGCCGCGCGGGCGATGGACGGCCAGCGGTAGAACTCCCGGTAGGCCCAGTCATAGCCGCGCTTGAGCGCCTCGGGCGTCAGCCGCGCGGGCCGGAAGACGACCGTGCGGGTGTCGTATTCGTCCCAGTTGCCGCTGGTCAGCCGGCCGGCCCTTGCCATCTGCTGGTAGAGGCGCGTGCCCGGATAGGGCGTCTGGATGTGGAAGGTGGCGGTGGTGACGCCGTGGTCCATGGCCCAGTCGACGGTGCGGCGGAACACGCCCTCGTCGTCGTCGTCCATGCCGAACACGAAGCTGCCGTTGATCATGATGCCGAGGCCGTGCAGCCGGTCGGTCACCGCCTTGTAGTCGCGGCCCAGATTCTGGACCTTGTTGGAGCCGGCGAGGTTGGCGGGCGACAGGCTCTCGAAGCCGACGAAGATGCTGCGCAGGCCCGCCTCGGCCGCCTGCTCGATGAGATTGCCGCGCAGGATCGAATCGACGGTGGCGGCGCCCTGGAACAGCCGGTTCATGCCGCGCATGCCCTCGAACAAAGCGGCCGCGAACCGGCGGTCGCCCAGCAGATGATCGTCGAGGAAATAGAGATGGCGGCCGGGCAGCCGGTCGATCTCGGCGAGGGCGTCGTCGACCCGCTGGGTGTAGAAGGTGCGGCCGCCCTCGAAGAAGGCGTCCTTGTAGCAGAAGTCGCAGTGCTGCGGGCAGCCGCGGGTGGCGACGAGGGAGTTGGGCACCAGGTAACTGGCACGGCGGATCAGGTCGCGGCGGATCGGCGGCACCCGCTCGAGCGTGCGGCCCGACGTTGACCGGTAGATTTTTTGCGCACGGCCGGCGCGGAAGTCCTCGAGGAACTGCGGGAAGGTCTGCTCGCCGGGGCCAAGGAAGATGGCGTCGGCGTGGGGCGCAGCCTCGTCGGGCAGCGAGGTGACGTGCAGCCCGCCCAGTGCCACGAACGCGCCCTTCGCCCGGTAATGGTCGGCCAGCCGGTACGACCGATAGGCGTTGGTGATGTAGACCTGGATGATCACCAGGTCGGGGCAGTCGTCGGTGGTCAGCTTTTCCACGTGCTCGTCGACGATCACTGCATGGTCGTCCGGATCGAGATAGGCGGCGAGCGTCGCCAGGCCCAGCGGCGGGAACAGCGAGTATTTCACCGGCCGCCAGTGCGGGCTGGTCGCCTCGGTCAGCGCCGGCAGGATCAGCTTGACCCGCAGCGGGCGGTTGACGCGCGGGCTCATCGGGCGGCCTCCTGCCTGAGCGGCGCGGCGGCCGCGCCGAGGCCGCCGAAGCGGCGCTCGCGGCGGCGGAAATCGGCGAGCGCGGTGTCCAGGTCGGAAGCGGAGAAGTCGGGCCACATGACGTCGCTGAACACCAGCTCGGCATAGGCGCTTTCCCACAACAGGAAATCGGAGAGCCGCTTCTCGCCGCCGGTGCGGATCAGCAGGTCCACGTCGGGCACCGGGCTCAGGGTGCGGGCGAACAGCTCGACCGAGGGCGGCGAGCCGGAGCCGACCAGCGCCGCCGCGCCGGCGATGGCGTGGCGGGCCGAGTAGTCGACGGCGATGCGCACATGCAGGCCGCCGCCATGGGCGGTCGCGGCCTCGGCGCGCTGGATCTCGCGCCGCAGCGTCGCCGGCAGCCGGTCGCGGCGGCCGATGATGCTGAGCCGCAGGCCATGCTCGACGAAGCGGGCGACGGCCGAGCGCACATAGACCCGGAACAGCCACATCAGCCCGTCCACCTCCTCGTCCGGGCGGCGCCAGTTGTCGCCGGAGAAGGCGAACAGGGTGAGCGTGCCGACGCCCTGCCCGGCGGCGGACTCGACGACGCGGCGCACCGCCGCGACGCCGGCCCGGTGACCGGCGGTGCGCGGCAGACCGCGCCTGGTGGCCCAGCGGCCGTTGCCGTCCATGATGATGGCGACATGGGAAGAGCAAGATTGGTCCGGCAGACTACTTTGCATTGCAAATCTCCATGGCAAAAAAAGAGATCAGATCGGGACGAAACCGCGTTCGGTATCGGGCGCCTCATCGGTTTCGGCGGCTTCCGATGCGTCGCGCACCACCTGCTCGAGCACGGCCAGATAGTCCAGGTAGCGGGCGCGGCCCGCCGCGGTGATGCGGCAGACGGTCTGCGGCCGGTTGTGCTCGAAGCCCTTGGCGATCTCGACCAGCCCGGCCTCCTGCAGCACCTGCAGGTGGCGGCTGAGATTGCCATCGGTGAGGCCGCAGAGCTGCTTCAGGTCGCCGAACAGCAGGCCTTTCCGGTGGCCGATCAGCGAGGTCAGCACGCCCAGCCGGGCGCGCTCGTGGATCACCCGGTCGAGGCCTTCATAGGCGAAGCGTCCGCTATCGGTCATGGCCGGTCCTCAGGCTGGCCTGCAGGATCGCGGCGATCAGCAGCTGGCCGATGCCATAGGGCAGCCCCATGGCCCAGGGCGACAGCGCGCCGCCGCCGGGCGACACCCAGAGACAGACCAGCCCGGTCAGCATGTACCAGGCGCCGGCGATCCACATGGCGCGCGGCAGGAAGCGGCACGACGCGAAGACGCCCAGGCTGTAGACGATCTGCCACAGGGCCGGCAGCAGCCACAGGGCCTGCGGGGCCACAAGCCACAGCACGATGGTGAGCGCCGTGCCGGCCACGGCGGCGGGCAGGAAATGTTCGGCCGCCGACAGGATCATCTCCTGCGCCAGACTGGAATGAACGCGCTTCGTGCGGGTGACGGTCTCCAGCGCGATGACGCCGACGGACAACGCCGCCGTCGCCGCCCACAGCGCCAGATAGGCGGTCATCGACGCTGCCGGATCGGGCAGCCATGCCGACTGCGCCACGGCGGCGGCGAGCGCCAGCACGCCGGTCGCCGCGAGCGTGGCCGGGCCATAGCCCTGGAACTCGGTGCCGCGGGAGATCTGGCCGCGGATCGCGCTGATCTCGCTCAAGGCCTTGTCCAGATCCCTCATGTCCCCTCCCAATTTCCAACCAACCTTTGCCTATCGGGTCACCAACAGGCCTTGCCCCTTTAGATCGCGATAGATGCAATCTTCTTTCTCGCGGGCGTTCGGCACTCTCGGTGACACGTGGGCCGCGTAGTGACTGCCTGCTTCCCCCGGTTCAAAATCATCGACGCCGCACCTCTTCGCCGCCTCGACAATCTGACTGTGGCTCGCCCACTCGACCTCTTCACCCCAGAAACAACCGGCCAGCATCAACACACCGCAGATTACCAGCCATCTTTCCACCATGCCCCCATCAAGATCGAATCATCTAGCTTTACATCGCTAAGTACATGGGATTACAAATTAGGGCAAGCGGCGAATCCGCGCCGAAGGAGATTTCCATGAAGCGGCTGTTCGACGTGCTGGGCGCGCTGGCCGGGCTGGCGTTCTTCGCCCTGCCCATGGCGCTCGTGGCGCTTGCCATCCGGCTCGACGACGGCGGCCCGGTGCTGTTCCGGCAGGAGCGGCTGGGCCGGCACCGGCGGCCGTTAACCATCCTGAAGTTCCGGTCGATGCGGGACGGCGCGAATACCCGCGTGGGCCGGGTGATTCGCGCCACCGGCCTGGACGAGTTGCCCCAGTTCATCAACATCCTGCGCGGCGAACTGAGCGCCGTCGGCCCGCGACCGCTGACCGAGGCCGACGTGACCCGGCTGGGCTGGATTCGAAACCGCCACGACTTCCGCTGGCGGGTGACGCCCGGCCTGACCGGCCTTGCACAGGTGATGGGCACCAGTTCCGCGCGGGAAGCCCTGCGCCTCGACCGCGCCTATTGCCGCTATGGCAGCCTGTGGATGGATGCGCGGATGGTGGCGCTGTCTTTCGCCGTCAATGCGCTGGGCAAGGCGCGGGTGCGGCGTATGCTGACAGCACGGTAGACAGTCTCGGTGACAGCTTGATTAATTTGTCGCGAGACGCCAACCCGACACGACCCGGCGAGGGTTGGGTAAACCGTCACCGAAATCGATTAGGATGCGACGATGCATTTGCAGCGTCTCATCCGAGACATTAGCCTTTGTAGATGGTTGCAAACGCGGCAGGAAACTACATCGACAATGCCATTGCTGTACTGGACGAGTTTCTGGTGAAGCATGATCACGACAACATGCTTTTGAAGGTCCGAGGCCAGCTTGTTCTGATGCAAGAGCGGGACGATTTCGTGCCAACCTACGGGCGCTACCTCGTTGACACCCAACCGGATAGCGACCTGGTCACCCTACTTCTAGAAACGGCAGAATGGCGAAGGCGTGCACTATTACGCCGCTGACTTTAGCCGCTAGGTTTCGGTGACAGCTTGCTTAATCTGTGGCGCGAAGCCAACCCGACATCAGCCGGCGAGGGTTACGTAAACCGTCACCGAAACCAGAATTTGCCGCTATGCCGTTCGGCTGGGGGCCCGGCCGATCAGGTCCATGCCGGCTTCGCCGCCGGGACGGCCCTCGGTGGCGGCGGTCTTCAGGCGGCGTTCCTTGATCCGCCAGCCCTCGGCGGTCCGCACCCAGCGGTCGTGGTACTGGGCGTAGAGCACGAAGTTGTCGCCGCCGGCCACGGGCCGGTGCCAGGCGTGGAGATAGCACTGGGACCGCGCCTCGTCGGCGCCTTCGAAGGTGATCTCCACATTGGTGATGTAGTGATGGGTGGCGGCATAGAGCTGGACCAGCGGGTCGATCAGCGCCTGGATGTTGGCGCGGCCCACGGTCCAGTTGTCGCCGCCGAAGCTGATGCGTCCGTCCTCGGCGAAGATCTGGACCTGCATGTCGACGCGGTTGAGATCGACCCACCTGGTGTACCAGTGGAGGCCGTCGGTGATCGCCTGGCGATCGATCAGTTGCTGCAGCTTGTCATCGTTCATGGGCGAAGGCTGACACGGAAGATTTCCCGGAGTCGAGCATTTTCGACCAACGGACGCCGCCGACGCCGCGGATTCCTGGGTGGCCTTCCGTCAAATAAACCGTCACCAGTTCCAAAACCGTCACCGAATCGGGTCGACCAGCGCCTCGAACTGGTCCTGCAGCGCCGCGCCCAGTTCGGTGAACCGCCCATGGGCGCGCAGGGTGGCGACGCCGTGGGCGAACTGGCGCCGGACCGTCTCCAGATTCCGGGCGTAGGGTTCGGGCTCGACGGCGGCGATCCGCTCGAACGTGTCGGCGAGGCGCGCCAGGATGAAGGTGGCGTGGAGAATGCCGAACAGCGGCCGGGGATCGGCGCGGGTGGGCGCCGGATAGGTGCGGCCGTCGTCGTTCAGGATCAGCGGATCGTGGGCCATCAGCGCGTTGAGGTAGAGGTGGCCGGCCTCGTGCACCAGGTGATCGGCGTAGTGCGGCACCGGGTCCTGGTCCTCGGGCGGCAGCCGCATGAACATGTTGCCGAAAACCCGCACGTCGGTGGACGCGCCGATCACCTTGCCGTCGAGCAGGGTGATCGCCGACACCAGCGAGCGGATTTCCGCGCCCGCCACGGGATGGCAGCGCTCGACCAGCGCCAGCGCCTCGGCGATGGGGGCGCGGGCGGCCTCGATGCGTTCAGGCGCGGCGGCGAACACCTCGGCGCCGTCGTCGTCGTCCGCCACCATGTCGCGCGCCATCAGCGCATGCCAGGGCTGGTCGTGCAGATTGTCGATGACGAGGCCCTCGGCCAGAAACGCCGCCGGGGGCATGGCGGCGATGTCCGCGAGCAGCGCCGACACCGCGGGCCGGTCGCCGGCTTTCATGGCGGCGAGGAGCTGGTAGTTCAGGTGGTAGACCCACGGCGACAGCGCCACGCCGGTTTCCGCCGGCAGGCGGGCGACGAGTCCGTCATGGCCGGGGATGACGCGGCAGGCCGACTCGATCAGCCCCGCCAGGCTGGACAGCACGCGCCCGCGGTAGAACGCATGCACCACGTCGACGGCGCCCGCCACGGCGCGGGGGCTGTAATGCTCCGGCCGCGGCGCGGCAGCCAAGACGCGCCCCTGGCTCAGGCCTTGCTGATGTTCTTGCCGGTCTGCGGCGCGGCGCCGGTGGTGTCGAGCATGGCGGCCGGAAGCTCGAAGTCCACGGTGGGCTTGCCGGTCTGCGGCGCGGCGCCGGTGGTGTCGAGCACGGAGGCGGGAAGCTCGAAGCCCACCTGAGGCTTGCCGGTCTGCGGCGACGCACCCGTGGTG
>CAMDTB010000071.1 GCA_945907245.1 Rhizobium sp. Q54
CCCTTCTTCGAAATCTCCGCGACCGCCTGGTCGACCTCGTCCTTGTTGCGCGCGCAGATGCCCACATTCACGCCTTCCGACGCCAGCAGGTCAACAACCCGGCGACCAATGCCCTTCGTCGAACCCGTCACGATGGCATTCTTGCCCTTCAAACCCAGATCCATGATTCATATTCCCGTTTAGTAAGTGATGATGAGGGGCAGGCGTTTTCCCGTCGCCGCCCGGAACCGCGCACGGACTCTAAGCGCGGGCAACGGGAAACCGCAACCGATTATACCGCGATATAGTAAAGGTCAGTTCTTGCGGCGCCGCGCGAGCTGCGGATGCAGCTCCTGGATCAGCCTGGAGGCGCGGTCGCGGCTGGCGCCGGCGAGGAACGGGAACACGGCCTTGGCGGCGGAGTATTTCTGCGCCTTGGCCAGGTCTTCGTCGGCGATGACGTCGTTGGCCCAGTACAGGCGCACGGCGCCCGACGCCAGCATCACGTCGTGCAGCAGATAGTCGATATTGGCGCTCTCGATCAGGTCGCCCTGGCGCTTGATGTCCATCAGCGCCTCTCGGTGGAACTTCTGCATGTTCTCGCCGATCGAGAACTTGGCGGGATCGCCCGCCAGGATCGGCTCCAGCGCCCGCGCCAGATTGGGGATTTCCAGGGTGTAGGCCGAGGTGCGCTCGATGATATCCATCAGCCGCTCGAAGCCGGTGCTGGTGACCGCGCGGTCGATGGATTCGAACACCAGGCGCAGCCGTTCCTCGATGGCCTTGCCGAGCAAATTGTCCTTGCTGCCATAGAGGTCGTACAGGCTTTTGTAGGCGACGCCGCTCTTTTCGGCGAGCTCGCGCATCGTCACCCCTGAATAGCCCTTTTCGGCAATTAGCTGGCGCGCCACCGACAGGATATTCGAGCGGCGGCGCAGCTGCCGTTCAGTCAGCCGTTTCAGTATGGCTGGTCTCCCTTCCCTGGCCCTGAAAATATCATGGTTTCGTTCAGTGGGCATGTTTGGAGGATGGCGAACAGGGCGGCTCAAGTCGAGCCTGAATAATCACTTCGCGGAAACCACACAAAAAAGAATGCCGGGCTCTTTCGAGCCCGGCAGTATAGGGAAGACTTCACGTCTTGGGGAGACGATGAATGGGAGGGCTCTAGAAACGGGGAGGAAATAGAGCCAGCTCCCACGAAAACCTCAATATGAGGAGGCTTTCGGATCACCACGCTGAACCGTTGCTTCGTGGTGACAACTTGAAAGTTAGTTGTGCGCCGCAGCGTGGTCCAGCGGGTTCGCTGCAAATCAGGCATGCATATGACGCATATCCAAAAAACAATCCATTTTTAATCAGTAACTTATAGCCAAGGGTGTGGGGTTTTCGGATATTTTGCGGCGCAATATCGCGGATACAGCCGGTTTTCCATGGGGTTGACGGATCTGGTTTCCCGGCGCGATGCACTGCCCGCGCCCGAAAAGTCGGGCGGTGGAAGCCGGACAGACATGGGAGTGCCTGGCGCTTCGTCAAGAGCGCGGCATACCGTTTTGGGCGGTGGATTCCGGCGGTCAGAACTTGGCGGTGCGGACCTGGTCCACAAGGAAGTCGCGGAACACCGTGATCCGAGTCACGTTGCGCAACTCCTCCGGATAAACGAAGTACACCTTGAAGGTCGGGCCTTCCAGCTCCGGCAGCACCTGCACCAGGTTGGTGCCGGGCGTGGCGATGTAGTCGGGCAGGGCGGCGAGGCCCAGGCCGCTCTCGACCGCCTTGAGGATGCCGTAGATGTTGTTCACCGCCAGCACCGGCTCGCGCACCCGGTCGCCGGCGCCGGCGTGGATGATCCAGTTAAGGTCCTGCAGCGGCCGCGGCGCCTCGGGTCCGTAGGAGATGATGGCGTGGTTGTCCAGGTCGGCCGTCGATGTCGGCGCGCCGCGGGTGGCGACATATTCGGGCGAGGCGTAGATGTGATAGTGCACCGTCATCAGCTGGCGCTGGATCAGATCGGGCTGGTGCGGCGGATGAAAACGAATCGCCGCGTCGGATTCACGCATGGCGATATCGATCTCGGAATCGGACAGCAGCAGGTTGATGCCGATGTCGGGATAGGCGAGTCTGAAGTCTCTGAGATGCGGCACCAGCCAGGTGGAGCCGAATCCCACGGTGGTGGTGACGTTGAGCCGCCCTCGCGCCGCCGTCCGGCTGTCTCGCAGGATGGCCTCGGTCCGCTCAAGCTTGACGAACACCTCGCTGACGGTCTCGAACAGGGTCTCGCCCTGCTCGGTCAGGATCAGGCCGCGCGGATGGCGGTGGAACAGCGAAAAGCCCAGGCTCTCCTCGAGGCCGGATATCTGCCGGCTGATCGCCGACTGGCTGAGATTCAGTTCGTCGCTGGCATGCGTGAAGCTGCCCGCCTTGGCGACCGAGTAGAACGTACGCAGCTTGTCCCAGTCCATTCGGCTTTCCCCCGATGATCCGCCGAGCCGGGATGATCCCCTCGCTCCGGCGCCGCGTTGTTTTATTCCGCTGCCTGCTTTTCGTGCACTTCGTGCGCGGCGATGAACTTTTCGGCTTCCAGCGCCGCCATGCACCCCATGCCGGCCGCCGTCACCGCCTGACGATACACCTTATCGGTCACGTCGCCCGCCGCAAATACGCCCGGCACCGCGGTCGAGGTGCTGTCCGGGTTCTTCAGGATGTAGCCGCCGTCGTCGAGCGGCAACTGGCCGACGAACAGTTCGGTCGACGGCGTATGGCCGATGGCGATGAACACGCCGTGGGCCGGCACCTCGGACGTCGCGCCCGTCCTGGTGTTGTGGATGCGCACGCCGGTCACGCCCATGGGGTCGGTGCCGCCGATGATGTCCTCGACGACGCTGTCCCAGATCACCCGGATCTTGTCGTGGTTGAACAGCCGCTGCTGCAGCACCTTTTCGGCGCGCAGTTCGTCACGCCGGTGGATGAGGGTGACCCTGGTGGCGAAGTTGGTCAGGAACAGCGCTTCCTCGACCGCCGTGTTGCCGCCGCCGATCACGATCACTTCCTTGCCGCGGTAGAAGAAACCGTCGCAGGTGGCGCAGGCCGATACCCCGAATCCCTGGAATTTCTGCTCGCCGGGCAGGCCCAGCCAGCGGGCCTGGGCGCCGGTTGCGATGATCAGCGTCTCGCCGACATATTCGGTGCCGCTGTCGCCGATGGCGACGAACGGGCGCTTCGACAGGTCGACCGACACGATGACGTCGGAAATCAGCGTGGTGCCCACGTGCTCGGCCTGGGCGCGCATCTGGTCCATGAGCCACGGACCCTGAATGACGTCGGCGAAGCCGGGGTAGTTTTCGACGTCGGTGGTGATGGTCAGCTGGCCGCCGGGCTGGATGCCCTGGACCATGACCGGAGCGAGCGCCGCCCGGGCGGCATAGATCGCGGCCGTATAGCCCGCGGGTCCCGATCCGATGATCAGCACCTTGGTTTCGATGCGTTCTGCCATGCTTCTCTCCGCTGGCGGCTGCCGGTTTCCCTCAGGTAAGACCGGCGCCCTATTTCGCAAGTGCACTCTAGAACGGTTCTCGACATGAGGGAATCGCAGAACACGTTTGTGATAAAGTATTTAAAGCGGATCGCTGCGAAGCGGAACTGCTTCACCGCGCGGGAGCCTCAGAGGGCGTCGGCATGCTGGGCGAGATAGTCGGCCACGCCCTGTTTGGTCGGCGCCATGCCGGCCGCGCCCTTCTGCCAGCCGGCGGGGCAGACCTCGCCGTGCTCCTCGTGGAAGCGCAGCGCCTCGACGATCCGCACCGCTTCGTCGGCGTTCCGGCCAAGCGGCAGGTCGTTGACGATGACTTGGCGCACGGTGCCGCGGCGGTCGATCAGGAAGGTCCCGCGCAGCACCACCGAGTCATCGATCAGCACGCCGTAGTCGCGGGCGATCTGCTTGGTGATGTCGGCCACCATGGGAAACTTCACCGGACCGAGACCGCCCTCGTTCACCGGGGTGTTGCGCCAGGCGTAGTGGCTGTACTGGGAGTCGACGCTCACCGAAACCAGCCTGGTGTCGAGCGCCGCGAGCGCGTCCGCCCGGTTGCTGTAGGCGAGGATTTCCGACGGACACACGAAGGTGAAGTCCAGCGGATAGAAAAACAGGATGCTATAGCCGCCATCGAGGTATTTCATCAGGTTGAAATTTTCCTGGATGTCGCCGTCGGGCATCACGGCCGCGGCGGTGAAATCGGGGGCCTGGCGGCCAACAAGGCTAGTCATTCTGGAGAGACTCCTTTTTGGGCTCATGTAATAGAAACAATAATTAGAATTATTATAATTATAAGAAAGCGAGGGCTGGACCCTCAAGGCGTATGGCAGGAATGCCTGATGCGCATGGATCGAGGCGCGAAGCCAACACAGAAATCTTCCTTCGATATTCTTTGCAAATGTTCCCAAATTTTGTAATTTAATTTCCCGCGCGTATTCGCGACGATGCCTTTCCTTCCATGGACCCGAACCACATGAAGCTCGACGAAATCGACCGCAAGATCCTCAGGCTGCTGCAGGACCATGGCCGCATGACCAATGTCGAGCTGTCGCGGCAGGTGGGCATCTCGGCGCCGCCCTGCCTGCGCCGGGTGCGCGCGCTCGAGGAGAACGGCTACATCCAGGGCTATCACGCCCGGCTGAACGCCGCCGAACTGGGCTTCGGCCTGACCGTGTTCGCCATGGTCGGCCTGCACTCCCAGGCGGAGGCGGACCTGAAGGCCTTCGAGGATCTGGTGCGCGGCTGGCCCATGGTGCGCGAGTGCCACATGCTGAACGGCGAGATCGACTTCATGCTCAAGATCGTCGCCCGCGATCTCAACGAGTTCCAGACATTCCTGACATCGCAGGTGACGCCCGCGCCGAACGTGGCCAGCGTCAAGACGGCGCTGACCATCCGCAGCGCCAAGAATGAGCCGGGCGTGCCGTTCGGGTTGCCGGAAAAGCGGTAGGACTCAGACGAACTTCACCTTGAGGATCTCGTAGGCGCGCTGGCCGCCGGGCGCGGCGAAATCGACCTCGTCGCCTTCCGACTTGCCGATCAGCGCACGGGCGAGCGGCGAGTTGATCGACAGCAGGCCGGATTTGATGTCGGCCTCGACCTCGCCGACGATCTGGTAGGTCCGCTCCTCGTCGGTCTCGATGTCGACGACGGTCACCGTCGCGCCGAACTTCACGGTCTTGCCCGACAGCTTCGACACGTCGATGACCTCGGCGCGCGAGATCATGTCCTCAAGCTCGAGGATCTGGCCCTCGATGAAGGCCTGGCGCTCCTTGGCGGCGTGGTACTCGGCGTTCTCCGACAGGTCGCCATGCTCGCGCGCCTCGGAGATCGCTCGGATCACCGCCGGACGCTCATCGAGCTTGTAGCGGCGCAGGTCGCCCTCGATTCGATCGAGTCCCTTTGCCGTCATCGGAATCTTTTCCATCGCCATTCCTTCTTATTCTTCGTGCCGCAAAGCAATCACGTCCGGGCGGCGCAGTCCGCCCGGCGTGATGCCTTCAGGATCACTTAGAATAGGATTGCAGACTGGCCACTTCAAGGCTGCCCGACTTCATGCTCTCGATGGCGAGCACCGACGCGACCGCGCCGGCGAGGGTGGTGTAGTACGGCACCTTCTCGGTCAGGGCCGTGCGGCGGATCGAGAAGCTGTCATTGATCGCCTGGGCGCCCTCGGTGGTGTTGAACACCAGTTGGACTTCGCGGTTCTTGATGGCGTCGACGATGTGGGGTCGGCCTTCCAGCACCTTGTTGACCCGCTTCACCTTGACGCCCTGCTCGGCGAGGAAGCTCGCCGTGCCCTTGGTGGCGATGATGGTGAAGCCCATCTCGATCAGCTTGCGCACCGGTCCCACGATGGCCTGCTTGTCGCCGTCCTTCAATGAGATGAACACCGTGCCCGACAGGGGAACCTTGGTCCCGCCGGCGATCTGCGACTTGGCGAACGCCTTGCCGAAGGTCCAGTCGAGGCCCATGACCTCGCCCGTCGAGCGCATCTCCGGACCCAGCAGCGTGTCGACGCCGGGGAAGCGGGCGAACGGGAACACGGCTTCCTTGACGGCGACATGCTTGATGTCGTGCTCGCGCAGATTGAAGCTGGCGAGGCTCTCGCCGGCCATCACCCGCGCCGCGATCTTGGCAAGCGGCACGCCGATCGCCTTGGCGACGAACGGCACGGTGCGGCTGGCGCGCGGATTGACTTCCAGGATGTAGATGGTCTCGCCCTGCACGGCGAACTGCACGTTCATCAGGCCGACCACGTCGAGGCCGCGGGCCAACGCCTCGGTCTGGCGTTTGATATCGGCGATGATGTGGGCGGGCAGCGAATAGGGCGGCAGCGAGCACGCGCTGTCGCCCGAATGCACGCCGGCCTCCTCGATGTGTTCCATGATGCCGGCGACGAACACGCTGTCGCGGTCTGCGATGGCGTCCACGTCGACCTCGATGGCGTTGCGCAAATAGTAGTCGACCAGCACCGGGCTATCGCCTGAGACGCGCACCGCCTCGGTCATGTAGCGCTCCAGCCCCTGCACGTCGGCGACGATCTGCATGCCACGGCCGCCCAGCACGTAGGACGGCCGGATGACGACCGGA
Organism: Rhizobium sp. Q54; assembly: GCA_945907245.1. GTDB lineage: Bacteria > Pseudomonadota > Alphaproteobacteria > SMXS01 > SMXS01 > RI-34. The sequence continues at coordinate 6,602 of CAMDTB010000071.1, forward strand.
TAGCCGATCTCGTAGGCGATCTCCTTGGCCTCCTCGAGCGAGGTGGCGGTGCCGTTGGCTGGCTGCTTCAGGCCCAGCTCGTGCAGCAGCGCCTGGAAGCGCTGGCGGTCCTCGGCCAGGTCGATGGCGTCGGGCGAGGTGCCCAGGATCGGCACGCCGGCGGCCTCGAGCGCGCTCGCCAGCTTGAGCGGCGTCTGGCCGCCGAACTGGACGATGACGCCCTTCACCGTGCCGCGGGACTGCTCCCTGCGGATCAGCTCCAGCACGTGCTCCTCGCTCAGCGGCTCGAAATACAGCCGGTCGGAGGTGTCGTAGTCGGTCGACACCGTCTCCGGGTTGCAGTTGACCATGATGGTCTCGTAGCCGGCCTCGGTCAGCGCGTAGACGGCATGCACGCAGCAATAGTCGAACTCGATACCCTGGCCGATGCGGTTCGGTCCGCCGCCGAGGATGATCACCTTCTCCCGGTCGCTCGGATTGGCCTCGCACTCGCCGCCGCCGAACTCGACCTCGTAGGACGAGTACATGTAGGGCGTGCGCGCCTCGAACTCGGCGCCGCAGGTGTCGATGCGGCGGAAGCCCGGATGCACGCCCAGGTCCTGGCGCTGCTCGTAGACGTCCTCGGTGGCGATGCCGCAGAGCTCGGCGATGCGCGCGTCCGAGAAGCCCATGGACTTGTAGTAGGCCATCTCCTGCGGATCGGACGGCAGCCGGTTGTCGCGGAGCTGGTTCTCGGCGCGGACGATCTCCTCGATCTGGGCGAGGAACCAGGGATCGTAGCTGGTCGCCTCATGGATGCGCTCCAGGCTCAGGCCTTCACGGAACGCCTGGCCGATATAGAGGATGCGCTCCGGCGTAGGCCTGGACAGGGCGGCGAGCACGGCCTCCTTGTCCTTGTCGTCCGGATCGTAGCCGGGCACTTCGATCTCGGAAAGGCCGGTCAGGCCGGTCTCCAGCGAATAGAGCGCCTTCTGCAGGCTCTCGGCGAACGACCGGCCGATGGCCATGGCTTCGCCCACCGACTTCATGGAGGTGGTCAGCGTCGGCTCGCTGTTCGGGAATTTCTCGAACGCGAAACGCGGCACCTTGGTGACCACGTAGTCGATGGTCGGCTCGAACGAGGCAGGGGTGACGCCGGTGATGTCGTTGCTCAGTTCGTCGAGGGTGTAGCCGACGGCGAGACGCGCGGCGACCTTGGCGATCGGGAAGCCGGTCGCCTTCGACGCCAGCGCCGACGACCGCGACACGCGCGGGTTCATCTCGATGACGATCATGCGGCCGTCCTTCGGATTGATCGCGAACTGCACGTTCGATCCGCCGGTTTCCACGCCGATCTCGCGCAGCACTGCGATCGAGGCGTTGCGCATGATCTGGTATTCCTTGTCGGTCAGCGTCAGCGCCGGCGCGACGGTGATCGAATCGCCGGTGTGGACGCCCATCGGGTCGATGTTCTCGATGGAGCACACGATGATGCAGTTGTCCGCCTTGTCGCGGACCACCTCCATCTCGAACTCCTTCCAGCCCAGCACCGATTCCTCGATCAGCACCTCGGTGGTCGGAGACGCATCGAGGCCCTGGCGGACGATGGTCTCGAACTCTTCCCGGTTATAGGCGATGCCGCCGCCGGTGCCGCCCATGGTGAAGCTCGGGCGGATGATCGCCGGCAGGCCGACGACAGGCAGGGCGTCGAGCGCCTCGGACAGGGTCCTGACCATGCGGCTGGTCGGGCAGCTCAAGCCGATCTTCTCCATGGCGTCGCGGAACAGCAGCCGGTCCTCGGCCTTGGCGATGGCTTCCCTGGAGGCGCCGATCAGCTGCACGCCGAATTCGGCGAGCGTCCCGTTGTCATCGAGCGCCAGCGCCGTGTTCAGCGCGGTCTGGCCGCCCATGGTCGGCAGTACCGCGTCCGGCCGTTCCAGCTCGATGATCTTGCGCACCATCTCCGGCGTGATCGGCTCGATATAGGTGGCGTCGGCAACCTCCGGGTCGGTCATGATGGTGGCCGGGTTCGAGTTCACCAGGATGATCCGGTAGCCCTCTTCCTTCAGCGCCCGGCACGCCTGGGTGCCGGAATAGTCGAACTCGCAGGCCTGCCCGATGATGATCGGGCCGGCGCCGATGACGAGGATGCTCTTGATGTCTGTCCGCTTAGGCACGCTTGGTCACCATGTTCATGAACTGGGCGAACAGGTAGTGGCTGTCCTGGGGGCCGGGCGATGCCTCGGGGTGGTGCTGCACCGAGAATACAGGCTTGCCCTTGAAGGCGAGGCCGCAGATGGTGCCGTCGAACAGCGACACGTGGGTCACCTCGACGCTGTCGGGCAGGCTGTCGGCGTCCACGGTGAAGCCGTGGTTCATGGAGGTGATCTCGACCTTGCCGGTGCGCAGGTCCTTCACCGGATGGTTCGCACCGCGGTGGCCCTGGTGCATCTTCAGCGTCTTGCCGCCGGCGGCGAGCGCCAGCATCTGGTGGCCGAGGCAGATGCCGAACACCGGCAGGCCGCTGCCGATCAGGTCGCGGATCACCGGCACCGCGTATTTGCCGGTCGCCGCCGGATCGCCCGGGCCGTTCGACAGGAACACGCCGTCCGGCTTGTGGGACATGATCTCCTCGGTGGTGGCGGTGGCGGGCACCACGGTCACGCGCGCGCCTTCGGTCGCCAGCGACCGGGCGATGTTGTTCTTCAGGCCGTAGTCGACCGCGACGATGTGCGCGACCGGATTGTCCTGCCGGCCGTAGCCGTTCTCCAGCGACCAGCGCGTCTGGTTCCAGCCATAGGTCTGGGTGCAGCTTACGTCCCTGGCCAGGTCCATGCCCTCGAGGCCGGGCCAGGCCTTCGCCTGGGCGTGGAGCGCGGGAATGTCGAAAATGCCGTCCGGCGCGTGGCAGATCACGCCGTTGGGCGGGCCGCCGAGGCGGATGCGGCGGGTCAGGCGCCTGGTGTCGACGCCGGTGATCGCGATCAGATTGTGGCTCGCCAGCCAGTCGTTCAGGTGGCTGACGGCGCGGAAGTTGGACGGTTCGGTGATCCGCTCGCGCAGCACCAGCCCGCGCGCCGCGGCGTTCTTCGCCTCGACGTCGTCGAAATTGGCGCCGACATTGCCGATATGCGGGAAGGTGAAGGTGATGATCTGGGCGGCGTAGGACGGATCGGTCAGGATCTCCTGGTAGCCGGTCATGGCGGTATTGAAGCAGACCTCGCCGGCCGCGCTTCCGGATGCTCCCGCGCCATAGCCCCAGTAAACGGTGCCATCATGGAGCACCAGAGCGCCCGTGATCCCGCGATGGGGCGGCGCGTCCGGTAAGGTGACGTTGTCGGGCATTCAGGTCTCCGGCTGGGCCTGCGCGAGCGGCGGCGTGGCGGGCGGCGCGCAAATTTGCGGGAACATAAGCGCTGCCAGCAGGCGGGTCAAGCGAAACGCTGGTGATGATATATTAGCATTTTCAATAACTTAGTATAATGGCCCCGGTTTGCCATCCGGACTCTGTTATTATAGAGTCGCTTGGTGGCGCCAACCTGTGGAGGTTTGGGGACGACTCCCCGGCGGCGCCAACCGGCTAACGAGGTATGACATGCTCCGTGAACAGCTCACCGAGGCGCTCAAGGACGCCATGCGCGGCCAGGACAAGCGCCGCACCAGCACGCTGCGGCTGATCCTGGCGGCGATCAAGGACCGCGATATCGCCGGCCGCGAGAACGGCAGCCGTGATCTGGTGGGCGACGACGAGATCCTGCAGCTGCTGCAGAAGATGGTGCGCCAGCGCCGCGAGTCGATCGAGACGTTCGAGAAGGGCGGCCGCGTGGATCTGGCCGACCAGGAGCGCGCGGAAATCGTCATCATCGAAGGCTTCCTGCCCCAGCAGATGGGGGATGACGAGATCGCCGCCGCGGTCGATGCCGTTGCCGCCGAGATGGGCGCGATGGGCCTCAAGGACATGGGGCGGGTGATGGCGGCGCTGCGCGAGCGCTATCCCGGCACGATGGATTTCGGCAAGGCGTCGGCCGCCGCGAAGGCCAGACTCTCCTAGGCCCGGCTTTCCTGACCTCCTTCCGCCCGTTCCGCTTCCAGGCGCGGCGGCGGACAAGATAAAGTGGCGGCATGCGGTTCACCCCCGAGTTTCTCGACGAGCTGCGCCTCAGGGTCCGGCTGACCGACGTCGTCGGCCGCAAGGTGAAGCTCGTGCGCAAGGGGCGCGAGTCCGGCGGCCTGTGTCCGTTCCACAACGAGAAGACGCCATCCTTCACCGTCAATGACGACAAGGGCTTCTATCACTGCTTCGGCTGCGGCGCGCACGGCAACGTGATCGACTTCGTGATGCACACGGAAGGCCTGGCGTTCCCCGAGGCGGTCGAGCGGCTGGTAGGCGAGGCCGGCATGACCATGCCGGCCTTCTCGGACGGCGACCGCGTCCAGGACGACCGCCGCAAGGGCCAGCACGAGGTGATGGAGATCGCCGCCGCCTGGTATCAGGCCCAGCTCGCCGCCGGCATCGGGCGGGGCGCCCGCGACTATATCCAGAAGCGCGGCCTCACCGCCGAGACCGTCAAGACCTTCCGGCTGGGCTTCGCGCCCGAGCCGCGGACGGCGTTCAAGGACGCCATGCTCGCCCGCAAGGTCGACGAGCAGGCGCTGGTCGATACCGGCATGCTGATCAAGCCCGAGGACGGCGGCGCGACCTATGACCGGTTTCGCGACCGGGTGATGTTCCCGATCACCGATCCGCAGGGCCGAATCGTGGGCTTTGGCGGCCGGGCGCTGGGCGACGCGCCGGCCAAGTACCTGAACTCGCCGGAAACCGCCCTCTTCCACAAGGGCAGGCTGCTCTACAACCACGCCATGGCCCGCGCCGCCGCGCGAGCCGCCGAACGGGTGGTCGTCGCCGAAGGCTACATGGATGTCATCGCCATGGCCCAGGCCGGCCTGAACGAGGGCGTGGCGCCGCTGGGCACGGCGGTGACGGAGGAGCAACTCGCTTTGCTGTGGCGCATGGCGCCGGAGCCGATCTTCTGCTTCGACGGCGACTCCGCCGGCCTGAGGGCTGCGGAACGGGCGCTGCTCAGGGCGCTGCCGCTGCTCAAGGCCGGACAATCGCTGCGGTTCGCCACCCTGCCCAAGGGCGAGGATCCGGACACGCTGATCCGGAACCAGGGCGCCGGCGCCCTGCGCGACGTGCTGGAACGCGCCAGGCCGTTGATCGACGTGCTCTGGGAGGTGGAGCTGGCGCGCCAGCCGGTCGACACGCCGGAGCGGCGGGCAGGCTTCAAGGCCAGACTGCGCGAGCGGCTTGGCGAGATCGCCGATCCCGACGTGCGCGGCTTCTACCGTGACGAGTTCGATGCGCGCACCCAGTCCCTGTGGGCGCCGCGGCGCGACGGGGCGCAGGCCGGCCGGCAGTCCTTCCGCGGCAAGGGCAAGGGGCGGTACGATGCGCCGGTGCCGGTCAGCCGCGAACTGCTGGCGACGCCGATCGCGCGTGGCGCCGGCTTCATCAATCACCGGCGCGAAAGACTGATCCTGCTGACCGTTCTCAACCATCCGGCCCTCATCGAGATGCATCACGAGGAACTGATGGCGGTCGATCTGGACAGCGACGAACTTGACAAGTTGCGTGCCGCGATCATACGAATTGCCGCAAGCTGCCATCAGTCTGATGACAAACTTGAAAGTTCAACCATCCGGAACCACCTGTACGGGGAAGGTTTCGGCCGGGCCGTGCAACGTTTGGAGGGGGACAAAGGTTTGGTTGGCGATCTGTTCGCTAAGCCCGACGCAACGACCGACTCCGCCGAACAGGGCCTGCGCTCGCTCTTGCGGGCGAGCCAATTACAGCTTTTGCAGCACGAGCTGGAAGCAGCAGAGGTTGACTCGATGTCCGACGATAGCGAAGAAGCGGAGAGAGCGACTCGGAGGGCGCGTGACATTCGCGCGCAAATCGAGGCGCTGGTGGAGAGTTTGTCCGGAATGGACCGCTAGAAGCGGCGGCCGTGAAAACCCGGCGGCGACAATAACGAGGAAACAGTCAGGCGCCCGTGGCGTTCTGATAGACCAGATAGAGACACGAATTTCAGGTGCGCGTCACCGGACCGATGTCCGGCCGGCGCGGGCCTTACAGGAGCAGAGACGTTCATGGCGAAGGACGCATCCGAGTCGGTGAAAGAGCGCGACGAGTCCGAGGAGCTGGGTGACAGCCCGCTCGTCGATTCGTCCGCGGAAGCGGTCAAGAAGATGATCGCCGCCGCCAAGGAGCGGGGCTACGTCACCTATGATGAACTGAACCGGGTCCTGCCGCAGGACCAGCTGTCCTCGGAGCAGATCGAGGACATCATGGCCATGATGTCCGAAATGGGCATCAACGTCATCGAGAACGAGGAAGCGGCCGACGAGGCCGAGGACGTCGAGGAAGTCGCCAGCAGCGACGACGACGAACTGGGCAGCCCGCGCGCCAAGGAAGCCGAAGTCGACCGCACCGACGATCCGGTGCGCATGTACCTGCGCGAGATGGGCAGCGTCGAGTTGCTGTCGCGTCAGGGTGAAATCGCCATCGCCAAGCGCATCGAGGCCGGCCGCAACGCCATGATCGATGGCCTTTGCGAAAGCCCGCTGACGTTTGCCGCCATTACCGATTGGCACGACCAGCTGATCAATCAGCAACTCCTGCTCCGCGACATCATCGACCTGGACGCCACCTATGGCGCGGGCCCGGGCGGGAACGGCGCGCTGCCGGCCGAGATGGCTGGCGAGGACGCCGTGGCTGTCGAGGCCGAGGCGCCTGCCGACGAGGACGAGGAGGAAGGTGTCGCACCTCCGGTGAGGGAGGCTGGCGCCGAAGAGGAAGAGGAAAATCCCGACGAGGCCGCCGTGTCGCTCTCCGTCATGGAAGAGCGGCTGAAGCCCGAGGTGATCGAGAAGTTCGAGCAGATCTCCGCCACCTACAAGAAGCTGGAGAAGCTGCAGCAGGCGCGCCTCGACGTTCAGCTCGGCCAGGGCACGTTTTCGCCGGCCCAGGAAAAGAAGTACCGGACGCTCAAGGGCGAGATCATCGCCCTCGTCAACATCGTCCACCTCAACAATTCCCGCGTCGAGACGCTGGTCGAGGAACTCTACAACTATAATCGCCGGCTGCTCGGTCTGCAGGGGCAACTGCTGCGCCTCGCCGAGAGCAACAAAGTCAACCGCGTGGAATTCCTGCAGCAGTACCAGGGCCATGAGCTGGATCCGGACTGGCTGCAGAATGTCGCGCAGCTTCCCGGCAAGGGCTGGAAGGCGTTCGCCGAGCGCGAAGGCGCGCGCGTCGAGTTGATCCGCAAGGAAATCGCCGAGATCAGCCAGGTCAGCGGCCTGCCGATCGGCGAGTACCGGCGCGTGGTGCAGACCGTCCAGAAGGGCGAGAAGGAAGCCCGCCAGGCCAAGAAGGAGATGGTCGAGGCCAATCTCCGCCTGGTGATCTCCATCGCCAAGAAGTACACCAACCGCGGCCTGCAGTTCCTCGACCTCATCCAGGAAGGCAACATCGGCCTGATGAAGGCGGTGGACAAGTTCGAGTACCGGCGCGGCTACAAGTTCTCGACCTATGCCACATGGTGGATCCGGCAGGCGATCACCCGCTCGATCGCCGACCAGGCGCGCACCATCCGCATTCCGGTGCACATGATCGAGACCATCAACAAACTGGTCCGCACCTCGCGGCAGATGCTGCACGAGATCGGCCGCGAGCCGACTCCCGAGGAGTTGGCGGAAAAGTTGTCCATGCCGCTCGAGAAGGTGCGCAAGGTGCTCAAGATTGCCAAGGAGCCGATCAGCCTCGAAACGCCGATCGGCGACGAGGAGGACAGCCACCTGGGCGACTTCATCGAGGACAAGAACGCGGTCCAGCCGCTCGACGCCGCGATTCAGGACAATCTGCGCTCGACGACCACGCGGGTGCTGGCGTCGCTCACGCCGCGCGAGGAGCGCGTGCTGCGCATGCGCTTCGGCATCGGCATGAACACCGACCACACCCTTGAGGAAGTGGGCCAGCAGTTCTCGGTCACCCGCGAGCGCATCCGCCAGATCGAGGCGAAGGCGCTGCGCAAGCTGAAGCACCCGAGCCGCAGCCGCAAGCTCCGCAGCTTCCTCGATACCTGAGAAGAACAAGACCTTTCACAACTACGAGTTGTCACCCCGGACTTGTTCCGGGGGCCGTCCCTCCGTGTGACGAGGCGGTTGGCCCTATCTCTTATCTGTCCGTGATTTTGCGAGCGAAGCGTGGCAATCCAGCCGTGCTGTTGATGGCCGTTTGACGCAGGGGCTGGATTGCCGCGCCATGCTCGCAAAGGCACCGAGGGTGGAGAAAAAACGGCGACGGCTTGCCCTGACCATGCACAGACCCCGGAACAAGTCCGGGGTGACAAAATGGAGGGGGAACGGTGTGAGAAACTCTACACCCGCCAGAAGCCGGGCGTAAACAGCACGAACACGGTGAACAACTCGAGACGCCCGAGCAGCATGCCGACGCTCAGGATGATCTTGGCTGTATCGGAAAAGCTCGAGTAATTCCCGGCTGGACCGGCGATGTCCCCGAGGCCCGGCCCGACATTGGAAACCATCGCCGCGCCGCTCGATATGGCCGTGAGGAAGTCGACGCCAGTCAGGGTGACGCCGACCGCGACGGCGAACATGGTCACGAAGAACAGGAACATGAAGGCGATCACGGACGTCAGCGTTTCCTCGCTGACGGGCGTATCGTTGAGCTTGAGGCTCATGACGCCGTGAGGATTGACCATGCGGAAGAGAATCCGGCGGATCGCCTGGAACAGCACCTGATAGCGGAAGATTTTCACCGATCCGGTGGTCGAACCTGTGCAGCCTCCCACGAAATAAAGCGCCAGGAACACCATCGTCGCGCCGCCGCCCCACTGCATGTAATCGGTCGAGACGAAGCCGGTCGTGGTGATCGATGCGACGACGCCGAACGTGCC
>CAMDTB010000072.1 GCA_945907245.1 Rhizobium sp. Q54
GGCATCGCCTGCTGCGCACGTTGTCCCGCGATGACATTTATGACGGTGGCAACGGTATGGCGCCCGGCGGGTTGCTTCTGGCTGAGATCCTCGCCAATGAGTTGTCGCTAAAGCCCGGAGACAGGGTTCTGGATCTCGGCTGTGGCCGAGGGCAATCGTCTGTATTTCTTGCAGCGCGATATCAGGTCGAAGTCACGTCCGTGGATTTGTGGATCGGAGCCGAAGAGAGAATGCTGCGAGCCGCTGACGCCGGCATGGGCGACGTAATCACCGCTCTTCAGGCAGACGTCCGTCGGGGATTGCCCATTGAGCGCGAGAGCCTCGACGCCGTCTTCAGCATGCAAGCATTTCATTGCTTCGGTACACAAGCGTGGGTTCTGCGTTACCTAACGACCTTGCTCAAGCCTGGCGGCCGGATTGGGGTCGCGCAGGGGTGTTTCAGGGATGAGGTTGAGGTACTACCGCCTCTGTTTTCAGAAACTTCGGGTTGTGAAGTGAAACAATGGAAAGGCTGGGATAGTGGTTCACAAATTCGCAGAAATTGCCTTCACGCCGAACGTGAAGAAGCTGCAGGAACTCAACGGCAGTCGCCGGAGCTATGCGCGCATGGAGGAAGGCAAGCCCCACCACGATGTGCTTGGTCCCGAGGAAGCTGGTTTCATCGCGGCACGTGACAGCTTCTATATGGCGACTGTCAGCGAGACCGGCTGGCCCTATATCCAGCATCGCGGAGGCCCTCCGGGATTCCTGCGGGTTCTCGACGAGAAGACCATCGGCGTCGCAGATTTCCGTGGCAATCGGCAATACATCAGCGTTGGCAACTTGCAGACCGATGATCGCGTCTCGCTCTTCCTCATGGACTATCCAAATCGCGCGCGCCTGAAAATCCTTGGCCGTGCACGCATCGTGGACGCCGCTGACGGCGAGACACTGCGGCGCCTGTCGTTCGCGGACTACAAGGGCGAGATCGAACGGGGGCTGCTCATTACGGTCGAGGCCTTCGACTGGAACTGCCCGCAGCACATCACGCAGCGCTTCACGCTCGCCGAAATCGAAGCGACGACAGGCCCCTTGCGGCGGCGGATCGCGGAGCTGGAAGACGCCCTGGTTCAAAAGCTGCCGTGATGCCCCAAAGAGCAGACCTCACGCGCATAACCCGGTTACCGGTATTCGAGCACGTACCGCCTGCATAGCCGAGAATGTTCCCGCGTGACGGGGCGCTATAGAGACGCCGCCCTCTTCCGACAGGAGAGTTCCGGTGTCCGACGGCAGCACGGGCCAAATTCATGCCCGCGAGCGGGCACGGGATCAGCCGACGATTTCGATGCCGCTGAAGAAATAGGCGATCTCGATCGCCGCGTTCTCAAGCGAATCCGAGCCATGGGCCGAGTTGGCCTCGATGGATTCGGCGAAGGTCTTGCGGATGGTGCCCTCGGCGGCGTTGGCCGGGTTGGTGGCGCCCATCACGTCTCGGTTCTTCTGCACCGCGTTCTCGCCTTCCAGTACCTGGACGACGACCGGGCCGGAGATCATGAAGGTCACCAGGTCGTTGAAGAACGGACGCTCGCGGTGCACGGCATAGAAGCCTTCGGCCTGGGCGCGGCTGAGCTGAATGCGCTTCTGCGCGACGATGCGCAGGCCGGCGTCTTCGAGCAGGGTGTTGATCTTGCCGGTCAGGTTGCGGCGGGTCGCGTCGGGCTTCAGGATCGAGAGAGTGCGTTCGGTGGCCATGATTGTCTTTACCTTATGGGGACACGGGTCGGCGGCTTCTTAGCGGCATCGTTCGTCCCGGGCAACCGAAGATTTGGCGACTCCGGGCGCGGGCTCAGCCCTTCTTCTCCCAGCGGCCGTTCTCGTCCTGCTGCCAATAGACGACGGCATGGCCGGCGGCCTTGTAGAGGCGCCAGCGCTCGCGGGCCGCCTGCTTGGACGGCTCGCTGTCGTTGAACATGTCGAGGCAGCGCGCGAACCCGCCGACGAAATCGGGCACCCTTTCATCGACGACCACCAGGATGGTCGCGCCGTTGGGGTTCTCCTCGGCGGTCGTCAGAAATATCGGCTGATCGGCGGCGAAGCCGTCGCGGGCCGCGCCGTGCGGCAGGAACGAGTCAGGGTTGTAGGTCCACAGCTGGCTGTTCAGCGCCTCGACCCGCTCGTCGGTTTCGGCCAGCACCACGGCGCGCTGGCTGGAGGCGATGACGCGCTCGAGCAGTTTCGGCAGCGAGTCTTCCAGCCGGCGGTAGAGATGGTAGAAGCTGACTTCGGTCACCGTCCCCTATTTGCCTTCGTAGTGGTCCGCGACGAGGCGGTTGAGCAGGCGGATGCCGTAGCCGGTGCCGCCCTTGGGCACGGTCGGGCTTTCCGAATCCGCCCAGGCCATGCCGGCGATGTCGAGATGCGCCCAGGGCGTGCCGCGGCGGATGAAGCGCTGCAGGAACTGGGCGGCGGTGATGCTGCCCGCCTTGCCGCCGGTACCGACGTTCTTCATGTCGGCGATCGGCGAATTGATCATCTTGTCGTAGGCGTCGGTCAGCGGGAACCGCCAGACCTTCTCGCCCTCGGCCTCGCCCGCCGCCGACAGCATCCGGCACAAATCGTCGTCGTTGGAGAACATCCCGGCATATTCGTTGCCCAGCGAGGTGATGATGGCACCGGTGAGGGTCGCCAGATCGACGATGAACTGCGGCTTGAACAGCTCCTGGCCGTAATGCAGCGCGTCGGCCAGCACCAGCCGGCCTTCGGCGTCGGTGTTGATCACCTCGATGGTCTGTCCCGACATGGACGTCACCACGTCGCCGGGACGCTGCGCGGTGCTGGAGGGCATGTTCTCGACCAGGCCGACGACGCCGACGGCATGAACCTTGGCCTTGCGGCCGGCCAGCGCCTTCATCAGGCCGATGACGGCGCCCGCGCCGCCCATGTCCCATTTCATCATCTCCATGCCGGCGGCCGGCTTGATCGAGATGCCGCCGGTGTCGAAGGTGACGCCCTTGCCGACGAACATCACCGGACCCTTCTTGGAGCCCTTGTCGCCGTTCCACTCCATGACCACGAGCTGGCTTTCGCGCGCGCTCCCCTGCCCCACGCCCAGCAGCGCGCCCATGCCCAGCTCGGACATCCGGTCCTCGCCCAGCACGTCGACCTCGACGCCCAGCTTGGTCAGTGTCCGGCAGGCATCGGCCAGGGTCTCCGGATAGATCACGTTGGCCGGTTCGCTGACCAGGTCACGGGTGAGGAAGATGCCCTCGGCGATCTTCTCCAGCGGCTCGAACGCCTTCTTGGCGCCTTTCGGGTCGTCGGTGACGATCACCAGCCGCTTCACGGTGACGCGGGTGTGGTTCTCGTTCTTCTTGGTGAAGTACTTCTCGAACGAGTAGGACTTGAGCAGTGCGCCATAAGCCAGGTTGGCGGCGAAATCGGCGGGGGACAGCGCCGCGCCGTCGAGGGCGTCGGCGAAGATCATCACCTGCTCCTCGCCCGTGGTCTTGTACTGGCCGAGCGCCGATCCGCCCGCGGCCTGCGCCGCCGCGACATTGACCGCGGAAGCTTCCCCGAGGCCGGCGACCAGGATGCGGTTGGCGTCCACGTTGGCCGGGGCCAGGATCTCGAAGGACTTGCCCTTGTCGCCCTTGTTGCGTGACCCGTCCATGCCGCGCCTGAGGGCGCCGCCCGTGCGCGCGTCGAACGCTTCGGCGCTCGGCGAGAGCGTCTTGCCCTTGAGGGCGAAGACCGCCAGCGCGCCAGAAGTCTGATTTCGATCGTCGGTGAAAGAAATGCGCATCGGGAACTCTTACCTTGTGATTCAGGTACTTTGACGTGGAGGGAGATTCCGGGGCGCCGGAAGTTCCCGCCGGTTGCATCTTAGCCATCGGCATCGAAATTGAAAGGGAGCACCAGTGGCGCGCGCCAAGGCTTTCAATCCAGTAGCTTCCGGCTGGACGAACGTGTAGTTACCGGCCACGATGACCGCGTCCGACAAGGATCACCTGACCTGCCTGCCCGTTGGAATCCGTTAATGGCCTGGCTCGATACATTACGGCGGATGGCGGTGCTGGGTGCGATCGCCGGCGTTTGCCACGCCCTGCCGGCCAAGGCCCAAACAGAGACCGTGGCCCAGGAGCCGAAGAAGGCCGTCTGGGCCGCCGACGAGATCATCGTCGATGAAAAGGGCGACCTGATCACCGGCAGGGGCAATGTCGAGATCACCTACGAGGACAACACCCTTCACGCCGACGAGATCGTCTACGACCGGACCACCGACAAGGCGGTCGCGCATGGCCATGTCAGGCTGATCGACAAGAGCGGCAACGTCTCCACCGGCAAGTCGCTGGAACTGACCGGCGACCTGAAGACCGGCGTCGTGCAGAGCATGTATGTGCTGTTCAAGGACGGCGAGCGGCTCGCCGCCAAATCCGGCCGGCGCGTCGACGGCGACAAGAACATCCTCGACCACGCCGTCTACTCGGCCTGCGACATCTGCGAGGACGAGCCGGACAAGGCGCCGCTGTGGCAGATCAAGGCGGTCAAGGTCGTCCATGACGAGAACAAGAAGACGCTGACCTATCACAACGCCACGCTGGAGTTGCTGGGCCTGCCGCTGGTGTACACACCGTGGCTGAGACATCCAGACGCCAGCGTGAAGCGCGCCAGCGGCTTCCTGTCGCCGGATTTCGGCACCTCCTCGGTGCTCGGCTTCACCACCGAAATCCCGTATTTCTGGAACATCGCGCCGAACAAGGACATGACCATCACGCCCATGTTCACCACCGGCGAGCGCGCCGTGCTGAAACTGGAATACCGCCAGAGGACCAGGACCGGCCAGTTCTCGCTCGATGGCAGCGGCACCTATGTCAGCAAGCGCGACGACGACAACAACCTGGTCCCGGGCGACGAGTTCCGCGGCCACATCTTCGGTACCGGCCAGTTCCAGATCAACAAGGACTGGCGCTGGGGCTTCGACCTGGCGCTCGCCTCCGACGACACCTACCTGCGCCGCTACGATATCTCGCGCGCCGACAGCCTGATCAACCATCTGTACCTGGAGCGGTTCTGGGAACAGAGCTACCTGCATATCGGCGCCTATGCGTTCCAGGGCCTGCGCGAGGAGGACATGGGCGGCACCACGCCGATCGCCCTGCCCCTGATCCAGTACAACTTCGTCGGCAAACCGGGCTGGCTGGGCGGCCATTTCAGCGCCGACGCCAGCATGTCCATGCTGACCCGCACCGACAGCGCCGATACGGGCCGCATCTCGCTCGATGGCCGCTACGAGGTACCGTTCAGCTCGGCGCTGGGCGATATCTACAAGCTGACCGTCGGCATGCGGGCCGACACCTATTACCTGAACGACTGGGAAAATTCTTCGGCCGACAACTTGGTCGCCAAGCCCGATGTGCTGACCGGCAGCGACTTCCAGGGACGTTACGTGCCCTATGCGGCGCTGGAATGGCGTTTTCCGTTCATCCGCTACGGCGCGAAGTCGCACCAGATCATCGAGCCGATGGTGACGGTGGTGTCGAGCCCGGCCCACGCCAACAACGACGAGATTCCCAACGAGGACAGCCAGGCATTCGACCTGGACACCTCCAACCTGTTCGCCATCGACCGCTTCCCGGGCTCGGATCGTTGGGAAGGCGGCACCCGCATCGCCTATGGCATGCGCTACAGGTACTACGGCGACAATGGCGTGAAGGCGTCGCTGACCGTGGGCGAGAGCTACCGGTTCAACCGCGACTTCAGCCTGCCCGCCGATTCCGGCCTGCGCGAGCGCACCTCGGACGTGGTGATGACCGGCATGCTGGGGATTCCGGGCCTGTTCGATTACTATCATCGCATGCGCTTCGACGACGACGGGTTCAACCTGGTGCGCAACGAGGGTCTGGTGGTGTTCGGCCCGACCGACTACCGCTTCGCGGTGGGCTACACCGACATCAAGCGCAACGGGTTCGATCCCACCCTGCCCGACCGCAAGGAGATACGCACCGCCGCGAGCGTGAAGCTGTCAAAGTACTGGACGATGAACGCCGACTTCGCCTACGACTTTGAGCGCGATGGTGGTGCCTTGACGGCGGGTGGCGGCTTCACGTACGAAGATGAATGTTTCCGGTTCCGGCTGCGGGCGCGCCGGGACTTTACGGACGATCGGGACGTGCGGCCGTCGACGTCGGTGGGCTTCCAGCTTATCTTCAAGGTGGTAAGCGACCCGGCCACGAAGGACGCCGATCTTCAGGACCTGCCCTTCAGTCCGACGTTCGGGAATAAATCGAAGTACTACAGGAAAACGGTGAACGGACTAGAATGACCTTGCGTATCAATACGTTAGCCGGAATTCTGCTGCTGGTCGCCGGTGCGGCGGGCGCTGCCTATAGCCAGCCTCGGAGCGACGTCCAGCGGATCGTCGCGGTCGTCAACGACGAGCTCATTTCCGAGTACGACGTCAACGAGAGGATGCAGCTCATCACCTCGACGACCGGCGCCTTGCGCAACCAGGAGGAATACGACCAACTGCGCAAGACCGTCGTGCAGCTGCTGGTGGACGAGAAGCTCCAGCTTCAGGAAGCCAAGGAGCAGAAGATCAACATCACCGACGCCGAGGTGCAGGCGCGCTTCAACGAGATGGCCGCGCGCAACAACATCTCGGCCGCTCAGTTCACCCAGGAGCTGTCGCGCATGGGCGCCAGCAAGGACATGATCCTGCGCCAGGTGAAGGCCGGCCTCGCCTGGGAAGAGGTGATCAATGCCCGGCTGCGGCCGTTCCTTGCCATCGGCGATGGTGAGGTTACGGCCTATCTCGACAATCTGAAGAACAACAAGGGCCAGCCCGAGTACCGCATCGGCGAAATCTTCCTTGCCGTCGATTCGCCGGACAAGGACGCCGAGGCCCGCCAGACCGCCGACCGGCTGGTCCGCCAGATCCGCGAGGGCGCCGAGTTCGGCGCCGTGGCCCGCCAGTTCTCCGATGTGGCGACCGGCGCCGTCGGCGGCGACACCGGCTGGGTGATCGGCGACCACATCAATCCCGACATCAAGGCCACTGTCCTGAAGCTTCAGGAAGGCCAGGTTTCCGATCCGATCCGCACGACCGCCGGATACTACATCGTCACCCTCGCCGACCAGCGCGAGGTGCTGAGCGCCGATCCCGACGACACCCAGATCGAGCTGCAGCAGATCATCGTCAAGACCGGCGCCGACCCGGCCGCCCAGAGCCAGCGACTGGCCGCCCAGGCGGCGACCCTGACGGATTGCAGCGGCGTCGGCCAGCTCGCCGGCACCATGGGCGCCACCGATACCGGCAGCCTCGGCACCGTGCGCCTGGGCGACCTGCCTCCGCCGGTGAAGAATGCAGTCCGGCCGCTCAACGTGGGCCAGGCCAGCGCGCCCGTTCGCACCGGCACTGATTTCCGCGTTCTGGTGGTTTGCGGCAAGAAGACCGCCGACGTCAAGGAACCGACGCCGACCGAGATCGAGGACTTCCTCAGCAACCAGCGCCTTGCGATGATGGCGCGGCGCTACCTCCGCGACCTGCGCCGTGACGCGATCATCGACTACAAATAGACGCATCCCGCCGCTCGCGCTCACCATGGGTGAGCCTTCGGGGATCGGCCCCGACATATCCCTCGCCGCCTGGTCGCGGCGCGCTTCCGCGAAGGTACCGCCGTTCTTCCTGCTCGCCTGCCCCGGCCTGATCCGCCAGCGCGCCCGTCTGCTCGGCGTCGATGTGCCGATTGTCGAGATCGCCGCGCCGCATGAAACCGCGTCGGTATTCCCCGCCGCCTTGCCCGTGCTGCCACTCAGCCGCTCGGTGCAGGCAAAGCCTGGCAGGCCCGATCCATCCAACGCGAAGTCGGTACTCGAGTCCATTGAGACAGCTACCGAGCTCTTCACCCAGGGTGCGGCATCCGCCATCGTCACCAACCCGATTCAGAAGGCGGCGCTCTACGAGGCCGGATTCGAGCATCCCGGACACACCGAGTTCTTCGAGTTCCTGGCGGGACACTTCGCCTTCGCGGTGATGATGCTGGCCGTGCCGGGCCTGCGCGTGGTGCCCGTGACGGTTCACAAGCCCCTCTCCGCGGTGCCGAAGGCGCTGACCTCGGACCTGATCGTCCGGACCGGCAGGACCGTCGCGGCCTCGCTGAAGGACGATTTCGGCATCGCCGCGCCGCGCCTCGCCGTCGCCGGCCTGAACCCGCATGCGGGCGAAGCGGGCACCATCGGCCGCGAGGAAATCGAGATCATCGCCCCGGCCATCGCAGCGTTGCGGTCCGAAGGCATCGACGTCAGCGGCCCCAGGCCGGCGGACACGCTGTTCCACAGGGAGGCGCGCGCCAGCTACGATGCGGCGCTGTGCATGTATCACGACCAGGCGCTGATCCCGCTCAAGACCATCGATTTCCACCAGGGCGTCAACGTCACCATCGGCCTGCCCTTCGTGCGCACCTCGCCGGACCACGGCACGGCCCTCGACATCGCCGGCACCGGCAAGGCCGACCCGCGCAGCCTTATCGCCGCGCTGAAGCTGGGTCGCGACATCGCCCGCGCGCGCCGCCGGATAAGCGCATGAGCCTGCCGCCTTTACGCGACGTCATCGCCCGCTACGGTCTCGCGGCGAAGAAGTCGCTGGGTCAGAACTTCCTGCTCGACCTGAACCTGACCGGCCGCATCGCCCGCGGCGCCGGCGTCGGTCCGGAGTCCGTGGTCTACGAGGTCGGCCCCGGACCCGGCGGCTTGACCCGCGCGCTGCTGGAAGCCGGCGCGAAGGTGATCGCCGTCGAGAAGGATGACCGCTGCATCGAGGCACTGGCCGAGGTTCAGGCCGTTTACCCCGGCCGGCTCGATGTCGTTCCGGCCGATGCGCTGAAGGTCGACGAGACGGAACTGCTTGGCGGCACCAAGGCGCAGGTGGTCGCCAACCTGCCCTACAATGTCTCGACGGTGCTGCTCGCCAAATGGCTGACGTCGGAGACGTGGCCGCCGTTCTTCTCCAGCCTGACCCTGATGTTCCAGCGCGAGGTGGCCGACCGGATCGCCGCGCCGCCCGGCGGCAAGGAGTATGGCCGCCTGTCCGTGCTCAGCCAGTGGCGCACGGTGCCCAAGCGGTTGTTCGACATTCCGCCATCGGCGTTCGTGCCGCAGCCCAAGATCACCTCGTCGGTGGTGCATTTCAGCGTGCTGGCGGAGCCGGTCGCGCCCGCCGAGCTTCGCGACCTGAAGACCGTGGTCGACGCGGCGTTCAACCAGCGCCGGAAGATGCTGCGGTCGAGCCTGAAGGGGTTGGGTGTCGATACGGAACGGCTGCTGGCGGAGGCCGGAATTGAGCCCACATTGCGGGCGGAGGTGCTGTCGGTGGAGCAGTTCTGCGCGCTGGCGCGGGCGCTGAACGCCATCCTGCAAGCGAAGCCGGCTTCTTCTATCTAAAGCAGCCAGCCCGCTCGCGACCCGTAGCGGACATACGCCAACCACGCCCGCGCCCATCGGCTTGTTAGGTAAGAGTGCCTACAACGGCACCTATTCGGGACTGTGCTTTCGCACCTTCGGCACGAGCGGCAATTCCCAAATCGGATCAGCCAATTGCCCCCCTAAACGCGAGTTCTCTCAGGAATATCGTAGAACTTTTCGAAATCAGCCGGATCATGGTTGCGCAGTTCCATTTTCGCGATGCCCGGCAAATGCACCTCACTGGGACCATCGGCAATGCTCAAGTGCATGCCCAGCCCCAACAGGTTAGCCAGTGGTGTCTGGTTGGATACGCCCATGGCGCCGTGCACCCGCAGGGCGCGCTCGGAAACATTCTGCAGCAGTTCGGTGCCGACGATTTTGAGCATGGCGATTTCCTTACGTGCGCCTTTAACACCCTTTTCATCCAGCGCCCTGGCCGTGTGCATGCACAGGAGCCTAGCCTGGTCGATCTCGATTCTGGAGCGGCCGATATCGTTGGCCACACTACCGTGTTCATGCAGGTGTTTGCCGAAGGCAACGCGTTCCTTGGCCCGAGACATCAACAGGCCGAGCGCCACCTCGGCCATACCCACGCACCGCATGCCGTAGTGGATGCGACCAGGCCCCATGCGCTTCTGCATGATCGCGAAGCCTTCGCCCGGTTCGCCCAGCATGTTTTCAGCAGGCACGCGCACGTTATCCAGGAGAATCTCGGGATGTCCGCCAATGTGGTAGGCGTTCATCACTGTTGTATCCTGCAGAATCTTAACGCCGGGGGTATCCAGCGGAATAATGATCACGCCGTGCTGCTTGTGGCGGTTGGGATTTTCTGGGTTGGTTTTGCCCATCAGGATCATGAAGCGGCACTTCGGATGCATGGACAAGGAAATGAACCACTTGCGGCCATTCACCACGTACTCATCGCGATCGCGCACGATCGTGGTCTGGTAATTGGTGGCGTCGGAAGAGGCCACCTCCGGTTCCGTGGCGGCGAAACAGGAATAGCAATCACCTTCCAGCAGGGGCCGCAGCCACTTTTGCCGTTGTGCCTCGTTGGCCGCCGCGCCGAGCAACTCCATGTTGCCTGTGACGGGGGCATTGCAGTTGAACACCTGAGACGCCCAGGGAAGCTTGGCCATCTCTTCGGCAATGGGCGCGAACTCGTAGTTCGTCAGCCCGGTGCCAGGTTCATCGTCCCGCAGGTGAGGAAAGAACAGGTTCCATAAACCCTGTTCCTTGGCCAGAGCTCGCAGGTCATCGATAAAGGCCAACGCTTCAGGATCATTGCGACGATCGCTGTGGGCGACTTCCAGATAGTGCTTGTTCACCGGGTAGACATGCTTATCCATGAACTCTACCACTCGGGCCTTGAATTCCAAGCTTCTTTCACTCTGCGCAAAATCCATCGCGTGTCACTTTCTCGTTGGTATTGGCGTGGCATGCGATCTTAGGGGCAAGGTGTCCACATATCTAGGGGCTGAGCCATCCTCGCCGAAACGCGACCGCACCAAACTTCAGACTATGAACCAGCGACGCTTGCTTCACCGCACCCGCGCCGCATGATTCCAACCCAACAGATGAGCCAGACCCTGCGCCAGATCAGCCTGGCATCGGTCTCACATGTTCTGCCGACGGACAGTCATCGTGGGAGTTGGCGGCGACGGCTGAATGCATGTCCACTTTCCACACCGAACGGTCAGGCCACTTACGACCCTCAGCAGTCGGTCAGTAATCGACCGAGGCTATGTGAAAACGACGTAGCCCTAGGATATCTGGCAATTTTGTTGCCCCCGAGGGCTTTGTCTTGAATCATTCGTGCTTTCGGGGGCCGTGTGGTGAACAGAAATTCCAAACCGGAGACAGCTAATTGGGTTTTCACACAGCCTCGACCCATTGCAGACATTCGGAGTGCCCACCTGATTGTGGTAAAAGACAAGAATGACGGCCTTCACTGAACTCGAATTCGCGGCATTGGACTCCATTTTCTCGGAGACGCCGGAACTCATGTTGCCGCTTAAGCAGCAACTGGCCGTCGCCTCCGTCATCGGACGCGAGAACAGCGGTTGCGGCTTTTGCACTACTATGGTCGTCTCGCCGGATGCTCGCCTAGTAAGCGGCCCGAGGGTGCTGGGACATCAGACACACGCTCGCATTGTCGGTCTGGAACATGGCCTCGGCTTTGTTCTCTTCCTAGAAGATGGAAGGCTGCACATGCTCGAAGCCTTCGCTTTCGAATCCACCGGCTCCATAGACCTCGCCACCGCCACGTTCGAGGTCTACAGGGAACCGGTGCAGCACGCCGATTAGACGTCTTGTCACACCCTCAGCGGTCCAGCTGCATCCGACCCATTGTGGTTATTTGCAAGTTCGGTGATCCTACCTCCGATGAGAGCACACTCAAGAGCGAGCCACTGGATCGTCGCAATCGGCCTTTTATGCTCCGCAGATTATGCCACAGCGGCTGACGCTCCCCCAGAAAACGCAAGAGCGACCTGCCCTATGAGCAAGGCCTTTGCGAACCTCATATCTAAGTCGGACCTGATCGCCGTCGCCACGCCAGACGTGCCAATTGCCCTCGTGCAGTCGGCCATGCTGGAGGACTCACCGGATTACATCGACGTGCCGCTGAGCGAAGCTGTAATCTTGAAGGGCGCGGATGCAGCCCCTATCCCCATCGTGAAAATCTATCCCAAAAAAACTGGGTATGCGCCGACGCCGGAAGCACTTATGGAGCACACCGGGAGGCCCTCGCTGCTGTTTCTCACAATGGTCAATGAAGGGCCGTTTGACGTCTACCTGACAAATTCTCGCGACGCCCTGCAGGACGCTTCCATAATGCGCGTAGAAGCCGTCAAATCCGAGGTGCGCCGGCAGGCGGTCTTGTCCGCAGCTTCATCTCCAGACAAATCGCTACCTCACTTCAAAGAGGTTCGCGATCTTCTCGCCGAACTCCCGCAAGCCAGTCCCAAACGGCAAGAGAAAATATTCCAGAAGCTTGAGGCTCTCGGGGAAGAAGGTGTTCCTGCCATGGTTACTCAGATGGATGACCGAAGGCCACTTGCGGTTCCACGGATCACGCTCGTGAACAAAAATCTAAACGCCTTTGAGGGGCTGCGTCATTACGGTCCTGAACTGGTCGTGGATGCGCTGGACGCCATTCTCAATCAGATCACAGGATTTGGTGGATTTGTTCACAACGGGGGGTCGGAGCGGAAGAGGCAAGCTACGGTTGCTGCCTGGCGTGTATATGTCGCAGACATCAGATGTCACTGAGCCAATAGTGTCCGCTTTCCACCCCATGTTGCCGTTCAGGCCGACTGCCGACACTCCCAAAAGCAGACATGGGGGGCCAGATGCCGGAACCGCCGGCATGGGGCATTCGGATGAAGGAGGCGCTCAGTCCACCCCACGCAGGCGGTTGACGAACTCGGCCATGCCCACCTGGCGTTCGCGGCGCAGGCGCTCGGCGGCGAGGATGGCGTTGACTTTCGCCAGGCTTTCCTCGACGTCGACGTTCACCACCACATAGTCGTATTCCGCCCAGTGGCTCATTTCCTCGGACGCCTTCGACATGCGGGCGGCGACCACCTCGTCGGTGTCCAGGGCGCGGGTCCGCAGGCGCTTTTCCAGCTCCTCGGTCGACGGCGGCAGGATGAAGATGCGCACCACGTCGGTGCGGGCCTTGCCGGACAGTTGCTGGGTGCCCTGCCAGTCGATGTCGAACAGCACGTCCCTGCCCGCCTCCAGCGCGGCGAACACCGGCTGGCTGGGCGTGCCGTACATGTTGCCGAACACCCGCGCATGCTCCAGCAGCGCGCCCTCCTCGACCATCCGGTCGAACCGGGCGTGGTCGACGAAAGTGTAGTCCTTGCCCTCCACTTCGCCCGGTCGCGGCTGGCGCGTGGTCACCGACACCGACATGGTGATTTCCGGGTCCTGCGCCAGCAGCCGCCGCGAGATCGTGGTCTTGCCCGCGCCCGAGGGCGAGGACAGCACCAGCATCAGGCCGCGGCGGAGGATCGGCGGGCTCATTCGATGTTCGCCACCTGCTCGCGGAGCTGGTCGATCACCGCCTTCAGGTCGAGCCCGATGCGCGATAGCGCCGGATCCGACGACTTGGAGCACACGGTGTTGGCCTCGCGGCCGAATTCCTGGGACAGGAAGTCCAGCTTGCGGCCGGCCGGCCCGCCGCTGTCCAGCAGCTCGGTGGCGGCGAGGACATGGGCGCCCAGCCGGTCCAGTTCCTCGCGGACGTCGGCCTTGACCGCCATGTAGGCGGCCTCCTGCGCCAGCCGGTCCTGGTCGATCGGCACGCTCGATCCGCTCAGCAGGTCGGACATCTGCTTGTGCAGCTTTTCGCGCATGGCGCCGGGTTGCTGCGACGGCACCGCGCGCGCCAGCGCGACCAGTTCGCCGATGGTGCGGATCTCGTCATGCAGCACGGTGGCCATCCGCGCACCCTCGCTGCGGCGCATGGCGACGACGCCGCGCAGCGCCTCGGCAAGGCCGGCGAGCAGGATTCTGTCGCGCTCGGCAACCTGCTCCTCGGTCAGGGTGGTGTCCTTGACCTCGATGACGCCGCGCAGCTCCAGCAATTCCTCGATGCGCGGCTTTTTCAGGCCGTGGCGCTTGGCGGCGGCCTTGGCGGCGTCGACCAGGCTGTCGAGCACCTGGTTGTTCACATAGACGCCGGCATTGGCGTTGACCCGGTCGAACGTCAGCACGCAGTTCACATTGCCGCGCGTCAGGTGCTCCGCGATCATCGCCCGCGCCGGAATATCCAGGCTTTCGACGCCCTGCGGCAGCCGCATGCGGACATCGAGACCCTTGCCGTTGACGCTTTTAACCTCCCACACCCAGCGATACTCTTGCCACGCGCCATCGAGGCGGGCGAAACCGGTCATGCTGGCGATGGCCATGGGGTCTCCTGGGTCGTTTCGGTGGGCGCGAACTATATCGCCCTATAACGATTGCCGTCGATGAAAAACCCGAAATCCATCCTGATTACCGGTGCTTCGAGCGGAATCGGCGAAGCGCTGGCGCTGCGCTACGCCGCGCCGGGAGTCACGCTGCATCTGTGCGGCCGGGACCGGGCGCGGCTGGGCGATGTCGCCGCCCGATGCGCCGGTCAGGGCGCGGCGGTGAATGCCGATGTCGTCGATGTGGCCGACGAGGCCGCGACGCGCGACTGGATCGAGCGCTGCGAGGCGGTCCGGCCGCTCGACCTGGTGATCGCCAACGCGGGCGTCGGGATCGGCCAGAGCGAGGGAACGCTGGCGCGCGTTGCCGAACTCACCTTCGCGGTCAACGTCGACGGCGTGTTCCATACCGTCCATCCGGCCGCCGAGATCATGCGCCGGCGCGGCCGGGGCCAGATCGCCATCGTCAGCTCGGTCGCCGGATATCAGGGGCTGGCGTCGACGCCCGCCTACTCGGCATCGAAGGCGGCGGTGAAGGCGTATGGCGAGGCGCTGCGCGGCTATCTGGAGCCCGACGGCATCGAGGTTTGCGTGATCTGTCCGGGCTTCGTCGCCAGCCGGATCACCGACCGCAACGAATTCGCCATGCCGTTCTTCATGCCGGCCGACCGCGCGGCGCGGATCATCGAGCGCGGCCTGGCGCGCAACCGCGGCCGCATCACCTTCCCCTGGCAGATGGTGATCGTGGCGCGGCTGCTGGCGAACCTGCCCATGTGGGCCGTCGACTGGACGGCCCGGCGCGCGCCGCGGAAATGACTGACCCTGAGCCTTATACCAACCTGCATTGATCATGACCCATGCGCCCACTTGCGCCGCCCGATGGTCATGATGTGCCAAGGCTGATCGACGAGCTTGTTCCAAGCCTCGCAGCAGTGGTCGACGATGTTGTCATATGAGGTGAAGACCCGGTTGGAGAG
>CAMDTB010000073.1 GCA_945907245.1 Rhizobium sp. Q54
ACCAGCTCGGGGCTGCGCTCGGCGAGGACGGCCGCCGCGACCAGCGCCGGCGGCGCCGCCTGGCAGGTGGCGACCATGTGCGTGCCGGGCCCCAGCTCGGTCATGAACTCGATCAGGTAGGTGACGTAGTCCTCGAAGCCGAAGTCACCTTCCGACAGGGGGACTTCCCGGGCGTTCTTCCAGTCGGTGATGTAGGGGGCGAAGTCGCGGGCAAAGCCGCGGACCGTGTCGCGCAACAGGGTGGCGTAATGGCCTGAAAGGGCGGCGGCGATCAGCACCTTGGGCTTCTCCGCCGCGCCGTCCACCTGGAACTCGATCAGGTCGCAGAACGGCAGCCGCGACACGATGCGCTCGGGCAGATCATAGGGTTCGCCATCCCGCTCGGCGGTCACGCCATACGCCTGCTTGGGATAATCCTTGAGCATGCGGTAGGGCATCTCGGCGAATGCCGAAAGGGTGCGGGCCAGCGCCGTGTCCTTCAGCGGATTGAGCTCGTGGCCCAGCATCGCCCTGTAGGCGTCGAGAGCGAAGGTCAGCGGCCGCGTGATGTAGCGGGCTGCCTCGTAGCCGTCGTAGAGCACTCGCGTCTCTCCTGGAAATACATGCAGCATCATGTATTTCGATCATTCGAATTTTCACTGTGGGAGTGTTGGCCGCCCACTTGCCGCTTTCATCAACGACGCGTCAGAGACTTTGTTCTCGGACATATGTGCCGGGCGCGTCGCAAATCGGTTCAAGACCGTCGCATCCCGGTAACGCAGGTGCAACAATGTTCTTACCCGATCTGGTCGCGCACCACGCAGCCCAGCTCTCCCACCAGCTTCCCGTCGTCTTGGTTGCGTGCTCGAGCCACTCATCGGCGGTAGGCCGGATGTCGTCGCCGACCCAGTAATAGGCCTTGTTGTTCCCCGGTGGGTTGACCAGCGCGGCGATGTGGCCGCCATTGCTGAGCGCGAAGGTCGACTTGCCGCTCACCAGATGGACGGTTTCATAGCAGCCCTTCCACGGCGTGAGATGGTCGGTGACCGCGCCCACGATGAAGGTATCGCACTTGATCCTGCCCAGGTCGATCGCCTCGCCGAGAATCTCGAACTCGCCCGGCTCGATCAGGTCGTTTTCCTCGAACAGGTGAAGGAAGTCCTGGTGCAGCTTGGCGGGAAGGTTGGTGCTGTCCTTGTTCCACGCCAGGATGTCGAAGGCGGGCGGCGTGTCGCCCATCAGATAGTTGTTCACCCAGTACTTCCAGATCAGGTCGTTGGGCCGCAGCCAGGCGAAAACCTTCGCCAGGTCCTTGCCCTGCAGCACGCCGTCCACCTGCGACTTGGCCTTGGATACGGCCAGCATCGCGGGCAGGCGGAACGCGCCCAGCGACGCCTCGGCCTTGTAGTTCATCATGGTGACGCACAGGGTCGCGGTGTTGACCCAGTCCTTCTTCCGAGCGGCCAGCCAGGCGACCATGATCGCCGTCAGCATGCCGCCGGCGCAGAATCCGACGAAATTGGCCTTCTTCTGTCCGGTGATCTTCAGCACCGCCTCGGTGGCCTGGATCGCCGCCTCCAGATATTCCTCGAGGCCCCATTCGCGGTTCTCCGGCGACGGATTGCGCCAGCTCACGGTGAAATAGTGCAGGCCCTGGCTGACGGTGTACTCGGCGAAGCTGCGGCCGGGCGCCAGATCGGTGAAGTAGTAGCGGCCGATCTGCGGCGGGATCAGGATCACCGGGATCTGCTTTACCGTCTCGGTGGCCGGCTTGTACTGGATCAGCTCGAACATCTCGGTGCGCAAGACCACCGATCCCGGCGTCACCGCCAGGTTGCGGCCGACCTCGAAGCTCGAATCGTCCACCTGCTGGGGCAGACCGTCGTTATCGAACATGTCCCGCCAAAGCGCCATGCCGCCGGCCCACAGATTGGTGCCGCCGGATTCAATGGTCCGCTTCATGGCCTCGGGGTTGCCCCACAATGCATTGGTGGGCGAGATGGCGCTGGCGAAGACGCTGGCGGCGAAGTCGGCGCGGGCCTTCTCGTCCTTCGGCAGGTCGTCGGGGACCATCGCCTCGATGGCGTCCGACATGGCGAGGTAAGCCTGGGCCAGCCGCTTGTAGGCGGGACTTTTCAGCCACGCCTCGTCCCTGAAGCGCCAGTCCTTGCTGTCGGGCTTGATATCGGATGTGCCGGCGGCGACCTGCAGAAGGTTGAAATACAGATCGCTGCTGGTCTTCAGGAAAGTCTCGGGCCTGATCGCATGAGTATAGGCATGGAATATGTCATGCAGACCCATCTCCTTGAGCGCCGCGGACGGATCATCCGTCAGCATTGCGCGGATCCGACTTTTCTGTTCGCCGGAACTACCGGACATGGCCCGTCTCCCCGCACGTTCGTGACACTACAGCTCCGAGGCTATCACGGTCACTGACCTCAATCTACACTGCAACTAATTGCAAATGCATGCGTTCTGTCTGATCTTTAGCCAGGCTAAGCGCAGCACTATTAGTCCCATTGGGTGGCAACCCGACGTGGGATGAGCGGATTGGCAACGCGTTTGCTTGCCCCGCCGAGGTGCGGTCGGCGCACATCGTTACGGGCGATTCCGATCCGTTTGTACCTGGTCCGAGGGTGCAATCTGGCGCTCAAGCAGAGCGGCCGATTATTCGCTTGCGTTTCGTGCCTTTTAAAATGACCGTTTGGTCAGGGAAGAGCGGAGGAACTCATGAGCGATTTGGAAGCCACGGTACGCCACCTGAAAGATGTCGAGGACATCAAGACCCTCAGGCACAAATACTCCTATGGCGCCAATGTCATAGACGGTCAGCCCGGCGACCTGAAGGCGTTCGCTGCGCTGTTCGCCGACGATGCGTCGTTCGACGTGGGCATGGGTGAGGCGATCGGCCCGGCCGCTATCGAGGCGATGATGAAGGAACTGACCACCCAGTGGAAATGCGCCATGCACTACATGCTGAACCCGGTGATCGAGATCGACGGCGACCGGGCGAAGGGCAATTTCACCGGACTGTTCGCGTTTACCTCCGAAACCAGTCCGGCGCCGGTGTTCCTGTCGAACATCTATACGGATACCTATGTGCGTACCAAAAGTGGCTGGAAGTTCCAGTCGGTGCGCGTCCGCATGACCTTCGCCGATCCGGTGTTCCTGCAGGGCTACGCGGATCACCTGACAGAGAGCGTGACAATCAGCCCATGAGCAGGTGGTGCCGTAGCAGGTCATGGGCCCGACAACGAGCCATTCGCATGACCGAACGCGGCATCGACTGACGATCCTGCTTGATCACTCGGGCCGCAACTCGAAGCTCAGCACCGCCGGCTCCGGCGCGGCTTTCCGTTCGGGGATGTCGCGGGCTTCCTGCTGCAAGGCCAGCATGTCGAGGCCCATGGAGCGCGTGCCGGCCTCGCGTACCAAGTCCTCTAGCAGCCAGTCCGCCCGTCTGGCGTGCGCGGTGGTGCCGAAGGCATTGCCCTGACGCAGCTTCACGCCCGCCGCGGCGAGCGCGATCAGCGCCTGCAGGAATCTCGCTGTCGCGCCCGTCCTGCCGCAGGCGTTCCACAGGCCTTCCCAGGCTTCGTGGGCCTCCCAGTAGTACCCGGCGTTGAACAGGTCGATGCCGCGCAGATAGTCATGGCTGTCCTGCCAGCGTCCCGGATCAGGCGCGGGTGGGGCAGGGAGATGCAAGCTGAAGCTGTGACCGTCCTTGTCGCGCACCGGATGCGGGTTGCGTCCAGGCGTATAGGCGTAAGGCGGAAGCGGCTCCTCCGGCAGGAAGCGGGTCATCCCGCGTTGTAGGTCACGGCCTCGGTCATTGGCCGGTCGCCCGGTGGTCCTCCCCAGGGTGCGCGCGGCGCCTGCCGCACGCCGACATATTTCATCAGCCGGTAGCGCCAGCCTTCCGGTGTCCTCACGTAGCGCTCCTCATAGGTGCCGAGGAACCAGGCCGAGGCGCCGTCCGGCATCTCGCTGGCGCCGATGAAGTGCCAGTGGCCGGTCGCCTCGTCGCCGCTGACCTTGATGTCCGGGCAGATGGCGCTGTGAAAAGCGAAGGGCAGGGCGCGCAGGTCGATGAACAACTGCCGGATCGCGGCCTGTCCGCGCGCCGCCGGCATGCCGGGACTTGCGTCCCACACCCCGTCCTCGACGAACAGGTCGGCGACCGGGCCTGCGTGCGTGCCGCCATGCTCGGGCCAGCCGCCGTCCACATACTCGCAATAGCGGGCCTTGAGGGCGCGGATGTCCTCCTTGTCCTGTAATTCCAGGACGCGGCGCTCCAGCGCCTCCAGACGGCGCGCGAGCGCTTCAGTATCGGACATGGCCATCTCCCCCGAGGCGTTTGCAACAACCGTCATCCGACCAGCGGGGCCTGCCGGTGTCAAGCGAGCGCGATGGATAGCAATGCCTGGATCAGGCCTTCGTGAAGCGCAGATGCAACTCCAGCAGACCCAGCATGATGCCGGGCTGGTGCGCGAGAGTGTTTTTCCCCGGCGTCAGTTCCCAGTGTTCGATCCGGTCCAGCCAAAGGTTGATGGCGATGGTCTGTTCCAGCCGGGACAGGCCGGCGCCTGGACAAATGCGCGGCCCCTGCGAGAACGTCAGGTGACGGCCGATGGTGGGCCGTTCCAGGTCGATCTGGTCGGCCTGCGGGAAGTTCTCCTCGTCCCGGTTGCCCGCGCCATAGCGCAAGTGGAGGAGGGAACCCTTGGGAATTTTAACCCCGCGGAACTCCGTGTCCTCCGTGGCGGTCCGGCTCGACAGGCCCTGGGTGGGCGCCAGCAGCCGGAGGGATTCCTCGACGAAGGCGCGGACCTTCGACCGGTCGGCCTTCAGTTCCGCGAACAACGCCGGCTGCTGCGCCAGCAGCTGGGCCTGGGCCGTCAGCGCGTACTGGGTGGTCTCGTTGCCGCCGATATGCATGCCGTAGACGACGCTGATCACCTCGCCATCGGTCAGCAGGCGCTGGTCGTCGCCGTAGCGCACCTGGGTCAGGAACGTCGTCATGTCGTCCTGGGGATTGCGCCGCTTCTCGGTCACGCGGTCCTGTATGTACTGCTGGAACTGCACCAGGATCTCCGCGTTGCGGCGCTCCTCCTCGGGCGTCAGCAGGCTGCGGTGGGTGGCGCCGAAGACGAAGCGGCGCACCTGCGCTTCCTCCCATTCCCGCAGCATCGGCATGTCCTCGAGTGGGAAGCCCAGGATTTTGGTGATCACGGTCTGCGGCAGCGGCTTGGCGAAGCCGGGGACGAACGACACGTCGCCGTCGTCGATCCAGCGGTCGATCAGTCCTTCGGCGACCTCGGTGATCATCTCCCGGTGCCGGTTGGCGCCGACCGCGCCGACCCATGGGTCGGTCAGCTGCTGCCGGTGCTGCATGTGGTGCTCGATGGTCGGCCGCAGGGTCCGGGCGGCGCCGGCCGCGTCGCCGAAGCCGCGCTCCTTGAACACTTCCATCTCATGTTCCTGGAAGCCGCTGTTGTCGCCGGTCACGAACCGCTTCGGGTCGCGGACCACGGCGGCGATGTCCTCGTACTTGGTCAGGATGAAGGCGTCGGTGCCGGGGCGCTCGCCGCCGCCGGGAATGTGGTAGACGGGCGCCTCCGCATGGAGGATGCGGTAGGCGTCGAACCAGTGTTCCTGCGCGCCGGGCGCGAACAGGTCCACCTCGCCCAGATTCATGGGGCACTTCGCTGCCTGGCCGATGGGGTGGGATGTCATGAAATTCTCCGTGGATTGGCCGCTCAGTGGAAGCGGAAGGTTGCCTGCAGCATGATCTGGCGGCCGCGCTGGACGCCGACCGTGAAGTCGGTCGGGATGCCGGCGCCCGGGTCGCCTTCATTCAGGCCGGCTGTGCCGCCGGTCAGCGGCCGGGCGTTGCCGAAGGTGGCGATGGGCTCGTTGGTCAGGTTCCGGCCGATCAGCGAGAATTCCCAGCGGTCCTTGTCGTCGCTCAAACGGAGATTGGCATCGAGCGTGACGTAGCTCTTTTGCCTGCCGCCGGGCGTGCCCTGCTCGTCGAGGCCGTAGCTGCTGGAATAGATACCGTCCACGGAAACCGCGGCCATCCAGCCATTGAACACCGGCGTCTCGTACGTGAAGCCGAGACTCGCATACCAGTCCGGCGAACGAACGCGCTGGTCGCCAGCCCGATCCTGCGTGGTCGGCAGGCCCGAGGCCGGATTGACGTCGTGGACGCAGCCTTCCTCGATTGTCTGTCCGCCATAGCAGTTGGCGAAAAATTCCACGTAGCGGCCCTTGTTGTAGGCCACCGCGCCTCGCAGGGTGAGGGGCTCGGCCACCAGCCAGTCGAAATCCCATTCCACACCCTGAGTACGGGCCTTGGCGGCGTTGCCGATGAAGAACACCGTGGTGATCGGATTGAGCTGCTGCACCTGAAGGTTATCGAATGTGTAGTAGTAGAGCGTCAGGTTGGTGCGCAGCCGATTGTCGAAGAGCGACGCCTTGGCGCCGACCTCGAAGCCTTCCGCTTCCTCGCTCTTGAACACCAGATCGGCGTCGTCGAAGCCGACACCGGGTATATGGCTGGCGTCGACGCCGCCCGACTTGAAGCCGGTCTTGTAGGCGGCGAACAGGGTCCAGTCATCGGTGGGCCGCCATGTCACCGTCACCTGAGGTGACACGTTCGAGTCGCTGAACCGGTTGGAGATCTGGCGCGGATCGAACACGGCGGGCACCAGGAAACTGTGGATGTAGCTCGGGGTGAACAGTGCCTTCTTGGTTTCCTTGGTGTAGCGGGCGCCACCGGCCAGCTCGAGTTCGTCGGTGACGTTCCAGATCGCCTCGGCATAGGCCGACCAGGTCTTCCCGTCAGTCACCGAGTTCTTGTCCCAGGTGAAATAGCGTCCGGTCACCGGGTCGGGCGGCAGCGGCGCGACCTTCGAGGAATTGCGGAAGGTGAAATCCACGTCCTGGTAATACGCCCCGACCATGAAGTTCAGCGGCCCGTCGAACGTTGTCAGCACCCGCAGCTCCTGGCTGAAGGCGCTGTAGTCCTCGCTCTCGAAGAAGGGGATCTGGCCCACTGCCGAAAAATCGGCGTTGGAAAGATACCGGGTCTTGAAATCGATGTAGCCGGTCACCGACGTCACCGTGAACTTGTCGGCGGTGTAGGTGACGTTGCCGGACACCGCGAGGGACCTGTACTTGGTGAACAGCTCCCCGTCGCCGCCGAACTCCGGCGGTTCGGCGGCGAGCATCTCCGCCGGATAGTCGCCGATGGACTGCTGGAAGTTCTGCTTGCAGTCGTCGAACAGCTCCTCGACGCCGAAGATCGGCTGCGGCCGCCCGCCCGGGCCGTTGCAGATGGAAATCTGCGAGCCGATGATCCGGCCGTTATCCGAATTGCGCGCGCCATTGACCTTGACGATGGCTTCGAGGTTGTCGGTCGGCGTCCAGCGCAGGGTGAGCCGGCCGAGCAGTTCCTCTTCGCCCGGCGTGCGCGGATGCGACGTTCCGGGCAGGTCGAAGCCGAGTGGGTCGACGCCGCTCCGTGGCTGCGGGTCGTTGCGCATCCAGCCCTTCATGTCGCTGTAGCGGACGGCCAGACGGATGCCGAACTTGTCGGACAAGGGGGCTGAGACCACGGCCTCGGACATGATCTCGTCGGCCTCGAACTCGTAGCCGACGCGGGCCAGGGCCTCGAACTCGTCGCCCGGCGTGGCGGTACGCATGGAGATCAGGCCGGCCGAGTTGTTCTTGCCGTAATAGAGCGCCTGCGGGCCTTTCAGCACTTCCACGCCGGCCATGTCGAAGAAGCCCTGCATGACGAAGCGGCCGCGCGAATAGAACACGCCGTCGATGACGATGCCGACGGCCGGATCGAACCCGGCGCTGCCGCCATTGGACCCGACGCCGCGGATGTACAGCACGGGGCCCGCGCCGCTGGAGCCGTTGCCGATGATCATCTGCGGCGTGGCCTGGGCGACCTTCTGCAGGTCGTCGATGGCGTAGCGCTCAAGCGCCGCGGGCGTGAAGGCGGTCGCCACCACCGGAATGTCCTTCAGCTCCTCCTGTCGCTGGCGGGCCGTGCTGATCACGGTTTCCAGCTGCTGGCCCTGGGCGGGCCGTGGCCCGTCCTGCGCGGTTGCCGGCGCACCGATCACGGC
Organism: Rhizobium sp. Q54; assembly: GCA_945907245.1. GTDB lineage: Bacteria > Pseudomonadota > Alphaproteobacteria > SMXS01 > SMXS01 > RI-34. The sequence goes on from CAMDTB010000073.1 coordinate 8,124, forward strand.
GGCGCACAGGCCAATGATGAATGGCGTTACGAGCTTCCCCAGTCGCGAGAACATGCATTTTCTCCCCGATTTGCACCCCAGTCCGCACGCCGTCTCCCCAGAAAGCGCGCAGTGTGTTGGCGAGAGCCACAGCAAATATCGGGTGGCTTTTGCCCCCGACCGCACGTACGGGCGGGGCGACAATTTCTCACCAGCGGGAACAAGCATTTGCCCGAATGACGAGGGAGTCAATAGGTGAACCATAACGTGTTATAGTTCTGTAGCATTGAATACCGGCCCTTCCACCGCATTTTGTTAACTTCATGAAACGCTGTTATAGTTTGGGGGCAGATGGAGCGAGTGAGTGGCCCGGGGGCTGAGCGAACGTCAGATCATGCGCCGTGCGACGATCCTGTCGCGCGCCCGCGAACTCATGGAAGAGCGCGGCTATGACGGCGTGACCATGCGCGACCTGGCTGAACGGTCCGGCGTGGCGCTGAAGACGCTCTACGACATCTACGGCAGCAAGGACGACCTGCTGGTCAAGGCGATCGAGGAGCGTGCGCGGCTGGTGTTCGAGGGTCTGGACCGCGACACCGGCAAGGTCGGATTCGACCGGCTGATGATGATCGTCGAGACGCAGTGGCGCGGCGCGCTGGAGGTGCCGAACCTGACCAAGTCGGTGGCGCCGATCCTCAACGCCCAGCCTGGCGCCTTCACCATCGAGGACGCCTACATGAAGTATCACCGCCGGGCGATCCAGGAGATCGCCGAGGCGGGAGAGCTGGCGCCCTGGGCCGACGTGGATTTCCTTGTCCGGCTGATGCTGGTGGATCAGGGCCCCATCACCATCCTCTGGTCGCGCGACGAGATCAGCTCGGATCAGCTGCTCGACTTCACGGTGATGATGATGAGCCAGATCCTCTACCCGGCCACGCTGGGCGCGACCCGCGAGGCGATCGGGCGCGTTCTGGAGGACACCTACACCAAGCTGCGGCACTGGAACGTGGCAAACATGCGCGCGTGACTTGCATGTTGTCCGCCGGGCGGGCTGTGCTAGCCTGCCTGCGGGAAGCACAGGGGAGATGCCGTCATGAGCACCACATTTGATCCAGCCGTTTCAGATCCGGCAAGGCCGTCGTCGCCCGATCAGGTCGACCTGCTGCACAAGGACGTGCTCGATTGCCCGCACGTGGCCAACAAGGTGCTGCGCGAGCAGGCGCCGGTGTGGTGGAACGACAAGCTGGGCGGTTTCGCGGTCTCTCGCTACGACGTCATCCGCCAGGTCATCATGGATCCGGCCAACTTCTCCAACTCCAAGAGCCAGGAGGACATGCCGATCCAGCAGGACAAGATGAAGCGCATGATCGCCAAATTCGAGGAGAAGGGTTGGGTGCCCGCGCGGACGCTGGCAGGACGCGACGATCCCAACCACAAGCAGATGCGCGGCCTGTTCGAGCAGGCGTTCCGCGCCAGCCGCATCAAGGCCATGGATCCGTTCGTCGAGGAGACCGCCTACAAGCTGGCCGACGACTTCATCGCCGCCGGCAACGAGTGCGATTTCGTGCATGCCTTCGCCGTGCCGCTGCCGCTGATCGTCATCATCAAGCAGATGGGCGGCCGCATCGAGGACATGTGGAACATCAAGCGCTGGACCGACGCCTGGATCAAGCGCATCGGCCGCATGCAGACCGAGGAAGAGGACCTGCGCAGCGTCGAGCTGGAAGTAGAGATGCAGCACTATTTCCAGCCGGTCTTCGAGCGCCTGCGCCGCGAGCCCGACGACACGCTGTTGTCGGACCTGGTCAACGTGGTCATCCCTGAATGGGGCCGGCCGCTGAACGACCATGAGTTGCACGCCGAGATCATGTCCGACGGCTTCGGTGGCGGTTCGGAGACGACAACCAACGCGCTATCGGCCGGGGTCAAGCTGCTGATCGAGAATCCGGATGCCTGGGCGCTGCTCAAGGGCGACCCCGACAAATACATGCGCACTTTCATCGAGGAGGTGCTGCGCCTGGAATCGCCCGCGCACACCATGGTCCGCATCGCCCAGAAGGATTGCGAGCTTGCCGGCACGTTCGTGCCGAAGGGCTCGGTGCTCTATGTCCGCTACACGGCGGGCAACCGTGACGAGGAGCATTTCCTCAACCCGGACAAGCTGGACCTGGAGCGCGCCAACGCGGCGACGCACTTGGCGTTCGGCGGCGGCGTCCACCATTGCATGGGCGCACCGCTCGCCCGGCGCGAGCTTTACTGGGGCTTCAAGGCCATCGTCGACCGGATCGACGACATGTGGTTCATCCCCGGCAAGAACGACTTCCGGCACCAGCCTAACTTCGTCGTCCATGCGCTCGAAGAGCTGCACATCGGCTACAAGGCCAAGTAGATGGCGGGTAAGATCGCGCTTGTCACCGGCGCCAGCAGCGGCATCGGCCGGGCGACGGCCTGGGCGCTGCTGGGCGCGGGCTACAGCGTCGCCTTCAACGGCCGTGATCGCGAGAAGCTGGAGGAGGCCGCATCCGAGCGGGACCCGGACGGCGAGTCCGCGCTGATCGTCCCGGGCGACGTGTCCGACCCCGACCAGGTGTCCGCGGTTTTCGACGCGGTGATGAAGCGCTTCGGCCGGCTCGACCTGCTGTTCAACAATGCGGGCGGCGGCTCCAGGCCGGTGTCCATCGACGAGGTCAGCCTGAAGGACTGGAACCGGGTCGTCGGCGCGAACCTCACCGGTACGTTCCTGTGCACCCAGCACGCGTTCCGTATCATGCGGGCGCAGGACCCGCAGGGCGGCCGGATCATCAACAACGGCTCGATCTCGGCGCATGTGCCCCGGCCTCATTCGTCGCCCTATGCGGCGACCAAACATGGCGTCAACGGGCTGACCAAGGCGACGGCGCTGGATGGACGGCCCTACAACATCGCGTGCAGCCAGATCGATATCGGCAACGCGGCCACCGACCTGACGCGCCAGATGCAGATCGGCATGCTCCAGCCAGACGGTTCCACCCGGCCCGAGCCGGTGATGCATGTGGACGATGTGGCCCGCGCCATCGTGTTCATGGACAGCCTGCCGCTCGACACCAACGTGCCGTCGCTGACCATCATGGCGACCCTGATGCCGTTCATCGGGCGGGGCTAAGCGCTTTCAGGCGAGGCGGTTATGCTTCGCCTCCCAAAAGCCGCGACAATGAGGGAGACTCTTCATGTTTCGTCTCGCCGCCAACCTCAGCTACCTGTTCGGCGATGCGCCTTTCCTTGAGCGCTTCGAGCGGGCGGCGAAGGCGGGCTTCAAGGGCGTGGAATATTTCGCGCCCTACGACCATGACCCCGCCGAACTGATCGCGCGGCTCCGAGGCAACGGGCTGGAGCAGGTGCTGTTCAACACGCCCATCGGCAATCGCGGGGCGGGCGACAGTGGCCTCGCCGCCGTGCCTGGGCGCGAGGCCGAGTTCCGCGCGTCGCTGGATGACGTCCTGCGCTATGCCGACGCGCTGGAATGCCGGCGAATCCACATCATGGCGGGAAACGCCAACGGACCGCAGGCCAGGGCCACCTTTCTCGCCAACCTCGAATATGCCGCGCGCGCATTCGAACCCCACGGCGTGACGCCGCTGATCGAGCCGCTCAACCGCCGCGACGCGCCGAGCTATTTCCTCACCGATTTCGGCGATGCCCTGGACGTGATCGCCGCCGTCGGCGGCATCCGCCTGCAGTTCGACATCTATCACCGCCAGATCATCCACGGCGACGTCACCGCCGGCCTGCGGGAGATGATGCCGGTCATCCGTCACATGCAGATCGCCGGTGTCCCGGACCGCCAGGAACCGGACACGGGAGAGCTGGAGCTTACCCACGTCCTCGGCACCATTCGCGAACTGGGCTACGACGGCTGGATCGGCTGCGAATACCGCCCGAAAGGCACGACGGAGGAGGGACTGTCGTGGATTCGGCGCGCGGGGCTTGAACCCTGAACCGCGGCGGGTTGACGCCGATCAATGTCACGAGATTGCCAGGTCCTAGGGTTGGCGCAACCAACCCGGGAGACCCGTCATGTTTCGCGACATCCTCGTTCCTTTGATGAATGTGCCGGATTCGGACGCCGCCGCCACGCTGGAGAAGGTCGCCGCGACCGCGGCCACACTGGGAGGCGCGGTCTCGGGCCTGGGGATCGAGGTCGACTACGCCCAGCCGATTTACATGTACGCCGACGCCGTGGTCTTCATGTCCCAGGCATTCCGGGACGCCGAGGAAGCCGGGCACGCCCGCGTCGAAGAGCAGTTGCGGCAATTGTCGCAGCATTGCGCGATGGCGGGTATAGGGAGCGATTCCGAGGTCATCCGCGCCGCGGCCGGCGAGGTCGCCGGCGTGCTGGCCCGACGGGCGCGGTCGCACGATCTGACGATCTTTCCGCTTGGGGACGACGATCCCTATGCGCGTGTCTGCGTGGAAGGCATCATATTCGGCTCCGGACGGCCAGTGATGGTCGTTCCACGGGCGGCGCCGGCAAGCGCCCTGTCGAACGTCGTCGTCGCATGGGATTTCAGCCGTGAGGCAGCAAGGGCCTTTGCCGATGCCATGCCCATCCTGCGCCAGGCGAAGACTGTGACGGTGTTGCACGTCGCGGATGACGGCGCGTCCTGGCACCCGAGCGCCGCCGCGCTGGAGCGGCATCTCGAACGTCTCGACATTGGCGCCAGCTACCATCAGCAGGCGCGGGGTACGCTGACGGCCCGCGAGTCGATTGAGGCCTTTGCGGTCCGCAAAGGCGCCGACCTGATCGTCATGGGCGCCTATGGTCACTCCCGCCTGCAGGAATTCGTCCTGGGCGGTGTGACGCGTGAGATTCTGAAGGCCCCGTCGCTCCCGGTGCTCCTTTCGCACTGACGCGACCTGAAGTCCCGTCGCCGGCACGCATCAGGCGTTGACCGGCGATGGGTCCGAGCAAATGTGAATTTTAGACTGCCGCAAGGAGGTCGCGCACCTTCTCCGACAGGTCGTCGAGGGCAGGTTTTTCCACGACCAAGACGCCATCCAGCATCGCACGCCGGCGAATGGTATCGGATACATCGGCGGTCATCAGGATCGCGGGGGCCGCGATGCCACGGTCGCGGAGGCTTCGGAGCAGTTCCAGACCGTTCAGCGCCGGCATGTGATAGTCGATGACGAGGCAGGCTCCAGCGGCGACCTCCGGTCCATCGAGGAGCGTATGGCCGTTGAGGAACGCCTTCACGGCAAAGCCGTCCAGTTCCAGGAAGAACTGCAACGCATTGAGCACGGCTTGGTCGTCGTCCACGATGACGACGCTTGGCGCGGCTGGCTGCTGGTTGTGGCTCACTGCGTAGTCCGGCTGAGGTCTGTTCAGGAACAGTCCCGCAGCCGGAAGCCCGCTGCCTTGATCCAGCGCAACCCGCTTTCAGGTCCGATCCGCGACGATGACCATGCGCACCAGGTCGGAGACGCTGTCGGCCAGCATCTTGGTCATCAGGTTGGCGCGGTAGACCTCGACCGTCCTCGGACTGATGCCCAGGTCGAACGCGATGACCTTGTTGGCCCGGCCCGCCACGATGCCATCGAGAACCTGCCGCTCCCGCACGGAAAGCATGTCGAGCCGCTCGAGCACGGCGAGCCTTTCGACCTCGCGCTAGGCCTGTCCGGCGGCATTGTTCAGCGCCGCCCTGACCGCCTTGAGCAGCAACAGGTCGTCGAAAGGCTTCTCGATGAAATCCGCCGCGCCCGACTTCATGGCCTCGACCGCAAGCGGGACATCGCCGTGTCCGGTGATGATGATCACAGGCAGCGTGTTGCCGCGCTTGGCGAGCTGCCGCAGCAGCTCCATGCCGTCCATTTCCGGCATCCGCACATCGGCGACGATGCAGCCACTGGCGTGGTCGGCCGTGTCGAGGAATGCCGGCGCGGAGGCGTATGTCACCACGCTCAGGCCCTCGGTCTCGAGGAGAAACGCCAGCGAATCCCGGACGGCATCGTCATCGTCGATCACGTGAACGGTATTGGGTTCAGTCGTCATCACCGTCTTCCTCGTTGGCGCGGAGCAGGGTGAATACGAACCGGGTTTCTCCGTCCGAAGTCTTCTCCGCGCGGATGCTGCCGCCGTGAGCCTCGATGATCGTGCGGCAGATTGAAAGCCCCATTCCCATGCCCTGCGCCTTGGTGGTGACGAATGGCTGGAACAGCTGTGCCGCCACCTCGGTGCTCAGCCCGGTTCCCGTATCGGTTACGGTGACGGCGATCAAGTTCCGGTCCGCCGGTGCGGTCGCGATGGTCAGCCGCCGGACCGGCGCATCCGCCATGGCCTCGAGTCCGTTCCGGATCAGGTTGAGCACGACCTGCTGGATCTGCACCTTGTCGGCGAGCACGGTCGCGGCCAGCGGACTGAAGCTGAACTTGACCTGGATTCCCTGGTCCTTTGCGCCGACGAGCGCGAGGGCGCTGGCCTCCTCGATCAGCCTGGGCAGATTTTCGGGGTTCCGGTCGACCTCGCCGCGGGCCAGGAAGTCACGCAGACGACGGATGATCTCGCCGGCTCGCAGCGCCTGGTCGCCGGCCTTCTCGAGCGCATCGCCCAGGCGCGCGCGGTCGATGTCGTCGGCGGTGAGCAGCCGGTTCGAGCCGCGCAGATAGTTGGAGATCGCGGTAAGCGGCTGGTTCAGTTCGTGCGCTAGGGCCGAGGCCATGTTGCCCATCGTCGTCAGCCGCGACATGTGCATCAACTCGGACTGCAGCTCCTGAAGGCGGGTTTCCTTCTGCTGCTTTTCGGTCAGGTCGCGGATAAATCCGGTGAAGAAGCGTTGTCCACCCGATCGCATCTCGCCGACCGACAGTTCCATCGGGAATGTCGAGCCATCGCTGCGCTCTCCCACCACCAGGCGGCCGATGCCGATGATCCGGCGCTCTCCGGTTTCCATATAGCGACGGATATAGCCGTCATGAGCGTTGCGATAGGGCGACGGCATCAGCTCGCGCACGTTTCGGCCGATCGCGCCTGCGGCGGTCAGGCCAAAGAGCCGCTCGGCGGCATGGCTGAACGACTGGATGATGCCATGTTCGTCGATCACGATCATGGCGTCGGGGACGGTGTCCAGGATCGACTGGACGTGATCCTCGCGCGCCTTTGCATACTCGGTGGCGATCGTGGCGCGGCCGTGCGCGGCGCGCAGGCGCACCGCGGTATATGTCGCGG
>CAMDTB010000074.1 GCA_945907245.1 Rhizobium sp. Q54
CGACCTGTCCTATGCGGCGGGCGAGCTGCTGGGCGAGGCGCTGGGCGTGGACCGGGCCGGCTACGGCACCGTCTATCCGGTCCGCGAAACCATCACCATCGAGCGCGACTGGAACGCGCCGGGCATTGCCAGCCTGGCCGGGGTGCTGCATTTCCGCGATTACGGCTCGTATATCGAGGATCTGAAGCGGGGCGATACCGTAGTGTTCGCCGACGCGGAGACCGACCCGCGCACCGCCGAAAACGCCGCCGCGCTCAAGGCGATCAACGCCCAGTCGGTGGTCAACATGCCGGTCACCGAGCATGGCGGCCTGGTCGCGCTGCTCTATCTCAACCACTCCACGGCGCGCGAATGGACCGAGACCGAGCTGGCGCTTATCCGCGACGTGGCCGAGCGGACGCGCATCGTTATCGAGCGCCGCCGCGCCGAGCAGGAGCTGCGGGCGCTGGCGGCGTCGCTGGAGCATCAGGTCGAGCAGCGCACCGCCGAGCGCGACCGGGTCTGGCGCAATTCGCGCGGCCTGCTGGTGGTTGTCGGCATGGATGGCATCCTGCGGGCGGCGAACCCGGCATGGCGCGCCATCCTGGGTTACGATCCGGCCGCCATACCAGGCCGGCTGTACAGCGACTTCGCCTGGCCCGAAGATATGGACGACGTCAACGCGGCGTTCGCGACCGCGTCCGGCGGCGAACATGCTGGCTTTGACATCAGGCTGCGTCACGCCGACGGCACGCCGCGCTGGATCTCGTGGCAGACCGCGCTGGAAGGCGACCTGATCTATTGCCATGGCCGCGACGTGACCCTGGAGCGGGAGCAGGCCGAGGCGCTGCGCCTGGCCGAGGAGCAGCTTCGCCAGGCGCAGAAGATGGAGGCGGTCGGTCAGCTCACCGGCGGCCTCGCCCATGACTTCAACAATCTGCTGACCGGCATCTCCGGCAGCCTGGAGCTGCTGAGCACTCGTGTCGCCCAGGGCCGCTACGGCGATCTCGACCGTTACGTCGCCGCCGCCCAGGGCTCGGCCAAGCGCGCCGCCGCGCTCACCCACCGGCTGCTGGCGTTCTCGCGCCGCCAGACGCTCGATCCCCGGCCGGTCGACGTCAACCGGCTGATCGCCGGGATGGAGGAGCTGGTCCGGCGAACGGTCGGGCCCGAGATCACGGTGGAGGTGGTGTGCGCGGGCGGGCTCTGGACCACCTTCGCCGATACCAACCAGCTCGAAAACGCGCTGCTCAATTTGTGCATCAATGCCCGCGACGCCATGCCGGAAGGCGGCCGGTTGACCGTCGAGACCGCCAATCGCTGGCTCGATTCCCGCGCCGCGCGTGAGCGCGACCTGGCGCCGGGGCAGTATATTTCGCTGTGCGTCAGCGACACCGGTACGGGCATGACCCCCGAGGTCATCGCCCGCGCCTTCGACCCGTTCTACACCACCAAGCCGCTGGGCGCGGGCACCGGGCTGGGCCTGTCGATGATTTACGGTTTCGCCCGCCAGTCCGGCGGCCAGGCGCGCATCTATTCCGAGGTGGGCCAGGGCGCCATGGTCTGCATCTACCTGCCCCGTTACACGGGCGACGCGGTCCCCGACGAACCCGGCGACGCCGAGGCGCATGTCGCGCCCGCCGGCGATGGCGAGACCGTCCTCGTCGTCGACGATGAGCCGACGGTGCGGATGCTGGTGCTCGAGGTGCTGGACGAGCTCGGCTATCGCTCGCTGGAGGCGATCGACGGCGCCACCGCGCTGAAGGTACTGGAATCCGACGCCCGCATCGACCTGCTGGTGACCGACGTGGGCTTGCCCGGCGGCATGAACGGTCGCCAGATCGCCGATGCCGGCCGACAGCTCCGGCCGGCGTTGAAGGTGATGTTCATAACCGGCTACGCCGAAAACGCCGCTATCGGCAACGGCCACCTGGAGCCGGGCATGGAAGTGCTGACCAAGCCGTTCGCCATGGACGACCTGGCCGCCCGCATCAGGGAGCTGGTCGCCCGGTCGTAGGTCGCGGACGAGCGGCCAAAGTATACCGAAAGATTACCGGAGCCACCCGGAACGCAAGGCGTTTCCATCGCATCGCTGGCCGGTCGCGGCGCGCCGTGCGATCATTCCCGAACGCGTTTGACAGCGCCGCGCCATAGGCGCTAGAGCAGTCATGAAACCGTCACATCGGGGGTTACGATTCAGCAGATCGCCGCATTGCCATACAGGGCCGCGTCGGATGCGCTAGACGCGCCCGTGAGCGTCCTGCTGGTCACGTCCATGGAGACGAAGCGGTGGGTATTGCCCAAGGGTAACTTGGTGAAGGGCCTGTCCGCCCATGCCTCCGCAGCCCACGAGGCCGAGGAGGAGGCGGGCGTGCTCGGTGCGGCTTGTCCGACGTCGATCGGCTCCTACCGTTACCGCAAGCGGCGCAACAACGGCGCCTCGCTGATGGTGGACGTGGACGTGTTCCCGATCGCCGTCACCGACGAGCTGGACGAGTGGAAGGAGCAGGACCGCCGCGAGCGCCGCTGGTTCTCGCTGGTCGAGGCCGCCAACGCGGTCGACGAGCCGGAGCTGAAGGGCATCATCCGCGGTTTCAAGGCAAGCGAGGTCAATAACGCCATCAAGGCGGGTCCCCTGGCGAGCGTCAGGGAAGTGGGGAGAGGATTCCGGATGTTCCACTGGTTCCAGGCGCTGCTGCCGCGCCAGGGCAACTTCTTCGCGCTGTTCGAGGCGCACGCCCGGACGCTCAACGCCGGCAGCGACGCACTGGTCCGCCTGTTGCAGGGCGGCCCGGGCATGCAGGACCACATCACCGAGATCATCGAACGCGAGCACGAGGCCGACGACATCATCCGCGAGGTGATGCATACCGTTCGGCGCACCTTCCTGACCCCGTTCGACCGCAGCGCGATCATCAGCCTGATCAGTGCCATGGACGACGCCATCGACCAGATGCAGCAGACCGCCCAGGCGATCAGCCTGTACGAGGTCAAGGAATTCGACCAGGAGATGAAGGACATCGCGGCGATCATCGTCGATGCCTCGCGGCTCATCTCCGAGGCGCTGCCGCTGCTGCGCAAGATCGGCGACAACGGCGTGCGCCTGCACGAGTTGACCGAGCGCCTGGTGAAGATGGAAGGCCAGTCCGACGAGATACATGCCGCCGGCCTGAAGGCGTTGTTCAAGACGCACGGCCAGAGCAACACGCTGCGCTTCATCGTGGCGCGCGAGATCTACAGCCATCTGGAACGCGTCGTCGACCGGTTCGAGGACGTGGCGAACGAGATCGACGGGCTCGTGATCGACCACGCCTGATGGAAACGACGATCATCGCCCTGCCGCTGCTGGTCGCGCTGATCGCGCTCGCGCTGGCGTTCGACTTCCTCAACGGCCTGCACGACGCGGCCAATTCCATCGCCACGGTGGTGTCGACGAGGCTGCTGTCGCCGGTGCAGGCGGTGGGGTTCGCCGCCGTCTTCAACTTCGCCGCCTATTTCGTGTTCGGCCTGAAGGTGGCGGAAACCGTCGGCAAGGGGATCATCGACAAGGACATCGTCGATCCGCAGGTGATCTTCGGCGCGCTGATCGGCGCCATGTTCTGGAACGTGGTCACATGGTGGCGCGGCATCCCATCGTCGTCGAGCCACGCGCTGATCGGCGGGCTGGTGGGCGCCGGCGTGGCGCGAGCCGGCCTCGACGGCATCGTCTGGCCGGGCGTGATCAAGACCGCCTCGGCCATCGTCCTGTCGCCGATGATGGGACTGTTCCTGTCCATGTTCCTGATACTGGCGACGTCATGGCTGTTCATGCGCGTCACCTCGCGCTCGGCCGAGGGTATCTTCCGCAAGCTGCACCTGGTGTCGTCGGCCGCCTATTCGCTGGGCCATGGCGCCAATGACGCGCAGAAGACCATGGGCATCATCACCGTGCTGCTCTATTCCCAGGGCATGCTGCAGGGCGCGTTCCATGTACCCCACTGGGTGGTGCTGAGCTGCTATCTGGCGATCGCGCTGGGCACCCTGTCGGGCGGCTGGAAGATCATCCAGACCATGGGCACGCGCATCACCAAGCTGTCGCATCACCAGGGCTTCTGCGCCTCGGCGGGCGGCTCGGTGATGCTGTTCGCCGCCTCGGCCTTCGGCATCCCGGTGTCGACGACCCATACCATCACCGGCTGCGTCGTCGGCGTCGGCGCGGCGCGGCGCGCCTCGGCGGTGCGCTGGGGCGTGGCCGGCCGCATCGTCGTCGCCTGGCTGATCACCATTCCGGCGTCGGCAGCGGTGGGCGCGGCGTTCTACATGCTGACCCGGCTGTTCTGAGGCTCAGCCCTCCGCGCTGATCTTGGGCGGCAGCGGGAACAGCGTGATGAAGCGGTTGGCGATGGTCCGGTAGCCGTCCACCTCCAGCGCACCATCCGCTTCCAGCGCGGCCAGTTTCACGCCGCCATAGACCGCGCCCGCCACCGCGGGCGGCGTGCCGGTGAACACCACGTCGGCGTTCTCGATGGCCTCGCGCGCCGCCTCGATGCGGCCTTTCGCGATCCGCACCATGTAGTCTTCGCCGCCGAGCCGGAAGCCGATCCGCGCCTCGAATCCGTCCGCGCGGGCGGGATCGAACATGGTGCGGAACGACAGCATCAGCGAGACCGCGCTCAGCGGCAGCGTTGGATCGTGCAGCGGCGACCGGGTGGCCCAGCGGCCCAGCGCCTGCATGATCGGCTCCGCCTCGTAGCCCCACGGCGTCAGTTCGTAGACCTGAGCCGCCGCTGGCGGCGGCAGCTTGCGCTTCACCAAGGCGCCGATGCCTCCCAGCCCTTCCAGCCGCTGGGTCAGCACATTGGCGGAAATCCCCGGCAGCGCCGCCCGCAGGTCGCTGAACCGCAGCGGACCCAGCATCAACTCGCGCATCACCAGGATGGCCCAGCGCTCGCCGATCAGGTTGAGCGCATGCGCCGCGCCGCAGGCATCATCATAGGAGCGGCCTGGCAGTGAAGGTGTATTGGTTGTATTTTCTAACTTCATGGTTGTTTTTAATAACTAATTCAGGTACGAACGTCAAGTTGCAAACGACAAGCGAGTCGCGTGTCCAACGAGGCCGGAGGACCCGCGGCGATGAGCCGCCCAACCCGAGGAGAGAACCGATGAGCTACGTCGATGGATTCGTCATTCCCGTGCCGGAAGGGCAGAAGGAGGCCTATCGCAAGATGGCCGAGGAAGCCGCCGTGGTGTTTCGCGACGCCGGCGCCACCCATGTGGTGGAATGCTGGGGCGATGACGTGCCGGAAGGCAAGGTCACCGATTTCCATGGTGCGGTGAAGACCGAGAAAGACGAGAACGTAGTGTTCTCGTGGATCACCTGGCCGTCCAGGGAAGCCCGCGACGAGGGTAACAAAAGGGTTATGGCTGACCCGCACATGAAGGCGCCGGACGTCATGCCGTTCAATACCCAGCGCATGATCTTCGGCGGCTTCGAGGTGATCGTCGAATCCGGGCGCAAGTGATGTCCAGGATCGCAACCTGCCTGTGGTTCGACAAGGATGGCGAGGACGCTGCCCGGTTCTATACCTCGCTGATCCCGAACTCGCGGATCGACAGGGTGACGGCGTACAAGACCGAGTCACCCGCCGGCAACAGGATCGACGACACCATGATCGTCGAGTTCACCCTGGACGGGCAGCAGTACCAGGCGATCAACGGCGGACCAATATTCAAGCATTCGCCGGCCGCGTCGATCGTCTTCCTGACAAAAGACCAGGCCGAGACCGACCGGCTGTGGGATGCGTTCCTCGAGGATGGCGGCGAACCGGTGCAGTGCGGCTGGCTCACCGATCGCTGGGGCCTGTCCTGGCAGATCGTGCCCAAGCGGCTGATCGAGCTGACCACCGACGCCGACGGTGAGAAGGCGCGCCGCGCCACCGAGGCGATGCTGAAGCAGATCAAGATCGACATCGCGGAGATCGAACGCGCCGCCGCCGGTGCCTGAGAGGAGACGAACGATGACACAGAGTTTTTTCTGGTACGAGCTGATGACCACCGACCCGAAGGCCGCGACGGCTTTCTACACCGCCGTCGTCGGCTGGACGCCACAGTCTTTCGACGAGAGCGGCTCCTATACCGTGGTCAATGTCGGCGAGCGTGGCATCGGCGGCATCATGGCAATCCCCGCAGAAGCCAGCCTGCCGCCCTGCTGGGTAGGCTACATCCATTCCACCGATGTCGATGCCGACGCCGAGGCGGTGAAGGCCGCCGGAGGCTCCGTCTATCGCCCGCCCTCCGACCTCCCCGGCGTCGGCCGCTTCGCGGTGCTGGCCGATCCGGGCGGCGCCATGTTCATGATGCTCCAGCCGTCGACCAGCGGCGACATGCCGCCACTGGGCAACGAAGCCGCCGGCAATGTGGGCTGGCGCGAGCTCTATGCGGCCGACGGCCAGCAGGCGATGGACTTCTACGGCAGGCAGTTCGGCTGGAAGCAGGTCGACGCCATGGACATGGGCGCCATGGGCCCATACCGGCTGTGCTCGATGGACGACACCGGCCTCGCCAGCGGCGCGATCATGAACAAGCCGGAGCAGGTGCCGCAAGCGGCCTCGGCGTTCTATTTCAATGTGCCGTCGATCGATGCCGCGGTCGAGACGGTCACGAGAGGTGGCGGGCAGATCATCATGGGGCCGCACGAAGTGCCGGGCGGCAGCTGGATCGTCAACGCCCTCGATCCGCAAGGCGCCCATTTCGCGCTGGTCGCGCCGAGACGCTGAAGGCTCGGCGGCGGATCGGGAATAGGTCCGCCCGACGCCGGGATCCCCCCTCAGATATCCAGAGAAAGTGACAGCATGACGGTGCGCGGGTTGCCGAGCACAAGGTAATTGGAGCCCGGGAAGCCGCCGACCGAAGCCCAGTAGCCCTTGTTGGTGACGTTGTCGATGCGGGCGCGGAGCGCGACGTCCGTGCCGGCCAGCTCGAAGGCGTAGCGGGCGCCCAGGTCGAGCCGGGTCCAGTATGGCACGGTGAAGGCGTTGTTCGCGTCGATGAACTGCTTGCCGGTATGCACCACTCGGCCGTCCAGGGTCAGGCCCGGCAGGAAGGGCACGTCCCATTACGAGGCCGGTAGTCATATCTATTCCGCCTGTTCGGGCGCGGTGGTCCTGGCGGCGAGTGGACTTCTCCGGGGGCGCGAGGCCACGTCCCACTGGGGCTATGCCGACCTGTTCCGCAACCGGTTTCCCGACGTGGACTTCCAGCCTTCGCCCAGTCTGGTGTTCGGCGACCGGGCGGGCAGGATCGTCACGGCGGGCGGCACCACCTCATGGCACGATCTGGCGATCCACATCATCGCGCGCCATTGCGGACCGGGCGAGGCACTGCGCATCGCCAAGGTCTATCTGCTGAAGCTCCATGGCGAAGGCCAGCTGCCCTACACCAACCTGGTTCGCCGCCAGCCTCACGCCGACGCGGCGGTGCGCCGGGCCGAGGAGTGGCTGGCCGACCATTTCCGCCAGCCCCGGGCCGTGTCGGCGGTCGTCGAGGCGTCGGGCATGCCCGAGCGCACCCTGAAGCGACGCTTCCGCGCCGCCTCGGGCATGGCGCTGATCGAGCATGTCCAGAACCTGCGGGTCGAGGAGGCCAAGCGATTGCTGGAATCGAGCGACATGCCGGCGGAGACCGTCGCCGCCGAGGTGGGCTACGAGAACCACGCCTTCTTTCGACGGCTGTTCCGCCGCTGCACCGGCCTGACGCCCGGCGAATACCGGCGGATGTTCCGGCCGATTATGGCAGGCTGAGCTAGGGCCTCAGGACCACGCGGCCGGTGATCCTGCCGGCGCGCAGGTCGTCCAGCGTGGCGCTGGCCTGGTCGAGCGGACGTTCCGCCACCGGGATCGGATCGACCGCGCCCTGCTTCACCATCTCCAGCATTTCCCTGGTTTCCGCCAGCGAGCCGACGAACGAGCCCTTCAGCTGCATGGAGGTGAACGGGAACATGGGGATCGGCATGGAGAATGCGCCGCCGAACAGACCGACGACCACTGCGGTGCCGCCCTTGCGCAGGCTGTTGCGGGCCAGCGCAAACGAGCTTTCCGAGCCGACGAAGTCGATGGCCGCGAAAACGCCGCCACCGGTGTCGGCCTTGATCTGCCGGGTGATCTTGGCGTCGGACGCGTCATAGGCCGCGCCGGCGCCCGCCTTCTGGGCGGCTTCCATGCGGTCGGCGCTGATGTCGGCGACCAGCGGCGCCTTGCCGAACAGCGCCTTGGCGAACTGCACGCCCATCATGCCGACGCCGCCGACGCCGACGATCAGGATGGCGTCGTCGGAACCGGGCGGGTCGATCTTCTTCAGCGCGCTGAACGCGGTCAGGCCCGAACACATATAGGTGGCGGCCAGGCCTTCCGGGATGCCGGCATAGTCGAGCAGGTACTTCTCGTGCGGCACCAGCACATGGTCGGCATAGCCGCCGGCGACGTTGACGCCGAGCTGGCGCGGCGCGTTGCACAGATGCTCGTCGCCCCGGGCGCAGATCGCGCAGTTGCCGCAGCCGATCCACGGGAACGCAACCCGCCGGTCGCCCACCTTCACCGCCTTGGCGTCGGGGCCGACGGCGACGACCTCGCCCTCGATCTCGTGGCCCAGGGTGAACGGCAGCTGGATGCCGCGGGTCATGTCCAGCTTGTTGCCGCCGCCCATGTCGAAATGGCCGTCATGGATGTGGACGTCCGAGTGACACACACCGCAATGGGTGACCTTGAGCAGCACTTCGGCGCCCTGCGGCGCCGGCGTGTCGCTGGTGACTTGCTCGAGCGGCTGGCCGAACGCGGTGATCGCCTGGCTTTTCATGATGGTGCTCCCCGAAGGCTGGAATTCGCGGGCATTAGGCGGCGGGGCTCGCGCCTTGTCAACCGGCGGTCACGGCGCTGGCGGCACCACCGGATAGCTGGATGGCGGCGCGTCCGGCGCATCGATCAGCGACTTGATGGTCTGGCCGCGCAGCACGTCGTCGCGCGCGTGTTCGGACTCCTCGATCAGCCTCGTCGCCTGGGGATCCTCCGGCGGCTTGAGCTTTGACGGCGTGCCCGTCGAATCCGCGTCGCGCAGCACGGTGACCATGTCCGCCAGGGTCACGACGGACGGGTCCTTGGCCAGCATCAGCCGCGTCGGCTTTTCGCCGCTCTCGCACAACAGGCCGCCGGCCAGCAGCGCGCAGACCGTCCATTCCACCGCCGGGTCCGGCGCATCGATGTGGTTCGCCAGCTCGGCCACGGTCCAGGGCGGCGCGCCCGCCTGGAACCGGCTGGCGATCTCGCGCATCACCGCGACGGCGATGATCTCACGGGCGCGCGCGCTCAGCTTGAGCGCGTCCGGTTCGACGGTGGCGTATTGCGGATGCTGGATGTAGCAGGCGATCGACGAGCCGACGAGCAGGATCAGCCAGCTGCCGTAGAGCCAGAACATGAAGATGAACAGGGTCGCGAAGGCGGCATAGATGGCGTAGCCCGCCGAGTTGGCGAGGAACGCGGCGAACATCCAGCCCCACAGCTCCCACAGCGCCGCCGAGATCGACGCGCCGATCAGCGCCGGCTTGAAGCGTACCGACGTGTTCGGCACCATCATGTAGATGAAGGTGAAGGCGACCACGAGGATCACGTAGGGCACCAGTTGCCCGCCCCAGGCGATGGCGGTTTCATAGCCCTGACGGTGCGCCAGCCAGTCGACCACGCTGTCGGTTGCCAGTGCCGACATCAGGCTGATCGCGCCGAACACCAGCAGCGGACCCACCAGCAGCACGCTTAGATAGATGGCGAAGGTCTGGCCCAGGCTCCGGCCGCGCTTGATGTGCCAGGTGTAGTTGAGCGCGTCCTCGATCTTCTGCATCAGCAGCAGGACGGTGTAGATCAGCACAAGCAGGCCGACGCCGCCGAGCAGGCCTACCTTGACGTTGTCGACGAAGCCGATGATCTGGTCGCTCAGCTCGTGGGCCTTTTCCCATCCCAGCGGCCGCAGCACATTATAGAGCAGCGGCTGCACCTGGTTGTGGACACCGAAGCCCTTCAGCACCGAGAAGCTCACCGCCAGCAGCGGCACCAGCGACAACAGGGTGGTGTAGACCAGGCTCATGGCCTGCAGGCTGAGATGGCCGTGAACCAGATCGCGCCAGCCGGCGCGCAGCACCCGCAGCACCAGCGCCCGCCGCCGGACGCCTTCCGGTAGCCAGCGCAGCGGCGCCGGACCGGTCAGCGTCAGCCAGTGGCGCTTGGCCGACGCGACGCGGCGCCGCGCCCATGACGGGCGCTTGGCATCCGGTGAGTCAGGGTTGGCTGCGTCCACGTCGGCGCGTCACTCCGTTACCGCGCAAGGAATCCCGTTGGCCTTGCCATAGCTTATCAACGCCGCGGTGACGCTGTTAATGACTTTCACGCAACGTCCCTGGCGGCCGGCGGTTCCGATGGCGCCGCGGCCACAGCTTCAAGGCGCGACCGGATGCGGCTGGACTGCGATCCGGCGGTCGCGCTGGTCGCGGGCCAGGACCAGGTAGACGGTGGGCACCACGAACAGGGTGAACAGGGTACCGATGCCAAGTCCGGTACTGATGACCAGGCCGATGTCGAAGCGGCTCCGGGCGCCCGGGCCGTCGGCCAGCAGTAGCGGAACCATGGCGAAGATCATGGCGACCGTGGTCATCAGGATCGGCCGCAGGCGGACGGTGGCGGCCTTGACCACGGCGGAGCGCTTGTCGAGGCCTTCCTTCAGCTGCAGCCGGTTGGCGAAATCGACGATGAGGATGCCGTTCTTGGCGATCAGGCCGATCAGCGTGATCAGTCCCACCTGGGTGTAGATGTTGATGGTGGCCACGCCCAGGGTCAGGAAGATCAGCGCGCCGGCGATCGACATGGGCACCGACACCAGGATGATGATCGGGTCGCGCCAGCTTTCGAACTGGGCCGCCAGCACCAGGTAGATCACCAGGATCGACAGGAAGAAGGTGGCGATCAGCGCGCTGCCTTCCTGGGAATATTGCCGGGATTCGCCGGTATAGTCGTAGTGGTAGCCCTCGGTGAAGCGCTTCCCGGCGATGCCGCGCAGCTCTTCCAGCGCCTCGCCCAGCGTCGTGCCCATGGCCGGCACGCCCTCGAGGGTCACGGCGTTGAGCTGCTGGAACTGGGTGCGCTTGCTGGGCTCCACCGACTCCTTGAACCGGACGATGGAAGACAGCGGCACCAGCTGGCCACTGCCGGCGCGGATGTAGTAGCTGTCGAGCAGCTCGTGGTTGGCGCGGAAGTCGCGCGCCACCTGCGGGATCACCTCGTAGGACCGTCCCTCGATGCTGAAGCGGTTGACGTAGCCGCCGCCCAGCATGGCCGACAGGTTGGCGCCGACTTCCTTCATGTCGATGCCGAGCTGCGCCGCGCGGTCGCGGTCGATCTCCAGCGTGGTGCGCGGCCTGCTGAACTCGGTGGACTTGCGCAGGAACATGAAGCGGCCGCTGGCCATGGCGTCGTCCAGCATCTGGCTCGCCATGCGGTCCATGTCGGTGAAATCGTGATGGGAGGTGAGAACGAACTGCACCGGGAAGCCGCCGCCGCTGCCGGGGAGGCTGGGCCGCGGCGCCATGTTGACCTGGATGCCCGGGATCTTCGACACCTTGCCCTGGATTTCCGGATAGACGTCGAACACCGAGCGCTCGCGCTCGTCGGACGCCACCATCTTGAAGCCGCCGAAGCTCAGGCTGGGATTGCCGCTGCCGCCCAGCATCAGGAAGCTGTGGCGATATTCGGGGATGGTCTCGAACTGCTTCACCATCTCCTTGGCGTAGGTCTGCACATAGTCGATGGTCGCGGTCTGCGGCGCGGCGATCTGCACGAACAGGATGCCCTGGTCCTCGGTCGGCGCCAGCTCGGTCTTGGTGGTGACGAACATGAAGTAGATGCTGGCCAGCACGATGACGGCGAAGGTCAGCACCACCGCAACATGATCCAACACCTTGGACAGCAGCGCCTGGTAGCGGTCCGCCAGGTTCTGGAAGAAGTGCTGGACGGCTTCCTCGATCTTCCCGTGGCTGCTCGCCGGCTTCAGGATGCGCGACGACAGCATGGGTGACAGGGTCAGTGCGATGATGCCCGAGATCAGCACCGAACCCGCCAGCGCGAACGCGAACTCGACGAACAGGTTGCCGACCAGGCCGCCCATGAAGCCGATCGGCACATAGACCGCGATCAGGGTCGTGGTCATGGAGATGATCGGCACCACCAGTTCGCGGCCGCTGTTGATGGCCGCCTGGAAAGGCGTCTGGCCCTCGACGATGTGCCGGTCCACGTTCTCGACGACGACGATGGCGTCATCGACAACGAGGCCGATGGCCAGCAGCATGGCCAGCAGGGTAAGCAGATTGATGGAGAAGCCCATCACCAGCATCATGAAGCAGCAACCGACCAGGGCCAGCGGCACCACCACGCTGGGAACGATGGCCGCGCGCAGCGAGCCCAGCGAGATCAGCACCACCAGCAGCACGATCAGCACGGTCTCGCCCAGGGTCCAGAACACCTCGTCGATGGATTCGGCGATGTACTCGCTGAAATCGACGGCGAGGTCCATGGTCAGCCCGGTGGGCAACTGCTTCTCGATGTCCGGCAGCAGCGCCAGCACCTGCTTGGACACGGTCAGCGGGTTGGCGCCCGGCGTCTGCTCGACGGCGAGGAACATGGTGGTCTTGCCGTTGTACCAGGTCGTCATCTCGTAGTTGCGCGCGCCCAGCTCCACGTCAGCCACGTCGCGCAGCCGCACCAGCGTGTCGGCGTCGCGCCGGATCACCATGTTGCGGAAGGCTTCGGGGTCCCGGATGTCGGTCTCGGCGCTCATGTCGATGGACACCGACGCGCCCTTGGTCTGGCCCACCGCGGCCAGGTAGTTGTTGGCGCGCAGCGCCGAGGCCACGTCGTCGGCGGTCATGCCGAGGGAGGCGAGGCGCTTGGGGTCGAGCCACACCCGGAGCGCGAAGGTCTTGTCGCCCATCAGGGTCGCCTTGGCGACGCCGGGAATGGCCTGGATGCGGGGCTGGACCGTGCGGATCAAATAGTCGTTGATCTGCGACGGCGACATGACGTCGCTGAAGAACGCCACATAGATCAGCGCCATGTTCTCGCCGGTGGTCGAGCTGATCACCGGATCCTGGGCGTCCTGCGGCAGCACGTTGCGCTGGCTGCCCACTTTGGCCTGGATCTCGGCCACCGCGGCGTTGGGATCGTAGTTCAGCCGCATGTGGGCCTCGATCACCGACATGCCCTGGGTGCTGGTCGACGAGATGTAGTCGATGCCCTCGGCTTCGGCGACGGCCGCCTGCAGCGGCGTGGTGACATAGCCCTGGATCAATTCGGCGCTGGCGCCCGGATAGGCGGTGCGCACGGTGACCACGGTGGACTTGGTCTCGGGATATTCGCGCAGGTCCATCATGAACACGGACCTCAGGCCGATCAGCAGGATGAGCAGGCTGATCACGCTCGCCAGCACGGGGCGGCGGACGAATATGTCGGTGAACCTCACGCGGCCATACTCACAGGAGCCATCCTCACGGGAGATCCACCGCCTGGGGCGGCGCCACCCGGTTGTCGACGGCCACGGCCTGGCCGTTGCGCAGCTTGTTCTGTCCGACGGACACGACCTGGTCGCCCAGTTTGAGCCCGTCCGTGATCTCGATCATACCGTCGCGGGTCTCGCCCGTCTGCACCGGCGTGGTCTGGGCGGTGCTTTCGCCGTTCTTCGCAACGATCAGGAACACCGAATTGCCGTAGGGATTGTAGGTGACCGACGACAGCGGCAGGGCCAGCACCTTGCGCTCGCTCGGCAGCCCGACGGTCATCTGCGCGAACATGCCGGGGCGCAGCGTCCGCTCGGCGTTCTCGATGGTGGCCTGCAGCGCGATGGAGCGGGTGGCGCTGTCCACCTGCGGGCTCACGGCGGTGACCTTGCCGGTGAACGCACGTCCGGGAAAGGCGGCCACGGAGAAGCTCACGGTCTGGCCGGGGCCGAGGGCGTCAATGTAACGCTCGGGCAGGGTGAAGTCGGCGTAGATCGGGTCGAGCTGCTGCAGATCCACCATGGGCGTGCCGGCCTGGACATATTGTCCCAGGTTCACCTTGCGGATGCCGAGCCGGCCGGGGAACGGCGCCGCGATCACCTTCTTGGCGATCAGCGCCTTCTGCTCGTCGGCCTGGGCCAGCAGGCTGTCGAGGCTGCTCCTTGTGGCGTCGAGCCGGGCCTGCGACACATGGCCCTGGTTGATCAGCTTGGTATCGCGCTCGTAGTTGGCGCGCGCCAGAGCGACCTGGGCCATCAGCGATTTCAGGTGGGCTTCCTCGGCCGTGGTGTCGAGGCGCACCAGCGGCGCGCCCTGCGCGACCTCGGTGCCCGATTCGAACAGGATCTGGCGGATGGTGCCGGCGACCTCCGTGGTCAGGTTGATGCTCTGGACCGCGCGCAGCGTGCCGACGGAGGTCAGTTCGGAGCGCCAGACCTTCT
>CAMDTB010000075.1 GCA_945907245.1 Rhizobium sp. Q54
CCATCGGCGTTGGTGTCCGCCAGCCAGTGGACTAGTAGGCCGCCGTCCGATAGAGCCTCGCTGCCGAACTGTAGGGCGGCTTCGCCGGACAAAGGACGCAAGAGCTCCATCTGCGGGCTGTCGAGGCGTACGGCCTCGCCGATCAGTAAGCCATCGACTCCGAAATTCTGGACATAGAGCCCTTGGACGAGCACTTCCGGAGCCACAGCCTGCCAGGTGAGTGCATAGCCGCCGTTTGCCAGTGGGGAGACATATGCGCGGAACTCGCCTCCCGCATAATACTGCTCGAGAACCGGGAGTGGAATGTCACGTAGAAGCATGGGCGCGCCCGCCTTAAGGCCATGGGCGTCGAAGCGCTGAACAGCAATTGCGTCGAGGACGGCATCGCCGTCAGTGTCGGCAAGCCAGCTGGTAACAAATCCGCCACCTGTCAGCGGGGACAGGGCAATATAGGGGACAACGGCCCCACCCGCCGGCGCCCTCGTGACGAACCCTGGCGAGTCAATGCGGCGACCGAATTGCTCAATTGCTTCAATTGAAAGCATCTGTGTCTCTCCGAGATACTGGCCGTGACGCGGATCGTGTCCCACCGTGTGGTGTAACTTCGGCGGTGTGGTCACCGCGCTCTCCGGCGGGGCCGGGTTGATCAGACGGCCACGGCGTGCAGGCTGACGATGGGATCATCGCTCAACGGCGCGAGCGTTTCCACTGTCATGTAGCGCGACCGCTGGACGGCCCACTCGTCGTTCTGTTCGAGCAGGATGGCGCCGACCAGCCGGAAGATGGCGGCCTCGTTTGGGAAGTGCCCGTGAGGACGACGCCTCCCAACCCCACGAGCTGGTAGGACAGGGCGTTGGTCGCGTCCCCGCGGGCGATGTATGGCGCCAGCCACTCGGGGAATAGGTGCTCTTTGCTGAGGCCCTTGCCCGCCGCGCCGAAGTCGATTTCAAACATGCAGGCCCCCGCCCGAAGTGGGTCGGCGCCTTGCTCCGATAGTTTCGGGCCTGCCGCCCACGAGATTCGCGTTGATGGTCCTAAGCCGGTACCGCGTCTTGCTGGTTTCTATTTCTCCACTTTTTCCCCACAGGGGGGCTGTATAAAACACCTAAGTCATTGTTTTTATTGGTGCGCCCGGCGGGATTCGAACCCACGACCCCAGGATTAGGAATCCTGTGCTCTATCCTGCTGAGCTACGGGCGCTCCGCGGAGACTGATAGCGGAAATCGGCGGATCGCTAAAGAGTGGAATTGGTCTGGCCGCCGTCCATCAGGACGTTCTGGCCGACGATGAAGCCGGCATGGGCGCCGCACAGGAAGGCGCAGGCTTCGCCGAACTCGTAGGGCACGCCCAGCCGGCGCGCCGGGATCTGGCCGAATGCGGCGGTCAGCAACTCGTCCTCGGTCTTGCCCTGCTGCGCGGCGATGGCGCGCAGCGGTCCGCGCACGCGGTCGGTGTCGAAGACCCCCGGCAGCAGGTTGTTGATCGTCACATTGTGCTCGGCCACCTGCCGGGCGATGCCGGCGACGAACCCGGTCAGGCCGGCGCGCGCGCCATTCGACAGGCCCAGGATCGCGATCGGCGCTTTCACCGCGCTCGAGGTGATGTTGACGATTCGCCCGAAGCGGCGGTCGATCATCGGGTCGATGGTCGCCTTGATCAGCTCGATGGCGCTCAGCATGTTGGAATCGATCGCGGCGATCCAGTCTTCGCGCGTCCAGTCGCGGAAGTTGCCGGGCTTCGGTCCGCCGCAGTTGTTCACCAGGATGTCCGGCGCGGGGCAGGCGGCCAGCACGGCGGCCCGGCCCGCCTCGGTCCCCACATCGGCCACCACGGCGGTCACCTCGGCCCCGGTTTCGGCCCGGATCGCGGCGGCGGTGGCCTGCAGCGCTTCCTCGCCGCGCGCCGAGATGGTCAGCCTCACGCCCTCGCGCGCCAGCGAGAAGGCGCAAGCCCGGCCCAGGCCTTTCGATGCGGCGTTGACGATGGCGGTACGCCCCTTGATTCCCAGGTCCATTGCATCCTCCTGCTTGGATGATAATGCTGCCGGCTTGGCGGTACTCGCGGCCCGTGTACATACCTTGGCCACAGGCGCGAACGGCAGTGCGAGGCGTAATATCGCCTTATTGTTGCCGAACTCAAACGCTATCCACAATTTGAGGGCCACCTGTTGAAGCGGCCCCAGGGGTTGAGGGAAATGGACTCGGTAGTATTTTCATTTTTGCGGGGACTCGTGCTCCCCCTGTTGGTCGTTCTCGTGCTGGCGTATCTGGTGCTCGGCGCCGTCTTCGCCTGACGGCCACACCGCGCGGTGCTAGGCTGCGCCGATGAAATTCCGCTTACTACTGTGCGTTCTGCTCGCAATGACGCCGATTTCGGCGGCGGCTTTCGTCGCATTGCCGCAGCAGGCATCGAAGCCGTCGGGTGCTGCCATGGTGGCGGAGGTGACCGATGGCGATACGCTGGTGCTTTCGGACAACGTCACCGTCAGGCTCGTTGGCCTCCAGGCGCCCAAGCTGCCGCTGGACCGGCCCAACTTCAAGGAATGGCCGCTGGCAAAGGAAGCCAGGAATGCGCTCGAGGGGCTCGTGCAAGGCCGCAGGCTGACACTGCACCCGGCCAGCAAGCCCGTCGACCGCTGGGGCCGTATGCTGGCGCATCTGGAGCGTGACGATGGCCTTTGGGTGCAGGGCGAGATGCTCCGGCTGGGCTGGGCGCGGGTCTACACCTTCCCCGACAACCGGACGCTCGCCGCCGACATGCTCGCGCTGGAGCGGCAGGCACGCGCCGCGAAACTGGGCATCTGGGGACATCCCTTCTATTCGATCGTCACACCGGAGCGGGCGGGCCGGGTGGTCAACACCTTCCAGTTGGTCGAGGGGACGGTCATGGATGCCGCAGAGGTGAAGGGCCGGGTCTACATGAACTTCGGCGCCGACTGGAAGACCGACTTCACCGTGCTGGTGCCGGCCAGGGTTCGCAAGGCGCTGGCCAGGCAGGGCATGGATCCGGCCGGGTTCAAGGGGCGCACGATCCGGGTCCGCGGCTGGCTGAAGGACTACAACGGCCCGATGATCGAGATGACCCATCCCGAGCAGCTGGATGCCGGAAACCGTGCCGGAAAAGAAAAGGGGAGGGCGAGAGCCCTCCCCATGATCCCGCAGTCACTTGTCCGTCAGGTCGACGGGATGAGGCCGACACGGTGCGGATCGCCGCCGACGAGACGCATCAGCGCCTTGCGCAGCTTGCCCAGCGCCTGGTGCTCGATCTGGCGCACGCGCTCCTTGCTGATGCCAAGCTGATCGCCAAGCACCGCCAGGGTCACCGATTCGTCGCCCAGCCGGCGCTCCTGGATGATCAGCTTCTCACGCTCGGTCAGCGTCTCCATGGCTTCCTTCAGCCATCCGAGACGGATTTCCGTGTCGTGCGTGTTCATCACCGCGTCTTCCGGCACGGCCCGGTCGTCGGCCAGATAGTCCTGCCACTCGCTGTCGCCTTCCTCGCCGACCGGCGCGTTCACCGACTGGTCGCCGCCCGACAGGCGGGCTTCCATATAGTCGACTTCCTGCTGCTTCACGCCGAGCTGGGTGGCGATCCGCTGCCGGGTTTCGGACGAGATCGGCGCGGCGCTGTCGTTTCCGGTATCCTGGCCGATCAGGCTGCGCAACCGGCGCAAGTTGAAGAACAGCTTCTTCTGCGCCGCCGTGGTGCCGGTCCGGACGATGGACCAGTTTCGCAGCACGTAGTCCTGGATCGCCGATCGGATCCACCAACTCGCATAGGTCGAGAAGCGGATGTCGCGTTCAGGCTCGAAGCGGTCGGCGGCCTGGATCAGGCCAAGGCAGCCTTCCTGCACCAGGTCGTTGGCCGGCAGGCCGTAATGCCGGTATTTGCTCGCCATGCTGATGACCAGCCGCAAGTACGCGGCCATCAATTGATGCAGCGCCTCGTGGTCGCGGTTGTCGCGCCACCGATGCGCCAACTCGAACTCCTCCTCCTTGCCGAGGAGACGGGCATCGGTGGCGGCCTTTACCAGGCGCTGGTCTATTCTCTGTGGGCTCAGATCCATCATGGACCTCCTACTGTCGCTCCCTCCTGTACGGTGCCGGATAACCGGCAGCCATTATTACGGTGTGGCGAGCAGTTTGGACTTATTCTAATGTTATATGGGGATCGGCGCACTCAATTTAAGGTGATCCATACGAAAAAGGCCCGCCGGGAGGCGGGCCTTTTTGCAAACGCGCTGTGCGTGCCTGCTTTACGCCGCCTTGAGGGTCTTCTCGAGTTTCTCGATAGCCGAGCGCTCGTCGATCTTCTCCACTGCCGCAACCTCGCGGGCGAGACGTCCCAGCGCCGACTCGTAGATCTGCCGCTCGCTGTAGGACTGCTCGGGTTGATCTTCGGCGCGGTGTAGGTCGCGCACCACTTCGGCGATCGAGATCGGGTCGCCCGAATTGATCTTGGCTTCGTATTCCTGGGCCCGGCGGCTCCACATGGTCCGCTTCACCCGAGCGCGGCCGCGCAGCGTCGTGAGCGCCGTCTTCATGATGTCCGGCGAGGCCAGGCTCCGCATCTGCAGCTGATCGACTTTTGCGACCGGAACCCGAAGGGTCATTTTTTCCTTATCGAACTCAATGACATAGAGCTCAAGTTCGGTGCCGGCGATGGTTTCCCGGTCGATCGAGGTAATACGGCCGACGCCGTGCGCCGGATAGACGATATGCTCGCCCTTGCGGAACTTCTTCTTCGAAAGGTCAGGCTTCTTCGCGGTGATCATGGTCATGAATTCTCTCGCCATCTTCTCTCCAGAGGCCCGGTTGGTGACCGCGCTGGTTCGTGCCAGCAGTTGACAGTCGTGTCACCGGACCCACTGCGGCGATTTGCCGCATTGACCCGATGATGGCTATACTATCGTCTCGTAGGACGACCGGTTCTCACCGAAACGGGAGACAAACGCCGCGACAAGGGTGCTTCGACTTCTATCGACACTGGTCCCGACGCGCAGCGTACAACTATCATAAAATCGTAAAAAATGCACCCCCGATTTTAGGCCATCGGGGGTGCCCAGAATACATAGCTCTCTGCCGCGAGCGCCCGGAACGCGTCCGGGCGACCGATCAGGCGCCCGGATTGGGCGTGAAATACTTCTCGAACTTCCCGGCTTCACCCTTGGCGTCGTCGGCGCCCTCAAGCGCTTCCTTCTTCTCGGTCAGGTTGGGCCATTCCTTGGAGAACTTGGCGTTGAGTTCCACCCACTGATCGACGCCGTCCTCGGTGTCCGGCATGATCGCTTCCGCCGGGCACTCCGGCTCGCAAACGCCGCAGTCGATGCACTCGTCCGGATTGATGACGAGCATGTTCTCTCCTTCGTAGAAGCAGTCCACCGGGCACACTTCCACGCAGTCTGTGTACTTGCACTTGATGCAAGCTTCGGTCACGACGTAAGCCATCGCGGTCTCCTTGAGCCTTTATTCTATCACGCCCAAGCGGCTGAGCACCCGCTTGCGCGCATCCCCTCGTTCACGGTCGGAAACGTAGAGCAACCCCGCGATTCTCCGCAACAGATTTGCTTCGTAGGCGTGGAGTTGGCCGTCCGCATACACCACTTCCCAAAGCAGTTCAACGAGTTCGACCCTCTGCTCGTCGGAAAATTCATCCTTGATCGTCAGCGTGAAGCGGTTGAGGTCGGAGGCACTGTCGCGCCTGCCGACGGCCAACGATACCAGGGTTGCCAATGCGTCGTCCGACAGCCCGAAATGACGCTTCAGGATGGTTGCGACAATGCCGCGTTCATAGTCGCCGAACTCGCCGTCGATGCTGGCCGCGTCGACCATCAGAACGGCCGCGGCGAGATGCAGATCGCTGCCTTCGTTCCTGGCGCGCGGCGTGCTGCCACCCAGCAATGCTTTCGGGGAGTCCAACATCTCCCGGCGGTAGCATGCCGGGGCGATGCCCGCAAGTCTCGCCGCTATTCGGCCGCCGTGATCGCGGCCTGGTTGCAGCCTGCCGCCACCTGTTCAGCGAGGTCGTGATAGAGCAGCCGCGCCTCGGGCGCGGGGCTACGCCGGTCGCCCAGCGCCGCCACTTCGACGACGCGGATGGTGTCGCCCAGTGCAAAGGTCAGGACGTCGCCCACCTTCAGCACGACGCTCGCCTTCGATATTCTTTGTCGATTGACCCGGAATTCACCGGCCTGCACATGCTTGGCCGCGAGCGAGCGGCTCTTGAAGAATCTGGCGTACCACAGCCATTTGTCGATGCGCAGGGCGGTGTCGTGCATGGGGTCTCCGTTCTAGCCTCTGCCGAGGGCGGTTTTCAACGTCTGCAATCCCGCGAAGGGCGAATGCTCGGCGCGCAGACGTTCCTGGCGCTGTGCCTTCGCCGATGGTTTCCTGTTGTCCTTGCGCTGGCGGACGAACACCGTTCCGCCGTCGGTGTCCTGCTGCGGCCGGTATCCCAGACAGGCCAGGATGGCCGCGAATTCCTCGTCCCTGCAGCCGACGAAAGCCGTGATCTCGCGGTCCGCTTTCAGGGCGCCGGCCTCATGCCGCGCCCGCGCCGCCTCGGCGACCTTCTCCAGCATGTCGAGCCGCACCGCGCGCGCGCCGATCACCCGGTATCCCGCCGCCTCGTAGAACCCCTCCGGCGCCGGCACGGCAGGAAGCGAGGTCATTCCCGGCGCGGGAACGGCTGGCAGTTCGCGCAGGACCCGGAAGATGCGCCAGCACAGCAGCCGGTGCCGCGTGACGCCCGGCTTCACGATCGCGGGGATGAAGATGCTCGCCTCACCGAACTTCACGCCCAGCGACCGGAGCTGCCAGCGCTCCTGCGGCGCCAGCTTGCGCAGGTCCTCTTGGGCGGCCTCGCGTGGCATGGCGCCTAGCGCCTCGACCAGGCGGAAGGCGATGCCGCGCGCGAGGCCGGTCAGCTTCGCCGCCGTGTCGCGGTCCGAGGCCGCGAGCGCATCCTTCAGCCGGAACAGCGGCCCCATCGCCCGGCGCAGATGGGCTTCGGTGAAGGCCATCAGCCGTGCCGTGACGAACATTCGTTCCGACTGTTCAACGAAATCGCTAGCCAGAACCTCGATTCGCGGACTCAGGGGATCGGCGCCCTTGGCCAACCTGGCGACGGGTGCGCCAGCGAACAGGATTTCGCCGGTCTCGGTCGCCAGGGTGAAGTCCTTGTCGCCCGCGTCGCGGATGCGGCGCACCCGGTTTGCCACCTCGCGCCGCAGTGCGCGTCCGGCGGCGTTCAGCAGCATGGTGCCTTCCGCGCCGCGCGCGGCTTCATCGACGTCGAAGATCAGGCCGTTCAGGCGGCCGACATAGTGGCCTTCCACCACCACGTCGCTCTGGGCGTCGACGGCGGCGAAGATCTGCTGGTCCGACTGCAGCCGCTTCATCAACACGGCCGAGCGCCGGTCGACGAAGCGCAGGGTGAGCTGCTCGTGCAGGGCGTCGGACAGCTTGTCCTCGATCTTGCGGGTTTCGTCGCGCCAATGGGCCGGATCGGTCATCCAGTCGGGCCGGTTGGCGATGTACGTCCAGGTGCGGGTGTGGGCGATGCGGGTCGCCAGCGTGTCGATGTCGCCGTCGGTGCGGTCCAGCCGGCGGACTTGCCCGGCGATCCAGTCCTCGGGCAGCTTGCCGCCTTCCTCCATCAGGTGGACGAACAGCTTCTTCACCAGCTGCGAATGCTCGTCGGCCATGGTCTTGCGGAAGTCTGGCACCTGGCAGACTTCCCAGAGCCGCGTAATGGCGGCGCGGTGGCCGGCCAGGTCGCGGATCTCGCCGTCGTTCGCCAGCGTTTTCAGCACCGTCAGGTCCTCGGCCTCGCGCGCCTTCAGCAGGCCGCCAAGGTCGGGCGTGCGCTCCAGGCTGGCGATCAGCCGGGGCAGGGAGGCGTAGTCCAGCGCCGCATTGCGCCACTGCAGCTTCTCCACCGGGGTGAATCGGTGCTGCTCTACCGCCTCGATGATCTCGGGCGCCATGTCGGGCTCGTCCATGCCGTCGCTGAGCACGCCGAACGTGCCGTCGTTCATGTGCCGTCCGGCGCGCCCGGCGATCTGGGCGATCTCCTGGCTGGTCAGGGCGCGGTGGCGCATGCCGTCGAACTTGGTCAGCGAGGCGAACGCCACATGGTTGATCGACATGTTCAGGCCCATGCCGATGGCGTCGGTGGCGACGATGTAGTCGACCTCGCCGTTCTGGTACATCTCGACCTGGGCGTTGCGGGTGCGCGGCGACAGCGCGCCCATGACGATGGCCGCGCCGCCCTTGCGCCGCCGGATCAGTTCGGCGATCTCGTAGACGTCCCGGGCGGTGAACGCGACGATGGCGCTGCGCCGGGGCAGGCGGGTCAGCTTCTTCGCGCCGGCATAGGACAGGTGCGAGAAGCGCGAGCGGTTGATGATCTCGCACTGGGGCAGCAGCCGGCGGATGATCTTCGCCATGCTGTCGGCGCCCATGAACATGGTTTCCTCGCGGCCACGGGCATAGAGCAGACGGTCGGTGAAGGTGTGGCCGCGTTCCTCGTCGGCACAGAGCTGGACCTCGTCGATGGCAAGGAACGCCACGTCCTTGTCCAGCGGCATGCTCTCGACCGTGCATACCCAGTAGGACGGATGGCGCGGAATGATCTTCTCCTCGCCGGTCAACAGCGCCACGCAATGGGCCCCGCGCATGGCGGCGATCTTGTCGTAGACCTCGCGCGCCAGCAGCCGCAGCGGCAGGCCGATCATGCCCGAGCTGTGCCCGAGCATGCGTTCGATCGCGAAGTGAGTCTTGCCAGTGTTAGTGGGACCGAGGACGGCGACCAGGCGCCTTGCGTCCTGCTCGTTCTTCATCCCGCTCCGTGGCCCTTTATCCGGCCCCGCGGGCATATCTGGGGGAGCCGAGTCATCTGGACTCTATATTTGCCCATAACCCCGGTCAGGCAACAGAAATTATTGTGACGAGCTATTCGGCCAACTTTTCATAGAGCGGACCAAATTTTTCGAGGCTTTCCCGATAATGCCCGACGAAGCCGATCTTAGAGTGCTTGGCGAGGAGATCCGATAACGCTTCGTCAACCAGCGTGCTGAGGTTTACGCCGGTTGACCGTGACAGCGCCCTGAGCTCTCGCAGCAATGCTGCATCCACGCGAATTGAAAATTTTCCTTCATATTCGGTTCACCAAGAAGCGACAGAACCAAGTTTAAGCCCACGTTGACTCCTCCGCAAATGCTCCGCCATTCTCCCAGACAAACGGGAGATGCACGGATGACTGTCACACTTGCCACGCCGCTCGAGTTGCCTTGCGGCATCACGCTGCCCAACCGCTTGTGCAAGGCGGCGATGACCGAGGGGCTGGCCGATTCGCAGCTGCGCGCCACCGAACGGCATGTGACGGTCTACCGGCGTTGGGCGGAAGGCGGCATCGGCCTGTCGCTCACCGGCAACGTGCAGATCGACCGCAACCATCTGGAGCGCCCCGGCAATGTCGCCATCGACGGCAATGGCGGGATCGAGGTGCTAAAAAAATACGCCGAGGCGGGCAAGACCGGCGGCACCGAGTTGTGGATGCAGATCAACCATCCGGGCCGCCAGGAGCCGGCGTCGATCAGTGCCCGGCCGCGCGCGCCGTCCGATGTGCGTCTCGGCTCCAACGAGGCCGTGTTCGGCACGCCGATCCCGCTCTCCCATGACGAGATCACCGACATCATCCGCCGCTTCGTCCATGTGGCCGAGACGGCGAAGGCGACTGGCTTTGGCGGCGTGCAGGTCCACGCGGCGCATGGCTACCTGCTCAGCAACTTCCTGTCGCCGGTGGTGAACCGCCGCACCGACCAGTGGGGCGGCCCGATCGAGAACCGGGCACGCCTGCTGCTGGAGATCGTCCGCGGCACCCGCGACGCCTGCGGCAAGGATTTCGGCATTTCGGTGAAGCTCAACTCGTCCGACTTCCAGCAGGGCGCGTTCACGCTGGACGAATGCCGCCAGGTGGTGTCGTGGCTGGGCGAGGCGGGCATCGATCTGCTGGAGGTCTCCGGCGGCACCTACGAGCAGCCGGCCATGGTCGGCGGGCGCGGCAGCGCCAAGACCTGGCAGGATCCGCTGAAGGAATCGACCCGTGCCCGCGAGGCCTATTTCGTCGAATACGCCAAGGCGATCCGCCCCGCGGCGACCATGCCGCTGATGGTGACCGGCGGCTTCCGTACCCGCGAGGCCATGGAGGCGGCGCTCAACGACGGCGCGCTCGACGTGGTCGGCATCGCCCGGCCGCTGTGCGGTGACACCGATTGCCCCGGCCAGCTGATCCGCGGCGAGATCGACGCCCTGCCGGCCTATGAGAGCAGCCTCGTCGTCCGCGAGGAGGACGCGCCTGATCTCAGCCCATCGCACCGGGCCATGCTGCAGCAGCACGGCCAGCAGGGCTGGTTCTGCGTCAACATCGTCCGCATGGGCGACGGCAAGGAACCGGCCCTCGACATGAGCTGCCTGGAGGCCGCCCAGGCCTATGACGAGAACGAGGCCGCCACCAACGAAAGGCGCAAGGCCGCCCTGGGATTGGCGGCGGCGCAGTAAGTCACGCGGTGGCGCGATTCACCCATGCAACGGCGCGATTTGACACGCGCCACCGTTTGGCGATATTCGGCCGCCGATATAGGGTGCAATACCCCTGTCATGGTATTCTGACGGGTGAAACGCAGGGAGACCGGGATGTCCGAGCAGAAGAAGCCCACCGTCGACGATTGGAAGGCGCTGGCCCAGAAGGAACTGGGCGAGAAGACCAGGCTGTCCGAGCTCGACTGGGAAACCCCCGAGGGCATCACGGTGAAGCCGCTCTACACCTCGGAAGACCTCGAGGCCATGGCGGACGACGAGAACCTGCCCGGCTTCTTCCCGTTCACCCGGGGCGTGCGCGCCACCATGTATTCCAACCGGCCCTGGACCGTGCGCCAGTACGCCGGCTTCTCCACCGCCGAGGAGTCGAACGCCTTCTACCGCCGCAACCTGGCTGCCGGTCAGATGGGCCTGTCGGTTGCGTTCGACCTGGCGACCCACCGAGGCTATGACAGCGACCATCCGCGCGTGGTCGGCGACGTCGGCAAGGCGGGCGTCGCCATCGACAGCGTCGAGGACATGAAGATCCTGTTCGACCAGATCCCGCTCGACAAGATGTCGGTTTCGATGACCATGAACGGCGCCGTCATCCCGACGCTCGCCTTCTACATCGTCGCCGCGGAAGAGCAGGGCGTGTCGGCCGACAAGCTGGCCGGGACCATCCAGAACGACATCCTCAAGGAGTTCATGGTCCGCAACACCTACATCTACCCGCCGGCGCCCTCGATGCGGATCATCGCCGACATCATCGAGTACACGGCCAAGAACATGCCGAAGTTCAACTCGATCTCGATATCCGGCTACCACATGCAGGAAGCCGGCGCGACCCAGCTGCAGGAGCTCGCCTTCACCCTGGCCGACGGCATGGAATATGTCCGCGCCGCGCTGGCCAAGGGCATGGACGTGGACGCGTTCGCCGGCCGCCTGTCGTTCTTCTTCTGCATCGGCATGAACTTCTTCATGGAAGTGGCCAAGCTGCGCGCCGCCCGCCTGCTGTGGGCGCGGATCATGAAGGACTTCGGCGCCAAGAAGACGTCGTCGCTGATGCTGCGCACCCATTGCCAGACCTCAGGCGTGTCGCTGACCGAGAAGGACGCCTACAACAACATCATCCGCACCACGGTCGAGGCCATGGCCGCGGCGTTCGGCGGCACCCAGTCTCTGCACACCAACGCCTTCGACGAGGCGGTCGCGCTGCCCACCGACTTCTCGGCCCGGCTGGCGCGCAACACCCAGCTGATCCTGCAGGAAGAGACCGGCATCACCCATGTGATCGATCCGCTCGGCGGCAGCTACTACGTCGAGAGCCTGACCAAGTCGCTGGCCGACGCCGCCTGGGAGCTGATCCAGGAAGTCGAGGCGCTGGGGGGGATGACCAAGGCCGTCGACAGCGGCATGCCCAAGCTGAAGATCGAGGAAGCCGCCGCCCGCAAGCAGGCCCGCGTCGACAGGGGCGAGGAGACCGTCGTCGGCGTCAACAAATACAAGCCGTCCAGCGAGCAGCCCTTCGAGGTCCTGGACATCGACAACACCAAGGTGCGCGAGTCCCAGGTCATCCGCCTGAAGAGCGTGCGCTCGACCCGCGACGAAGCCGCCTGCCAGGCGGCGCTCGCGGCGCTGACCGAAGGTGCGGCTGGCACCAGCAACCTGCTGGAACTGGCGGTCAATGCGGCCCGCGCCCGCGCCACGCTGGGCGAGATTTCCGATGCCATGGAAAAGGTCTTCGGTCGTCACCGCGCCGAAATCCGCTCCATCTCCGGCGTCTACGGCGCGGCCTATGACGGGGACGAGGGTTTCATGAAGATCCAGAAGGACATCGAGGCGTTCGCCGCCGCCGAGGGCCGTCGCCCGCGCATGCTCGTCGTCAAGATGGGCCAGGACGGCCATGACCGCGGCGCCAAGGTCATCGCCACGGCCTTCGCCGACATCGGCTTCGACGTCGACGTGGGTCCGCTGTTCCAGACCCCCGAGGAAGCCGCCCGACAGGCCGTCGAGGCCGATGTGCACGTCGTCGGTGTCTCGTCGCAGGCCGCCGGCCACAAGACGCTGGTGCCGGCGCTGATCGACGAGCTGAAGAAGCAGGGCGCGTCGGACATCCTGGTGGTCTGCGGCGGCGTCATCCCGCCGCAGGACTACGACGCCCTCTATGCCGCCGGCGTCGCCGCCGTGTATGGCCCGGGCACGAATATTCCGAAAGCCGCCGCCGAGATTCTCGGCCTGCTCGACAAGAAGCGCGCCGCCGCCTAGGGCGGCGCCCATATCGTGGTCGCATGGAGCGCGTCTCGACTGAGGCGCGCCGTCATGCGGCGGCTGCCCGCGGTTTCCACGCGCCGCGCCGGCATTCCAGTCCCTGCTTGTCCGGAGGACACCGCCCCGCTGCTGCGGCGCATGCTGCACGGGAACTGCCTGCCGTTCTGGTATCCGTCCTGCATCGATGGCGATCTCGGCGGCTATAGGCTGGCGCGGGACGGGCGTGGCCGTCCGACGAGTGCCGATTGGCGACGCTGCATCGTGACGCAAGCGAGGATGGTCTGGTTCTTTTCGCGGCTGGTCGCCGGCGGCCATGGCGGCCCCGAACATCTCGCCGCCGCTGCGCATGGCTACCGTTTCCTGGGCGACCGGATGTGGGATCCGGTGCATGGCGGCTTCTACTGGTCGGTCGACGCCCGTTCCGGCCGGCCTGAGCAGGACGCGAAGCACCTTTATGGCCAGTCCTTCGCGTTGTTCGCGGTGTCGCGCTATGCCGCCGTGTCGGGCGACGGCGAGGCGGCGGCGTTCGCCCGGACCCAAGCGCGTCTGGTGCACGATGCCGCGCACGATGCCGTTCATGGCGGCTACTTCGAGCTGTTCACCCGCGACTGGCAGCCATGGACCGGGATGGAACGGGATTTCCTGTCCGAGGTGCCCGCCGGCACCAAGCGCTACAACACCCACCTGCACTGGTTCGAGGCGCTGGTCGAGTATGTGGACCTGCTCGGCGGCGACGAGGCGCGGCCCTGGCTGGCGGAGTTGGCAGGCATTCTGACCGATCGCGTCGTTCGGCACGAGCACGCAGCCTGCACCGACGCCCATCGTCCCGACTGGACGCCGATGCCCGGCCTGACGAACTATGGCCACGACGTGGAGGCCGTCTGGATGTTGCGCGACGCCGAACGGCGCACCGGTGTCGTGGGCGCCGGGCGGCTCGGCGCCCATCTCGCCTTGTTCGACTCGGCGATGCGGTGGGGCTGGGACGAACGGCATGGCGGCTTCTTCTGGGCCGGCCCGCCCGGCCGGCCGGCGACCATGCGCGGCAAGGACTGGTGGGCGCAGGCCGAGGCGCTGGTATGCGCGCTCATGCTCTACAAGGAGACGGGGCGCGAGGCGTACGGCGTCTGCTATCTCCGCACCCTGGACTGGATCGCCAACGTCCAGGTCGACTGGACACACGGCGAGTGGCACCGGGAGATCGCGCCGAACGGCCGTTCGGTGGGCGATAAGGGCGACGGCTGGAAGGCCGCTTACCACAATGGCAGGGCGATGATGATGTGCCTAGCCTGTCTTATTCATGAGGCGTTTGGCCCGGGCTCTTACAGCTTGGTTTGAGGTTTTGCGCTTTACGCGGGACGCAGCTTCTGGTGGCGCTGGGAGCGGCGCGATTTTGCAGGGTTTGGCGTGGTTGCGGGGACAGGTTCTGATCG
>CAMDTB010000076.1 GCA_945907245.1 Rhizobium sp. Q54
CATGCCGTAGTCGGCCTGGGCGATGGTGGTCGAGCTGAACGTATTGGTCTCGATGATGTCGGCGCCCGCTTCCAGATAGGCGTTGTGGATCGCCTCGACGATGTGCGGCTGGGTGATGTTGATCAGGTCGTTGTTGCCCTTCACATCCCTGTGCCAGTCCTTGAACCGCTCGCCGCGATAGGCCGCCTCGTCGAGGCTGTAGCCCTGGATCATGGTGCCGAACGCGCCGTCGATGACCAGGATGCGCTCGCGCGCGGCCTGTTCGAGCGCCTTCAGTCGTTGTTCCCGAGTCAAGGTTGGACGGGTCATAGTGCGGCCTCCTTCGCGCGCCGGCCGAGCAAGTGGCAGATGCCTGCCGTCAGTTCCGCGCGGTTCAGCGTGTAGAAATGGAATTCGTGGACGCCGGCGGCGATGAGCTGGCGGCATTGTTCCGCGACGATGGCGCTCGCCACCAGCCGCGTGGTGGCCGGGTCCTGGTCGAGCCCCTCGAAATGGCGGCCCAGCCAGTCTGGCACCACGGCGCCGCAGCCGGCACTGAACCGCTTGACCTGGGCGAAGTTGGTCACCGGCATGATGCCGGGCACGATCGGCGCCTTGATGCCGACCGCGCGCGCCCTGTCGCGGAAGCGCAGGAAGGTGGCGGGGTCGAAGAAATATTGGGTGATCACCCGGCTGGCGCCCGCGTCGACCTTCCTCTTCAGATAGTCGAGGTCGAACTGGGGGCTGGGCGCGGCGGGGTGCACGTCGGGATAACCGGCCACAGAGATGTCGAAATCACCGATCCGCCTCAGCCCCTCGACCAGATCCGCCGCATAGGCGTAGCCGCCCTCGTGCGGCGTGTAGTGCGATGCGCCTTCGGCCGGATCGCCGCGCAGGGCGACGATGTGGCGCACGCCCTCGTCCCAGTAGCGGCGGGCGATGTCGTCGATCTCGCCGCGCGACGCGCCCACGCAGGTCAAATGCGCCGCCGGGGTGAGCGAGGTCTCCTTGAGTATCCTCGCCACGGTGTTGTGGGTGCGTTCGCGGGTCGAGCCGCCCGCGCCGTAGGTGACCGAGACGAAGTCGGGCGCCAGCGGCTCCAGCCGCTTGATCGCGCCCCACAGCGTCTCCTCCATCTTCTCGCTGTTGGGCGGGAAGAATTCGAACGACACGCTCAGCGGACCCGGATCCCAGTCCAGCAGCGAGAACGCGGTCGCCTGATCGATGGTCGCGGCCAAGGAATTCATGGGTTTTCCTTCGAACTCATGAGCTTTCCCTTACGGTATGCAGCGGCACGGTGCGATGTCCCGGCTTGCCGGCGAGCCAGATGGTGACGGTGAGTTCGCCGCCCACGAGATGCCGGATCGAGACGTCGCTAAAGCCTGCCGCGCGGCACATGCCGGCGACTTCGTCGTCGCTGAAGCCGAGACGCCGATGGGCGTGCTCGGTGCGCAGGAATTCCAGCGTGTGCGGCGCGAAATCGACGATGAGCAATCGCCCGTCGGACCGCAGCACGCGCGCGGCCTCCTGCACCGCCGCCGCCGGGTCCTCGGCGAAGTGCAGCACCTGATGGAACACGGCCACGTCGAAATCGGCGGTGGCTAGGCCCAGATTGTACATGTCGCCCTGGCGCACCTGGCAGTTCTGGATCTGCGCCTGGGCCAGGTTGGCGCGCGCGACCGCCAGCATCTCGCGGTTCATGTCGACGCCCAGGCCGCGCTCGATCTGGCCGGCGAAGATCGACAGCATGCGGCCCGTGCCGGTACCGATGTCGAGGAGCTTGGCGACGGGCTCGGCGCCGAGCAGTTCCATCACCGCCTTCTCCACCTCGGCCTCGGGCATATAGAGCGAGCGGATGTTGTCCCAGATGGCTGCGTTCTCGGTGAAATAGGCGGCGGCTGACTCGGCGCGGGCGGCCTTGACCTGCTCCAGTCGCTCCAGATCGCGCGCCAGCACCGGATCGTCCTCCACGATCAGGTCGACGATCGACCGGGTCAGCGCCCGGCCCAACTCGATGTCGGCGACGCGGTAGAACGCCCAGGTGCCTTCCGAGAACCGCTCCACCAGCCCGGCTTCCGCCATCAGCTTCAGGTGGCGGGAAACGCGCGGCTGCGACTGGCCCAGGATCTGGGTCAACTCCGATACCGTCAGCTCGTTGTATTCGAGCAGCGCCAGCAGCCGCAGCCTGGTTGGCTCGGCCGCCGCCTTCAATGCCGCCAGCAGGTCTTCCATCGGTGTCGGCCGCTTTCCCTCGGTGAACTCCGCATGCATATATAAAGATATCCTTATATAATCAACAACCATCTGCATGACGGCTCGGCCAATATGCGAAGCTGTAGCATCCGCGGAACATGTTGGGATATGGTCGCGTTTGGCCAAGATGCCGTAGCAAGTCAACATTTCCGCCGGAGAAACGGGCACGGTGCCAAGTTCACGCCTCAAGACCCTCAGCCGCACTTTTAGAATCGTATCGTTCGCGGCTGCGGCCGGTATGCTGCTTGCCGGCTGCGCCACCGTGCCCACCGATCCGGCGGCGCGCGCCGAGTACAAGCGGCTGAACGATCCCCTGGAGCCGACCAACCGCGCGATCTTCGGCTTCAACGAGTTCCTGGACAAGGCGCTGATCCGGCCACTCGCGGAAGTCTATCACTTCATCCTGCCGAATTTCGTCGAGCAGCGGATCACCGTGTTCCTCCGCAATGTCGGCGAGCCATTGACCTTCGTGAACGACATGCTGCAAGGCCAGCCTAACCGGGGCGGCATGACGCTGGGCCGGTTCCTGAGCAACAGCACGCTTGGCATCGGCGGTATCTTCGACGTGGCCAGCGAGTTCGACATGCCGCGCCACAACGAGGATTTCGGTCAGACCTTCGGCGTGTGGGGCATCGGCGAAGGCCCGTATCTGGTGCTGCCGATCCTGGGTCCGTCGACGGTGCGCGACGGCTTCGGCACCGCCGCCGACACCTTCGCCGACCCTGTCACCATCGGCATCAACCAGGCGAATGTCAGCGGCCTGTCGATGGGTCGCATCGCCGTGACCGGCCTCGACGCCCGCGCCCGCAACCTTGAGATGGTCGACCAGCTGCGCCGCGAATCCCTCGACATCTACGCCACGCTGCGCAGCGCCTACCGCCAGAACCGTCGATCGGAAGTGCTGAACGGGGCCGCGCCCGACGAAGGCGAGAACAGCGCGCCGGGCTTCGAGGAATACGAGGATCTGGACTCGCCCTCCACCCTGACGCCGCAGAACAGCGAGCCGATCGCGCCATCATCCGAGACGCCCGCGCCTTCCACGAACGCACCGGCATCGCTGACACGGCCCTGAACCAGCGCAAGGCGAAACGCTAGGGCCAGCCTTCGTCGGAGTAGCCCACACCGACCCGCGCCAGGGTCAGGGCCTCACGAATATAGGGAATGGTGTTCGCGGGCAGGCCGTCATACGCGAACCACGACAGGTCGTCGCATTTGTGCGGCTCGGCATTCAGCGGCTCGCCGCGCCAGCGGCGGCAGCGGAAGAACAGCCCCATGCACCCGTCGCGCGCGCTCCGGTGCACGACGTGCACCAACTCAATGTCCTCGGGCCGCAGATCCAGGCCGGCTTCCTCCCGCGCCTCGCGAAGAATGCCTTGGGCGGCACTCTCGCCCGCTTCCAGATGCCCAGCTACAAGCCCGTAATTACCGTCCTCGTAGCCGGTCTGGAACCGCCGCAGCAGAAGGACGCGATCGTCCCGCTCCAGGATAAGATAGACCTCGGGGATGAGCCGGTAGCGCTCGGCCATGGCTCTTCCCCGGATCAGGTCAGGCCGCGAATTTCTTGAAGCGGAGGCGGTGGGGCTGCTCGGCCTCGGCGCCCAGGCGGCGCTTGCGGTCGGCCTCGTAGTCCTGGTAGTTGCCCTCGAACCACACCACCTGGCTCTCGCCCTCATAGGCGATGATGTGGGTGCAGATGCGGTCGAGGAACCAGCGATCATGGCTGATGATGATCGCGCAGCCGGCGAACTCCTCGAGCGCCTCCTCCAGCGCCCGCAGCGTGTCCACGTCCAGGTCGTTGGTCGGCTCGTCGAGGAGGAGCAGGTTGTTGCCCTCCTTCAGCATCTTGGCCAGGTGCACGCGGTTGCGCTCGCCGCCCGACAGGATGCCGACCTTCTTCTGCTGGTCGACGCCCTTGAAGTTGAACGCGCCGGTGTAGGCGCGGCTCGGCACATCGATCTTGCCCAGGTGCAGCACGTCGACGCCGCCGGAGATTTCCTCCCATACGTTCTTGTTGGGATCGAGCGCGTCGCGCGACTGGTCCACATAGCCCAGCTTCACCGTCTCGCCGACCTTGAAGGTGCCGGTATCGGGCGTCTCCTGGCCAGTGATCATGCGGAACAGCGTGGTCTTGCCGGCGCCGTTGGGGCCGATGACGCCGACGATCGCGCCGGGCGGCATCAGGAAGCTGAGATTGTCGATCAGCAGGTTCTCGCCATAGCCCTTCGAGATGCCCTTGGCCTCGATCACCACATTGCCGAGGCGCGGCCCGGGCGGGATGACGATCTTCGCGGTGCCGGTGGTCTGGCGCTCGTTGGCCTTGTCGAGCAGCTCGTCATAGGCCTTGAGGCGGGCCTTCGACTTGGCCTGGCGCGCCTTGGGCGACTGGCGCACCCATTCCAGTTCCTCGGCGAGCTGGCGCTGGCGCGAGGCGTCCTCGCGGCCTTCCTGCTCCAGCCGCTTGGCCTTCTGCACCAGCCAGTTTGAATAGTTGCCCTCGTAGGGGATGCCGCGGCCGCGATCCAGCTCGAGGATCCAGCCGGTGACGTTGTCGAGGAAGTAGCGGTCATGGGTGACCATCAGCACGGTGCCGGCATATTCGGCCAGGAAGTGCTCGAGCCACGCGACGCTCTCGGCGTCGAGATGGTTGGTCGGTTCGTCGAGCAGCAGCATGTCGGGCTTCTGCAGCAGCAGCCGCGCCAGTGCCACGCGGCGGCGCTCGCCGCCCGACAGGGTGGTGACGTCGGCATCGCCCGCCGGGCAGCGCAGCGCGTCCATGGCGATCTCGACCTGCCGGTCGATGTTCCAGCCGTCGACCGCGTCGATCTGCTCCTGCAGCTCGCCCATGCGCTCGTAGAGCTTGGCCATGTCGTCGTCGGACATCTCGTCGCCCAGCTTGCCGGTG
This sequence comes from Rhizobium sp. Q54, assembly GCA_945907245.1. Lineage (GTDB taxonomy): Bacteria > Pseudomonadota > Alphaproteobacteria > SMXS01 > SMXS01 > RI-34. The sequence continues at coordinate 5,135 of CAMDTB010000076.1, forward strand.
ACCTCGTTGAACTCGTCGATCAGCGACTGGGTCTTGTGGACGCCGTCCATGACGTTGCCGAGCACATCCTTGGTGGGATCGAGATGGGGCTCCTGCTCCAAATAGCCGATCTGGATGCCCTCGGCGGCCCACGCCTCGCCCTGATAGTCGGTGTCGCGGCCGGCCATGATCTTCAGCAGGGTCGACTTGCCCGCGCCGTTGACGCCCAGCACGCCGATCTTGGCGCCCGGCAGGAACTGCAGCGTGATGTCCTTGATGACCGTCTTGCCGCCCGGATAGGACTTCGACAGGCCTTTCATGACATAGACGTACTGGTACGAGGCCACGGGGAAACTCCTGTTGATTGGGTGCGCCGGTTTATAGCGGCACCAGGGCCGCTTCGTCGAGTGTGTCGGCGGATCATCGACTCGGGACAGCACGATGGCGCGGTCGGAAGCAGATGGGACGATGACCGCACTGATTCAAGAATTCGTTACACGAAGCTTCCAAACACCAAATGTTGTTGCGAATGCCGAGTCGTGCGCATAGATACTGTTAAACAGACCGGTATATCTGGAGTTTTGCATGCCGAGTCCCAAGCGCGACCATCTCGTCGACACCGCCGCCGCCCTGTTCCAGCGCGACGGCTTCCACGCCACCGGAATCGACACCATCCTGGCCGAGGCCGGCGTCGCCAAGATGACGCTCTACAACCACTTCAAGTCGAAGGACGAGCTGATCGTCGCTGCCCTCGAGGTGGAAGGCGCCCGCTACATCGCCTGGCTGCGCGCGCGGGCCGACCAGGCCGAGGAGCCGGGCGAACGGCTGCTCGCCATCTTCGACGCGCTCGAGGAATGGTTCGAAAAGGAAGGCTTCAACGGCTGCGTGTTCATGAAGGCGGCCTGCGAGTACGGCGCGGTGAATAACCCGGTGCACATGGCCGCCGCCGCCCAGAAACGGGCGGTGTTCGACTACATGCTGGAGAACGCCACCTCGGCCCGGCTGAAGGACCCGCGCAACCTGGCCCAGCAACTGCTGCTGCTGCACGAAGGCGCCATCGCCGTCGCCCACGAATTCGGCGCGCCCATCGCCGCAAGGCAGGCCAGGCGCGCCGCTTCGGTGATCATCGACGACGCGGGCTGATCCAGCAGCCGTTGCGCTACCGTAACTCCCACGTTAAAAACAGTCCGCCGTGTCGGATGGTCCGGCGCGGCACGTTCTCGGGGCGGGGTGAAAGTCCCCACCGGCGGTAAGCGCTTCGGCGCAAGCCCGCGAGCGCCTGGGAGACGATCCCCGGGGTCAGCAGATTTGGTGCGATTCCGAAGCCGACGGTCACAGTCCGGATGGAAGAGAACGGGATAACCAAAGCGGCATGCGCGCAAGCGGATCGCCGTTTTTTGGCCCGTGCGCCCTGGTTCTTGCTTTGCGAAAGGGAGCACCATGAATCAGAGCAACCAGAACACCACCACGACCACGCAAATTGGCGAAACAGGCAGGATCGCCTTCATCCAGGCCTGCTGGCACCGCGACATCGTCGACCAGTGCCGGACCGCGTTCGTCCGCGAGATGGGCAGGCGCGGCATTGCCGAAAGCGCCATGGACTTCTTCGAGGTTCCCGGCGTGTTCGAGATCCCGCTGCACGCCAAGATCCTGGCGGCATCGGGACGCTATGAGGCCATCGTCGCCACCGGCCTCGTCGTCAATGGCGGCATCTACGCCCATGAATACGTGTCGGACGCCGTGATCGGCGGGCTGATGCGCGTGCAACTCGACACCGACGTGCCGGTGCTGTCGGCCGTGCTGACGCCGCGACACTTCCACGAGCACGACGAGCACCATCGCTTCTTCCGCGATCACTTCGTGGTCAAGGGCACGGAAGTGGCGGCGGCCTGCGCACAGACGCTTGCCAATATCCGGCGGCTGAAAGCGGGGGATGTGAGGGCGGCGGCTTAGAGCGCTTTCAGGCAAGGCGGAATCGCCTTGCCGCCCGAAAGCCCCGGCGAAGGACGCTGGAGCTGTTCAGCTTTGGCTGAAACCGCTCCAGCCCGGAAAAAGAAAACCCGGCGCCGTGTCCCCGCGGCGCCGGGCCTACCCTCGCTCCCTTAACCAGTTCTCAGCCGTTCAGCGGCGCTTTCGCCAAGGTCTCGGCGTTCTTCTTGCTCTGCTCGCCGGCGTCGCGCATCGGCCTGGCGGTCGACAGGTCGCCGATCTCGCCGATATGGGCGGCCACGTCCTCGGCGGTGATGTTCATGCCGAAATTGACGCCCTGGGTCTCGACCATGGCGGCGCGCGACACCGTGCCGGCACCGGCGCTGAGGATCATGCCGGTCGGCGCGTCCTCGCTGACCAGGTATATGACGGCGGGCGACACCAGCTCGGGCGCGTACATGGCGGCGCGCTCGCCGGTGATCATGCTCTCGGTCATGCGGGTCAGCGCGAAGGGCGAGATTGTGTTGACGCGGATGTTGTCGCGCTCGCCTTCCAGCTTGGCCACGTTCATGAAGCCATACAGGCCGGCCTTGGCCGCACCGTAGTTGGTCTGGCCGAAATTGCCGTGCAGGCCGGTCACCGAGGTGGTGACGACGATGCGGCCATATTGCTGCTGGCGCATGATCGGCCACACCGCGCGCGAGCAGATCACCGAGCCCATCAGGTGCACGTCGAGCACGGCCCGGAAATCGGCGATGTCCATCTTGGCGAAGGTCTTGTCACGCAGGATGCCGGCGTTGTTGATCAGGATGTCGATGCGGCCCCAGGTGTCCATAATCTTCTGGACCATGTTGCCCACGCCGCCCTCGTCGGTGACGCTGCAGCCATCGGACATGGCCTCGCCGCCGGCAGCCTTGATCTCGGCCACCACGGCGTCCGCCGCCGCGCTCGAGCCGCCACTGCCGTCGATGGCGCCGCCCAGGTCATTGACCACGACCTTCGCGCCCCGGCGCGCCAGCTCCATGGCGTGAGCCCGCCCCACGCCGCCGCCTGCGCCCGTGACGATCGCGACCCGTCCGTCGAACCTGATGGCCATGTCTCATCCTCCCATCGTGAATCCGCGGCCATTGTTACCACAGGGTCCGGGTGACGGAAGCGACAAAATGACCCTCGTCGAACAGGGCCATCCCGCCCGCCGCGGACATGGCGGCCATGCGTGTAGCACCCGGAGCCCGGTCCGCCGCGGCGAGCGCGACCCCGCGACCCGCCGGTCACCATCTATTCACCAATAATCAACCTTCCTGAAACAATCCGCCGATATGCACGGCCCATCACGCGGCGCCTTCGCCGCCGGGAGGGGGACGCATTATGCGCAAGGCATCACGCCGGAATCTGCTGCTCGCCACGACAGCCCTGACAGTCTGCATGGTCGGATCGCCTGCCTGGTCCGCATCGTTGTCGGGCAGCGTGAGCGATACAAGCGGCGTGCGCGCGCTCGGCGGCGCCCAGGTCATCATCCTCGAGTTGAACCGCACGGCCGAGACCGGCACGGACGGCAGCTTCCGCTTCGGCGATCTCGCGCCCGGGCGATATACGCTGCGCGCGCGCTATGCCAGCGCCGAGATTGTGGAGACCACGGTCGACGTCGCCGAACCCGGCGCACGCGCCGACATCGTCATGGCGCCCGCCGCGAAACCCGGCCTCGAAAGCGTGCTGGTCACCGGGCAGCAGGCGACGCTTGCCAGTTCGATCTCGCGCCAGAAGGCCTCGGACACGGTCGAGAGCGTGCTGACCCGTGACGCGATCGGCCAGTTCCCGGACCAGAACGTCGCCGAGGCGGCGCGCCGCGCGCCGGGCATCAACGTGCTCAACGACCAGGGCGAAGGCCGCTTCATCTCCGTACGCGGACTCGACCCGAACCTGAACAGCGCATCCATCAATGGCGTGCGTGTCCCGGCGCCCGAAGCCGGCGCGCGTTCGGTCGCGCTCGACGTACTGGCGTCGGAACTGGTCGAATCCATCGAGATCAAGAAGACCCTGACGCCGGACATGGACGGCGACACCATCGGCGCGTCGATCGAGATCAACACCACCAGCGCCTTCGACTTGAAGAAGCCCTTCGTCTCGGTCACCGCCGAGGGCTCGTTCAACAACCTGAACAACAACTGGTCGCCGAAGGGGGCCATCGACTTCGCGACCACCGTCGCCGACCGTCTGGGCATCGCCGGCGGCTTCTCGTACTACAAGCGCAACTTCTCGACCGACAACATCGAGATGGACGGCTGGGACGAAACCGACGACGGCGTTGTATTCGCCGACACCGTCGAGTTCCGCGACTACGACGTGAAGCGCACCCGCATCGCCGGTTCGCTGTCGCTCGACTACAAGCTGACCGACGACACGACCCTGTTCCTGCGCGGCCTGCACAGCCGCTTCGAGGACCAGGAGTATCGCAAGACCCTGATCATGGAATTCGACGAGGAGCCGAGCAGCGGCGACGGGGACGGCGCCACGTTCCTCTCGGACGATGGCGAGATCACGATCGTTCGCGACGTGAAGGACCGGTTCGAGGCCCAGACCATCACCTCCATCACCTTCGGCGGCGAAACCTTCGCCGGTCCGTGGACCATCAACTACCAGGGTTCCTACTCGTAGGCGCGCGAGAAGGAGGTCAATTCGCTCGATCCGACCGCGTTCGAGCTGGGCTTCGAGGACCCCGGCGATTTCGGCGTCGCCTTCGACTATTCCGACTTCACCCGGCCGGCCTACATGGTGACGGCGGGCGCCGACACGTTCTTCGGCCCTTCGGAATACGAGTTCGATTCCGTCGAAGGGGCCATTCTCGGCCTCGCCGACGACCAGGAATGGGCCGGCAAGATCGACGTCAAGCGCGAGTTCGCGCTGTCGCAGGGCTCGATCGAGGTGCAGGGCGGCGGCAAGGTCCGCCTCCGCCACAAGACCTATGACCTCACGGCCGCGATCTATGACGGCTTCGACGGCGACTACACGCTGGCGGACGTGCTGGGCGCGCAGTCATACGGCCTCGCCGACGTGGAGCCGCAAGCCGATGGCCCCTTGGTGCGGCGTTTCTTCGAACAGAACTTCTCGTCGTTCGAGCTGAGCGACATCGATACGGATTTCGAATCCGCCGTCGGCGACTATGACGTGTCCGAGGACATCTTCGCCGGCTATCTTCTGGGCCGATACGACAACGGATCGCTGCGGGTGATCGGCGGCGTGCGCGTCGAGCACACGAGGAACCTGATCCAGGCCAACTTTACCGAGTTGCTGGAGGAAGGCGCGATCCTGGACGGCGAGGAACTGGAGGAGGACACGCTGATCGTGACGCCAACCAGCTTCCGCCGGCGCTATACCGACTGGCTGCCCAGCCTGAACATCCGCTACGAGGCCCGGAAGGATCTCATCTTCCGCGGCGCCGTGTCGCGCAGCGTCGTGCGGCCGAACATCGAGCAGCTGGCGCCGATCTTCCTTGTCGAACAGAACGACGAGGGCGACCGGGAAGGCGAATTCGGCAATCCGGACCTGCTGCCCTACCGCGCCTGGAACTTCGACCTGAGCGCCGAGTGGTACTTCGGCAACAACGCCGTGGTGCAGGGCGGCTTCTTCTACAAGCAGGTCAAGAACTTCATCGTCGCCCAGGAATTCGAGGACATCACCTTCAACGGCATCTTCGCGTCCGAGGCGGTGATCCCGATCAATGGCGAGACCGCCAAAGTCAAGGGGCTGGAGTTCAACTACCAGCAGTCGTTCACGTTCCTCCCGGCGCCGTTCGACGGCCTGGTCCTCGGCTTCAACTATACCTACACCGACGCGAAGGGCGAGGTGGACGGCCGCGTCGTTCCGCTGCCGTCGTCGGCCAAGAACACGTTCAACGCCATGATCGGCTACGAGAAGGGTCCGTTCAGCTTCCGTGTCGCCGGCAGCTACCGGGACGTCTACCTCGACGAACTGGGCGGCGACGCCGACGAGGACAGGTATGTCCGTGACCATTTCCAGATCGATGTCAGCATCAAGTACAAGGTGACGCCGAACATCCAGGTCTTTGCTGAATTCATCAACCTGAACGATGCGCCCTATGTCGCGTTCCAGCGCGGACCCGGCGGCGACCGGCTGCTGCAGTACGAGCGCTACTCCTGGACCGGCAAGTTCGGCGCGAAGGCAACTTTCTAGAGAGGACGACAGATGAACCGTATCCTGCCCACCGCGGCTTTGGCCCTCTTGACCCTCGGCGCCTGCGGCGACAACACGGCCACCGAGGCGCCCGCCCAGCCGCTGGCAGGCGCCGAGGAGCCGGCGCCCGTGCAGCTCGACGCGCCCGCCGTGACCGCCGTCCGCGAGACCGATCCGGTGGACACCGCCGAGGACGCGGCCGACGACCCGGAAATCTGGGTCGATCCGGCCGACCCGTCGCGCAGCGTGGTCATCGGCACGGCCAAGAAGTCCGGCCTGTTCACCTATGGCCTCGACGGCAAGCAGATCCAGTTCCTGCCCGAAGGCCGGCTGAACAACGTCGACCTGCGGACAATGACCGTGAACGGCGCCGACACCGTCGTCGTCGGCGCAAGCGACCGTGACAAGAAGGCCGTCGCCCTGTTCAAGCTGGACGCCGCGACGCGCCAGGTCTCGGCTCTCGCCGAGCGCATTCCCACTGGCTTCACCGATCCCTATGGCTTCTGCCTCTACAAGAGCGCCAGCGGAACCCTCTACGCATTCATGACCGACAAGGAAAAGAATGCTGCTCAATGGCGAATCGACCTTGCTGACGGCACGGCGACCGCCGCCAAGGTGCGCGACCTGACGCTGGCCACCCAGTCGGAAGGCTGCGTCGCCGACGACCAGACCGCGACCGTCTATTTCGCCGAGGAGAATGTCGGCATCTGGTCGTTTCCGGCCGAACCGGACCAGCCCGCGACCGCCACCCCGATCATCAAGCTTGCCGACAATGCCAGGCTGGCCGCCGACCTCGAAGGCCTCGCCATCTATCGGGGCATGACAGGCAACTACCTGATCGCCTCAAGCCAGGGGAACAGCAGCTTCGCCGTGTTCGACCTGGGCGGCGGCTACGCCTACAAGGGCTCGTTCATCATCGCCAAGGGAGCGGTCGACGGCGTCACCGAGACGGACGGCATCGAGGTGGTGAGCGCACCGCTCGGCGTCGACTTCCCCGGCGGCCTTTTCGTGGTCCAGGACGGACACAACACCGACCCTGACGCGAACCAGAACTTCAAGCTGGTTTCGTGGGACGCCATCGCCAAGACGCTCAACCTCCCCTAGCCTGCTTGCACGGCCCGCCCGCCCCGGCATAACGTGCCGGGAGCGAACGGAGGAAACCATGCAGCTCTATGACTTCAAAATGGCGCCCAACGCGCGCCGCGTCCGGGTGTTCATCGCCGAGAAGGGCCTCGACATCCCGTCGGTCGAGGTCGACCTGGGCTCCCGCGCCCAACTCGCCGGCGACTATGGCAAGGTCAACCCCATGCTGGAGGTGCCGGCGCTGGCGCTGGACGATGGCACGGTCCTGACCGAAAGCACTGCGATCTGCCGCTACCTGGAAGAAGTCTATCCTGACCCGCCGCTGTGCGGCCGAAATCCGCTGGAGCGCGCCGTGGTGATGATGTGGGACCGCCGCGTCGAGCAGCACGGCTTCATGGCCGTGTCGGAAGCCTTCCGCAACGGCAACGCCTTCTTCAAGGACCGGGCGGTCACCGGCCCGATGGATTTCGCGCAGATCCCCGAACTGGCCGAGCGTGGCAAGCAGCGCTTTGCCAACTTCCTGGGGTTCATGGAGCAGCGGCTGGGCGAGGCGGAGTTTGTCGCAGGTGAGCGCTACAGCATCGCCGACATGACCGCCATGGTGGCGATCGATTTCGCCCGGGTGATCCGCGCCAGGATCGGCGACGACCAGCCGAACCTGCAGCGCTGGCATGCCGCCGTCAGCGGCCGTCCGAGCGCGCAGGTGTAGCGCCCGCGTGCGGTTTCGCACCGGCGTTTTGATCCGGCGCACGATGGCGCAGGTGGTACCTCGTTCCTACGTCTCGTCGCGTCCGCACGGTTAGGCTAAAGTAAAGTCGTGACCGTTCCGGCCGTCACACTTGCTCAGGGGACTGATCAATGCTGCACCATGCGTCATTTCCATCACGCGATCCGGAGCGGGCCGCTCGCGTGATGGCAGAACTGTGGAATGGGCGCGCGCTGCCCTTCCCGGTATTCCCGAACTCCCACATCGCCATCAAGGGCGACGACAAGGGCACGGCGATCGAATTCTATCCGGCCGGCCAAGTCCTGGTGCCCGGCGAAGGCGGCGCCCATGTGGAAATCCAGCACGCGCCCGCGCCCTCCGAATCCCACCTCGCCGTCGGCGTCGACATCTCCGAGGACCAGGTGATCGCCATCGGCCGGCGCGAGGGCTGGCGGACCGAAACCTGCGATCGCGGCCCGTTCCACGTCGTCGAGTTCTGGGTCGACAACCTCTACATGCTGGAGATCCTGCCGCCCGCCTTCCAGGCGGAATATCTGGACTTCGCGACCATCGAGAACTTCGAGAAATTCTTCCTGCCGCCCGCAGACGCAGCCTGAAAGGTTCCGCCGCCCATGAGCGACCTGGCATGGCCGCGCAAGACGCGCGAGTTCCAGAACCATCATTTCGATTCCACGGTGTGGAACGATTTCCGCTTCCGTGACGGCGACATCATCGTCGGCACCTACGCCAAATCGGGCACGACCTGGACTCAGCAGATCATCGGCCAACTGCTGTTCGACGGCTCGGCCGAGGTGGACGTGGGCGAGATGTCGCCCTGGGTCGACCTTCGGGTGCCGCCTAAGGAAATGAAGCTGCCGGCGATCGAAGCACAGACCCACCGGCGCTTCCTGAAGACCCATCTGCCGGTCGACGCTCTCGTGTTCTCGCCCAGGGCCAGGTACGTCTATATCGGCCGGGACGGGCGCGACGTGGTGTGGAGCATGTACAACCACCACGCCAACGCCAACCAGACCTGGTACGACATGCTGAACGACACGCCCGGTCGGGTCGGACCGCCGATCGGGAAGCCACCGGAGTCGATCCGGCAATATTTCCTCGACTGGATGGACCGCGACGGCCACCCGTTCTGGCCGTTCTGGGAGAACATCCGCTC
>CAMDTB010000077.1 GCA_945907245.1 Rhizobium sp. Q54
CGATCAGAACCTGTCCCCGCAACCACGCCAAACCCTGCAAAATCGCGCCGCTCCCAGCGCCACCAGAAGCTGCGTCCCGCGTAAAGCGCAAAACCTCAAACCAAGCTGTAAGAGCCCGGGCCAAACGCCTCATGAATAAGACAGGCTAGCGGCCAATGATTTTTGTACCGGCGCATTGCACAATTATGCCACGGTGCCGAGGAGGCAATCTTGAAAGTCAGAATGGGGTAGCCCGGGAATTGGCGCGGGGGCGCACTTCCTTTACAAGTGACGGGCGGTCAATCCGGAGTTCGCCTGAGTCATCGACGCTGGCACCGCTTGGCTGAGTTTGGGTAGGGGGATAAGTTAGATGTCGCAGCGCTTCGGCGAGCGCGAACCATTGGCCATAGTCGGCATTGGCTGCCGTCTGCCGGCCGGCGGGACAACGCCTGACAGGTTCTGGGCTGCGCTCGCACAGGGCCGGTGCGGCATTCGCGAGGTGCCGTCCGACCGCTGGAACATCGACCTGCTCTACGACGAAAATCCCGGCGCCGTCGGCCGTGCGCGCACCAAGTGGGGCGGGTTCATCGACAGCGTACGCGATTTCGACGCGGAGTTCTTCGGCATCTCTCCCCGCGAGGCCGAGGTCATGGACCCGCAGCAGCGGTTGCTCCTGATGGTCGTCTGGGAGGCGTTCGAGGACGCCGGCATTTCCGCCGAGCGGATCAAGGGCGCCAACGGCGCGGTATTCACCGGGGTTTCCGGCACCGACTACACCCAGATCCAGCGATTCCGCCGTACCGGCGAGAACGTCCACGCGGGAACCGGCGGCGCGATGAGCATCATCGCCAACCGGATCTCGCACAAGTTCGACCTCAAGGGCCCAAGCGCGGCGGTCGATACCGCCTGCTCGTCCTCCCTGGTCGCCACGGAAATGGCATGCAACGCCATCTGGAGCGGCATCAGTGATTTCGCCATCGCCAGCGGCACCAACGCGCTGCTCGATCCCGGCGTGTTCATCAACTTCAGCAAAGCCAACATGATGTCGCCCACCGGGCGCATCCGGACCTTCGATGCGAATGCCGACGGTTATGTCCGGGGCGAGGGCGCCGGCGCAGTGGTGATCAAGCCGCTGTCGACGGCGGTCGCCGACGGCGATCACGTCTACGCCGTGATCCGCGCAACCTGCGTCAACCAGGACGGCCAGACCAGCACGATCACCGTCCCCAGCGCCGAAGCCCAGGCCGACATGCTCGCGGAAGCCTGCCGGCGCGCCGCACTGACGCCAGCCGACATCGATTTTATCGAATCCCACGGCACCGGGACTCCGGTCGGCGATCCGATCGAGGCCAATGCGATCGGCATGGTGTTCGGCGCCGAGCGCAGTCGCCGCGCAAGGATCATCGTCGGTGCCGGCAAGACCAATACCGGCCACCTCGAATCCGCCGCTGGCATCACCGGCCTGATCAAGACAGCGCTGAGCCTCGATCGCCGCGAGATTCCCCGCAACATCAATTTCAGCCGGCCCAATCCCAACATCGCGTTTGACGATCTCGGTCTGTCGCTGCCGCTCGAGCATCAGGCGTGGAAGGCCGATACGGATCGTCCGCGGCGCGCGGCGGTCAATTCCTTCGGCTTCGGTGGCACCAATGCCTGTGCCGTGCTGGAAGAGGCGCCGAAGGCCAATGGCGCCTTTGCCCCCCATGACCATGCCTACCGGAAATACTGGTTCGTTCCCTTCGGCGCGCAGTCGGAAGGGGCGCTGTCGCAAATGGCACGTCAACTCGGTGCGTGCGTCAAGGCAGGCGGCGCCACCGACCAGAGCGTGACGGAAGTCGCGGCGAACCTGGCGCTCCGGCGGTCTCACCTGACCCACCGCGCCGCAGTGCTCGCCGAATCCGCCGAGGCCGTGGCCGACACGCTGCGCCTGGCACCGCGACAGATCGGCGCCGAAGCCAAGAGCAAGCCGGACCCGAGGCTGGTCCTCGGTCGGCGCCGGGACGGCGGCAAGCTCGCCTTCACGTTCCCCGGACAGGGCGGCCAATGGTGGGGCATGGCACAGGGCCTGCTGCGCTCCGACCCCGTCTTTGCCGCTGCCGTCGACGAGTTCGACGGTCTGTACACGCAGCATTCCGGCTGGTCGATCAAGGAGGAACTGCTCAAGGGCGAAGCCGAGAGCAGGATCAACCGGACGTTGTACACCCAACCCGGCCTGTTCGCGCTGCAGATCGGCCTAGTGGCGCGTTGGCGCGCATGGGGCATCGAGCCCGAAATGGTCATTGGCCACTCCGTGGGCGAGATGGCGGCGGCCCATACCGCCGGCATTCTCTCCACCAGCGAGGCTGCGCGCATCATCTGGAACCGCTCAAGCCTGCAGAGCCGGCTGGAGGGCAAAGGCGGTATCGCCACCATCGCGCTGTCGCGAGAGCAAATGGAAGCCGATCTGGCCGACTGGGGCGTCACTCTGGTCGAGATAGCCGCCGTCAACGGACCGTCCATGGTCAACATCGCCGGAGACGCTGCCGTCGTGCGCGACACCGTGCGGCGACTGCAGGAGAAATATGGCGAGGATTTCTTCGCTCGCGTCCTGAAGGTCGATTATGCGCCGCACTGCTTCCACATGGACCCGCTGCGCGACGAGTTCTTCTCCGCCGTCGGCGCATTGCATCCGGCGCCTGGCCGTATACCGATGATCTCGACAGTGTCCGGCCGCGTGTTGCCGGGCCAGACGGTGGATGCGGTCTACTGGTGGCGCAACGCTCGTGACCCGGTGCTGTTCGAACCCGCGATGCGCGAGGCGTTCCGCACCGGCGCCGATACCTTCGTCGAGATTGGGCCGCACACCAACCTCTCGGCCATGATATCCGGGATCGCAGCCGAGGCTGGCTCCGCCGCCGTCGTCGCTGCATCGCTCCGGCGCGACGAGCCGCATGACCGCACGCTGATGAGCGCGCTGGCGACTCTGTACACCAACGGCGTGGAGCCGGACTGGGCCGCATTTTACGGCGCTCACGTCCCGCGCCGGCCGCTGCCGCTGTACCCCTTCGAAACCAAGCCGTACTGGATGGAGTCGGAAGAGCAGCGCAACGCGCTCTTCGCGCCGCGTCCGCATCCCCTGCTTGGCGGCCGCGCCCTTGGGCCGGTGCCGACGTGGATCACCGAATACTCGCTCGACCATCACCAGTTCCTGCTAGGCCATGTCATCGACGGCTCGGTGGTGTTCCCGGGCGCAGGCTACATGGAGATTATGTTTGCGGCCGGCGTCGAACTCTTCGGCGAGGGCGCCATCGAACTGGAAAACGTCGAGATACTCGAAGCCATGATGTTGTCCGGCGACCGCAACGAGATGCTTCAGACGGTCTACGAACCGTCGCGCTCGCGAGTTTCGATCTACAGCCGTGCGCGCGGCAGCAATCTCGAATGGACATTGCGCGCCCGCGGCATCGTCCGCTCCGTGCCGCATCTGGTGGAACGTGATCCCGTGCCGCCGACCCCGCCTTCGGGCCCCTTCATCCCGGCAGCAAAGCTGTACAAGCGGGTCGCCGGGCGAGGCTATGCCTACGGACCCGATTTTCAGGGGTTGCGGAAGCTGTGGCCGGGCACGGAGAGGGCGGTCGGCCTCGTGGAGCGCAGGAATCTTGCCGGTCGCGAGATGCATTTCCACCCCGCGCTCCTGGACTCCGCGCTGCACGTCGGTTTTGGCATCGAGTCAGGCGTCGGCAGCGACGAGACCTCTGACTTGCTTTATCTGCCTGTGCGCGTTGAGCGCGTCATCCTGAACCGCCGACCGGTAGAAGGCGCGCTCTGGACGATCGGCAGTTCGGCAAAGATCGACGAGTTTGGATCTGTCACCGATGTCAGCATTCTCGATCGTGACGGCCGCATTGTCTTGCGGATGGATGGCTTTACCACCCGCGCCATCCCGTTCCGCGCCCGCAGCGCCAAAAAAGGCCAGGAACTGCGGCCCACCTATGTCGTCGAGGAGTGGGCCGAGACCGAACCCCGGCTCGCCAGCGGTGACAGGCCGGGACGCGGCCAGAACTGGCTGGTTTTCGCCGATGGATCGGGCCTGTCCGCTGACGTCGCAGGGTCGCTTGCCAGGGCTGGCGCCCATGTCGTCACGGTCACGGCTGGACGGAAATTCAGCGAAGCCGGCGCAGACCGCTTCGAGATCGACCCGGCCAGCGGCGAGGATTTCGACCTCCTTTTGCGGGTGCTGGGAAAGCGCAGGAAGCTCGCCGGAATTGCTTTCGGCTGGAGCCTGAAGCTCGCCCAAACCAAGGACTTCGACACGGCATCACTGCTGCGTAACGAGATGCGCTCCACCATAGCCGTGCTGCATCTGCTGCAGGCGCTGGTGCGCGCGGGCGGCGCCACGCCTCGGCTGTGGTTGCTCAGCCAGGGCGCGTTGGCGGCGGGTGAAAGCCTCGCCGACAAGAGAAAGCTGGCCGGCGCCATGGCCGGAGCGCCATTGGCGGGCTTTGTCCGCACCGCACTCACGGAGCACGGCGATTACCGCGCGACGCTGCTAGACCTCGATCCCCGGGGCGCCAGGGCCAGCGAGCAGGCCAGGTCGGCGGCTACCGTCCTGCTCGGCGGCACCGACGATACCGAAATAGCGTTACGCGACAGGGCCTGGTACGTCCCACGCCTGCGCGAGGCGGAGGAGACCACCCTGCCGCCGCGTGCGGCGCCCGCCGCGACGGCGGTGGATAGCCGTCACTACCGGCTTGCCATGACCGGCCCCGGCGATCTCGATAACCTGCACCTGGTCGAAACCGGCGCGCTGCGGCCCGGAAAGGGAGAACTGCTGGTCTCGGTCAAGGCTGGCGGACTGAATTTCCGCGATGTCATGGCCGCTACCGGTCTGCTCCCATCCGACGCCGAAGACGGCGCTGCATGGGAGGCGCTCGGCCTCGAATGCGCCGGCATCGTCACCGCGACGGGGCCGGGCGTGAAAGGCTTCAAGCCCGGTGATCGCATCATGGGGTCCGCGAGAGGCTGTTTCCGCAGCGAGATCGTCGTCGCCGCAGACTCCGTCTATCCCGTGCCGAAGCGCATGAGCTATATCGAAGCCGCCACCGTGCCCTCGGCATTCGCGACCGCCTATTATGGGCTGGTGCGGCTGGCGCGCATCCGCAAGGGCGATACGGTGCTGGTGCATCTCGGCACCGGCGGCGTCGGTCTGGCGGCGATCCAGATCGCCCGGCACTTCGGCGCCGATGTGATTTCCACGGCGGGAAGTCCGTCCAAACGCGCCTACCTCCACAAGATCGGCGTCAAACACGTCTTCGACTCCCGTTCATTGAGCTTTGCGGAGGAGGTACGCAGCGTCACCCGGGGGCGCGGCGTCGACATCGTGCTGAACGCCCTCGCCGGCGAGGCCATTCCACTGGCGGCGGGCCTGCTGGCGCCGAATGGACGCTTCGTCGAAATCGGCAAGCGGGACATCTACGGCGACAGCGCGCTGGGGTTGCGCGCGCTCCGCCACAACGGCTCGCTCTTCGTGCTCGACATGGCGCGTATGGATCGGGACGATCCGGAAGCGGTGAAGGAAGTCTTCACCGAGATGCTGGCACTGTTCGAGGCCGGCAAGCTCAAGCCGCTGCCGACCCATGTCTTCCCTGCATCACGGGTCCAGGACGCCTTCCGGACCATGGCGCAGGCCGGTCATATCGGCAAGGTCGTGGTCGATTTCGAGGCCGATGGGATAGAAGTCGATCTGTCGACCAACATGCCCTTGCTCCTGGCGAAGGACGGCGCGTATCTGATCACCGGCGGCCTCGGCGGCTTCGGCGCCGAGGCCGCCCGGTATTTCGCCGCGCACGGTGCCGGGCACCTCTATCTGCTGGGCCGCTCGGGCGGCGATCGTCCGGAAGCGAAGGCGCTCCTGGCCGATCTCGCGCGTCAGGGCGTCACGGCGCACGCCATCGCAGCCGATGTGACACAGCGGTCGGACGTCGACGCGGTGCTCGCCCGCATCGCCGCCGACGGTGTCGCTCTTCGCGGCGTAGTTCACAGCGCGATGGTGCTCGACGACGGCTTCATCAACCAGCTGGATACCGACCGGATGATGCGGGTCATGGCTCCCAAGATCGTCGGCGCATGGAACCTGCACCAGGCGACACAGGCCTTGCCGCTGGATCATTTCGTCATGTTCTCGTCCATGGCGGCTGTGCTGGGATCGTCGGGGCAGGCGAACTACGTCGCCGGCAATCGCTTCCTGGATCTGCTCTCTGCTCACCGGCGAAGGCTGGGCCTGCCAGCGGTGACGGTGAACTGGGGCGCGCTGGGCGGCGCGGGCGCCGTGCAGCGCGACAAGGCGATTCTGAAATATCTGAAAACCATGGGCATGCCGCCATTGTCTCTCGAGGAGGCGCTGACCGGGCTCGGCGTGGTCATGCGCAAGAACGCGGCGGCGGTCGGCTATTGCAAGGTCGACTGGCAGGCCTTGGGGCGCGCCAATCCGTCGATCCAACGGCTGCGTCGCTTTTCCGAAGTCGCCGCCGATACCGCCTCTTCCTCAGGCGGCGGCAAGGTGCGCAACGAACTGATGGCAGCCAAGGGCGCGGACCGGCTCCGGCTGCTGAGGGCCTTCCTGACCCAACAGATCGCGCGCGTGCTCAAGGTTGACGCCGGAAAGATCGAGCCGGGCCGGGCGCTCAACGAACTGGGCCTCGACTCGCTGACCTCATTCCAGCTCAAGAACCGGATCGAGAGCGAGATCGGCATCACCCTCCGGGTCGACAAGTTCCTGCAGAAGCCGACGGTGGAGAGCCTCGCCAATACGATTGCCGAGGTGCTCGATACGTCCACGGCGCAGAAGTCGGAAGAAGCAAAGGGCGCCACGCATGCCCGCGGTGACCGCATTCTGTCGCTGCGGCAGGAATGGGCGCTGGACGTCCTCGACAATGAGGGCCCCATCGCTCGTTATGGCTGGATGGAGCTTGTCGGCGCGCTGTCGATCCGCCCGGGCGTGGACATCAGTCGGGTCGAGGAAGCCTTCCGCGCGACGGTTGCCGCGCACGACGGGCTGCGCTCCTATTTTCCCGAGATTGACGGCCGCCGAACGGTCGAGCTCTGGCCGGTGTCATCGTTCAAGGTCGATCTGGTCGAGGCCGCGTCCTGGACCGACGCCGAGTTCCAGGCCGATCTGGACGCTGCCGTCGCCCGGGTTCACGATCTGCGGCGCGACCGGCTGATCGGGCTGCGGATCTACCGCCGGCCGGGCCAGCGGATGGTACTGCTGGTGCGCGCCCATCACACGCTGATGGACGGGCAAACCTTCGGCTTGGTCATCCGCGAGATCCTGGAGCGCTATTTTGGCGTACACGGCAGCGCCGACCTGCTGGAATCCCGGGATCTTTTCGACTTCTTCCATGACCAGCGGCGCCAGTTCGAGGGTGAAGCCGGCAAGGCCGACCGCAAGTTCTGGGAGCGGTATCTCACCGCAGCGCCCGAGCCGATCGGCCAGCTCCTCGCCAAGCCCGGCATAACCAATCCGCACGGCGAAGCGGCCTCGGTATACCGTTTCATCGCCCACGAGACTGACCTCCCCGTGCGCGCCACCGCGCGGCGTCTCGGTGTGCCTCTGCACTCGCTCATGACGGCTGCCGGCCATGTCGTGCTGCACGGGCTGACGGGCGGCACCGACCTGCTCGTCGCCTCCACCTTCGCCAACCGGCAGAGCGCGGCTCAGGAACACCTGCTCGGCTGGCTCGCCAACGTTACGCTGCTGCGCTCTTCCTTCGACCCGGAGGCTTCCTTCCGCGACCATGTGGCGACGGTGTCTTCGGGTTGGGCAGAGGTGCTGCCGCATTCGGCCTACCCGCTACATCTCATCGAACAGGCTGCCGGAGGCAAGGAAGGGAAACTGCCGAACGGCCAGTTCGGCGTATCGATGGCACGGCCGGACAACGCCGCGCGTGCCGGGTTCGAGCGCATCTTCTTCAGCCCGCCAGGCACCATTCATCGCTTCGGCGAACTGGAGCTCTCGCTGCTGCCGACGCACGCGCCCGAGGCAGGCGACCAGACCGTGGACGCGCTGATCTACTATCAGGAGATGGACGGCAGCCTCATGCTGCAATTGCAGTACGCAGTGCATCTGTTCAGCGCCGAGGAGGCCAACAGGGTCCTCGACGGCTTTGTCGGGATTCTCCGGCGGATCATCGGAGAACCCGATGCAACGCTGAGGGATCTTGTGGCGCTGGCGTCACCAAGTTTGGATACCTGGACCGGACGACAGCAGGCCAGGTGACAGCATGAACGACCGTCAGCCGGCCGATCTCGCCGACGATACCGGCCAGGATTGGACGCTGGGGTCCGATCGATATGGTTGGTTCGTGCTGCGCTGGCGCTGGCCGATCATCGTGTTGACGCTGCTGCTCGTCGCCGTCGCGTCGCTGGGCATCATGCGGCTCACGTTCAACCCGGATACGCGCAGCTTCTTCGGTCCGGAGAATCCCGAGCGCATCCTGCTAGACCGGATGCAAGAAAAGTACGCCAAGCTGACAAATGTCATCTTCGTACTGGCGCCGAGGAACGGCGACGTCTTCACCGCCGCCAATCTGCGGGCCATCGATGAACTCACACAGAAAGGCTGGCAAACACCCTACGTCATCCGGGTCGAATCCCTGACGAGTTATCAGGAACTGACGGCCGAGGGCGACGACCTGCGCGTGGCGCCGGTCTATGATCCAAAGACCGCGCTGACCCCGGAGCGCGTGGCCGACATCCGTCAGCGCGTGATGCGCGATCGCGAGCTTGTCGATCGCGTGGTGGCGGGCAAGGGCGACGTGACAGCGGTGAACGTGCTGATCACACGCCCCAAGGATACGCCGGCGGAAGTCACCGAAATCGTCGAGTTCGTACAGCACACCGCCGACGAGTTTCGCGCGCTTCATCCCGAAATCGAGCTGCGGCTGACCGGCGGCGTGCTTGCCGACCGGGCCTTCGCCGAGGCCGGCCGGCAGGACATGCTCACGCTGCTGCCCGCCATGGCGATCCTGATCGTCCTGATACTCTGGGCAGGTATGCGCTCGATAACGGTAACCGCCGTAACGATGCTGGTGATCGGACTGACGGTCGCGGCAACCCTTGGTCTCTATGGATGGTTGGGCCAGGTGCTGAATAGCGCGAGCGGTGCGTCACCGGCGGTGATCATGACCCTGTTCTTTGCCGACTGCGTGCATTTCGTCACCTCGGTGATCCAGCAGCAGGCGAGGCTAGGTGATCGCAGGAAGGCGGTTGCTGTCGCCATACGCATCAATCTGCTGCCGACGATCATCAAGACGCTGACGACGATCGTCGGATTCCTGTCGCTCAATTTCAGCGACTCTCCACCTCTGTCCGAGTTGGGCAACATGGTGGCCGTTGGATCGATCTGCGGCTGCGTGCTGACGGTGACGTTCATGCCGGCATTGCTGTCGCTGTTGCCGCTGCCTGAGCGGTCGCCCGACGGTCTCGAGCACCGACTCATGAGCCGCGTGGCGAGTTACATCGTGGTGCGCCACCGCAAGCTTCTGTGGGGCGCCTGTCTGACCGTCCCGCTTCTTTGCATTTTCATCCCGCGGATCGAGATCGACGACAATTTCGTCCGCTATTTCGACCGCGATTTTCCGTTCCGTGTCGATACGGAGTTCATGGAGAAGCGGCTGACCGGACTCAATGGTGTCACCTTCTCGGTCCCGTCGGCCGGTAAGGACGGCATCACGGATCCCGAATATCTCCGCAAGCTCGACGAATTCGCCAACTGGTACCGGCAACAGGACCATGTGATACATGTCAGCACGTTCGCCGACGTCATGCGGCGCCTCAATCGGGCCATGAACGGCGACGATCCGGCCTTCGACCGGCTGCCGGAAACGCGCGAGATGGCGGCGCAGTATCTGTTTCTCTACGAGCTGTCGCTGCCGCCCGGCCACGATCTCAATACCATCGTCGATGTGAGCCGCTCGGAAAGCGTCGTCTCCGTCCATCTGGCCGATGTCTCTTCCAATTCCATCGTTGCGCTCGCCGACGCCGGCGAGGCTTGGCTGAAGCAGAATGCGCCGCAATATTTCGCCGATGCGACGGGACTTTCGGTGGTCTATGCGCACATAACCAAGCGCAACATCCGGCTGATGCTGCTCGGCACCTTCATTTCGGTGCTGGTGGTGTCGCTGATCATGCTCGTCGCGCTTCGAAGCTGGCGCATGGGCTTGATAAGCCTGATCCCGAACCTGACGCCGGCGTTCATGGCATTCGGCCTGTGGGGGCTCCTCGGCGGCGAGGTCAACCTGGCGATCTCGGTGGTTACCGCGATGACTTACGGCATCGTCACGGACGATACGGTCCACACCCTGAGCAAGTATCGATTCGCCCAGCGGGTACACGGTCTTTCGCCAGAGGCTGCGGTGCGGGAGACCCTCACCTACACGGGCTCGGCCATCATCCTGTCATCGGTGGCGCTTGGCCTCGGCTTCGCGCTCCTGGGTCTGTCCAGTTTCAAGATCACTGCGCTGATGGGCGTGCTGTCGGCGTTGATCATCCTCATCGCCATGGTCACGGAATTCGTGATGCTGCCTGGCTTGCTTTTGAAATTCGATCGCGGAGACAAGAGATGAGGGCGCTCGGCTACGCCATGATCCTGACACTGACCTGCGGCCTCGCATCCGAGGCTCTGGCGGCTGAGGCGGGCGACAAGGTTCGCGGTATGGAGATAGCGCTCGAGGCCAGGAAGCAGGCCGAGGGCTACGGGTCGTACTCCGCCGAGGGCAAGATGATCCTGCGCGATCGCACCGGTGCAACGAATGTGCGGGCATTCCTGACGCGCTCGCTCGAACGGAGCGACGACGGCGACCGGACCGAGATCGAGTTCAGGACGCCGCTGGATGTGCGCGGGCTCGCATTGCTCACCCACGCCCACTCCGCGCGGGACGATGACCAGTGGCTCTTCCTCCCAGCGCTCAACCGGGTCAAGCGCATCACGTCCAGTTCGCGCGCCGGGTCTTTCGCGGGCAGCGAGTTCAGCTATGAGGACCTCGTCGGCCACGTGATCGAGAAGAACGACTACGAATATCTGCGGGACGAGCCGTGCCCCGGCAACACGGACCGCACCTGCCATGTCAACGTTCAGATTCCCAAGGCAGCGGACTCCGGTTATTCGCGGCTCGTAACCTGGCTCGACGCCCAGGACTACCGCACCTACAAGGTCGACTATTACGATCGCCGCGGCGCGCAGATCAAGACGATGACTTTTTCCGATTACCGCAAGTACAAGGATCGTTTCTGGCGCGCGCATGGCATGGCGATGACCAATCACCAGACCGGCAAGTCGACCGTGATGGAGTGGTCCAAATACGATTTCGAGACCCCGGTAAGCGCCGTCGAGCTCGAGCCATACTCTCTGGGCAAGAACTGAGGCCCACGAATGACGCCATCGGTGGATATCTGGTGGACACTCGGACCGGCGGCCGAGCTGGCTGCCCGGCCCGTGGCGGGGAACATGACCGCCGTCCCGCCGGACTGGCGGCGAGGCCTTCGGGGGCGATTCCTCCGCGATGTCTGCCGACGGTATCTAGATGGGCCGCCGGACTGGACCGCCAGGGGCGCGTCGCGGGGCTGGCGCTTCAATCTCTCCGCCGGTCAGCACCTCAGCCTCACGGATTCGGGTCCTTGCCTGATCGTCGCGGTCAGCCGGGGGACACCGGTGGGCATCGATGCCGAGCGCGTGCGCCCGGTGGACGATGCGGCGGCGACCATCGGCCGCCTCGGATCGGGTCGACTCGCCGAGGTCCTCGGGCGGATGGGTCCGGCGCCGCGCAATCGCGCCTTCGCCCATCTCTGGACCGCGTTCGAGGCGTTTCTGAAGCTGGAGCGACTGCCGTGGGATCAAGCCGCAGACCGGTTTGCCGCCGTGCAGGACCAGTGGAGATTTTCTGCGGATGGGAGAGCCACGTTCATGGGGCAGGCGCGGAGCGGGCTGGTCTTCCAGGCGGTCACCCAGATTCCCGGCATTCTGCTGACGGTGGCGTCGCCCGTCTGCTGCGGCGTCCGGGTCGAGAAGTGGGGCGCTGGAGCAGCCAGCAAGGGCCCGGCCAACGCCGTATCCGGCAGTGCCGGGTTGGAACGCGTCGGAGATTGGCAGTAGGTTTCGGGTCATCGTCGAGCACCGGGGGAGCATCGTGGCTATTCATCTTGGCTTCAGTCTGGCCGCCGCAGTGGCGGTTGCTGCAGTGGGTCTATCGCAACCGGCCGCCGCGCAGGAATTCGAGGCCAATCTCACGATCGGAAGCGAACTGCGCTTCTTCGTCGAGAAGGCGGAATGGCCCGGTCAGGATACGCGTCGGGTGTATCCTTCGATCTATGGCGAGGCCGACCTGTCCTATGCATGGGACGGAAACAGCCACTCGATCAATCTGGTGCCGTTCGGCCGCTACGACGCCTACGACGACCGCCGCAGTCACGTCGACCTCCGCGAGGCCAACTACCGGTTTCGGGGCGGCGACTGGGAAGTGCTGGTGGGCGCCCATCGCGTGTTCTGGGGCGTGACCGAGTCTCGCCACCTCGTGAATGTGATCAATCAGGTCGACGGGGTCGAGGATGTCGACGGCGACGAGTACCTCGGCCAGCCGATGATCGACGTGACGCTGCAGGGCGACTGGGGAAGGCTCGACCTGTTCGCCATGACCTTCTTCCGCGAGCGCACCTTCAACGCCAACGATTCCCGTCTGCGCGGCCCGCTTCCCATCGAAACCAACGATCCCGAATTCGAATCCGGCGACAAGAAGTGGAACGTCGATCTCGCCGCGAGATACCAGAACTCGTTCGGGCCGGTTGACCTGGGGCTGAGCGTCTTCCACGGCACCAATCGCGAACCCTGGCTGCGATCATCCAGCGGCGCCAATGGGCCGGTCCTGCGCCCCTACTATCAAACCATGACCCAGACCGGTATCGACGTCGCCTGGGCAGTGGGCGACCTGGTCCTCAAGGCCGAGGCGCTCTATCGCTTCGGGCAAGGCAGTCCGTTCTTCGCCACGGTCTTCGGCGGCGAATACACCCTCAAGAACGCCCTCGGGCTCGACATCGACATGGGACTGCTCGCGGAATTCAATTTCGACGACCGCGATGTCGCGCTCAACCCGGCGACCATCTACGACAAAGACGCCTTCACCGGGGTCCGCTTCACCTTCAATGATCAATCCGACGCGAACGTGCTTATCGGCGCGTTGATCGATGTCGAAGACGCGTCGACCTATCTCTATTTCGAGGCGTCGCGGCGCCTGTTCGTCAATTGGCGGGTGGAATTCGAGCTGCGCTACTTCGCCGCCGACGGCAACCCGGGCGCCCTGCGTGCATTGGATTCGGACAGCTTTGTCCAGCTGCGGCTGCTACGATTTTTCTAGAGGCTGTAACGGTCAGATCGCCCGCCGTACCTAAACGGCGTTTCGGACGACCCTGCCGGGCCGCTTGCCAGTGTCCCTCCCGTCTATTCGCGTGCGGACGCCGTTGACGAATGTGCCGATATAGCCCGTCACCGGCTGCATGATCCGGCGGCCGCCCGCCGGGAGGTCATGATGCGTCTCCGGCAGCGCCACGTTCAGGCGGTTCAGGTCGATGATGTTGATGTCGGCCCGCAAACCCGGCAGCAGGCGGCCCCGGTCGATGAAACCATACATGTCTGCGTTGAGGGCGCTCTGCTTTGCCACAATGAACTCCAGCGGCAGTTTCTCGCCGCGGCTGCGATCGCGCACCCAATGGCTAATACCAACCTGCGGTGAGGCTGACTCGCGTCAGGGATTCCCAAACTGACGAAAGTCTGAATCAATGGCGTCCTGCATTTGGAGGGCGTGACCATGGGATCAGCGAT
>CAMDTB010000078.1 GCA_945907245.1 Rhizobium sp. Q54
AGAACACCGGCCCCTCGAACACCGTTACCTCGCGCTTGTCCTTGCCCGAGCCGCTTTCCTCACGCAGGCGCAGGTCGGTCATCTCCAGCCGCACGCCGTCATAGACGCCGGAGACCTGGTCCTCGCGGGACTCCTTGTTGTGCCCGGGCAACAGGCCGACCCGGCGCAGCTCGGGGATCGGGTCGCGCTTGGGCTGCATGTGGTATTCCAGCCCGAAGAAGCCGCACAGCCTGGTGACCAGCTTCTGCTTCACATCCTTCTGGTGCTGGATGATCGGGTACTGGATCCACGCCCAGCTGCCACCCGCGGCGAGGAAGATCGCGAAGATCAGGAAGTCTTCGGGCAGGTAGAGCCAGACCAGCCCGACGCCGAGCAGCGCCAGCGGAATCAGCCAAGACGCCCGCTTCAGCGCGTCGTTGCGTGCCTCGATGCGGGCCGTTTCCAGCGCGCCGATCATCGGCTCGATCTCGCGGGCGCGGAACTCGTCGAACCCGGTCAGCCAGGGTGCGGAATCACTCGCCATGGCGCGCGCCCTATTTCATGTAGTCGGCGACATTGACCGGTGCGCGGGCGGCGGCGTCCTCGACCTCGTAGAACGGCATCTTCTGCACGCCGACCATGCCGGCGACGACGCTGGACGGGAAGATCTCCACCGAATTGTTCAGCTCGGTGACCGCCGAATTGTAAAAGCGCCGGGCGGCGGCGATGTGGCCCTCGACCTCGTTCAGGGTTTGCTGGGCGGTGACGATGGTGTCGGACGAGCGCAGCTCCGGGTAGCTTTCGGCCACGGCGAACAGGCGGCCGAGACCGGCGGTAAGCTTTGCCTCGGCCTCGAGATGCTGGCGCACCGCGCCCGGATCGTCGGCCCTGTAGGGCTGCTGCGCCTGGTTGCGGGCGGCGACGACGCTCTCCAGCAGTTCGCGCTCATGGGTCATGAATTTTTGCGCCAGGGTGACGACGTTGGGGATCAGGTCGTGGCGCTGGCGAAGCTGCACGTCGATGGTCGACAGCGCCTCACGCGCCTTGTTCCGCCGGGTGATCAGCTTGACGTAGAGTACGTAAAGCAGCAGCACGATCACGCCGACGGCGATCAAAGCGTAGAGCATGTTCCCCCTCCAGTTTCGCGGACGATGCCCGATGGTCGCCCACCGCGATCATCCGCTATACTGGTCGCGAACTCAATGCGGGGTGGAGAATGCGTTACCTACACACGATGCTGCGCGTCGGCGACGTCGACAAGGCGCTGGACTTCTTCGTCGACAAGCTGGGGCTCGAGGAGCTGCGCCGCCACGAGGTGCCCCAGGGGCGCTTCACGCTGATCTTCCTGGCGCCGCCGGGGCAGCCCGACGCACAGGTCGAGTTGACCTACAACTGGGACGAGAAGGACTATGGCGGCGGCCGGAATTTCGGCCACCTGGCCTACGAGGTCGACAACATCTATGCCACCTGCCAGAAGCTGATGGACAAGGGCGTGACCATCAACCGACCGCCGCGCGACGGCCGCATGGCCTTCGTCCGCTCGCCCGACAACATCTCCATCGAGCTGCTGCAGAAAGGCCAGGCGCTGCCGCCGGCCGAACCATGGGCCAGCATGGGGAATACGGGAGAGTGGTGACCCAGTTGAAAGCCTCGGAGAGGCCTATGCTGGCGTCGACACCGGCCCGGGCGCGATGGAACACCGCCAGCAGGATGGTGATGCCCTTGACGCAATCGATTCAGTGGACCCGTGTCGGATCGACGGCCAGCGCCGTGCACAGCGACGCGAAGAATCTCGCGATGTAGGCCCCCTGTCTCGCCAGCTCCGCCATCCCAAGCCCCTCGGCAACAGCGCCTTAATGAGGCATGGGCCGGAACCGCGATCAAGCATCCATGACGGGATGCGCCGCACGCCGCGGGTTTCAGACCCGAGCTCCCTGCCGCGGCGACGGGGCGTAGCGGCCGGCGGCGATGCCGGACAGGCGGGCGATGGTCGCCTCGGCCTCCGCGACGACGTCGCGGACGATGTCGCCGGCCGACGGAATGTCGTGGATGGCGCCGACGCCCTGGCCGGCGGCGGTCGCGTCGCGGCTTCGGTCGTAGCCGCTGGTGTCGCCCATCAGCGGCCGCATGACGCCGGCGTCGCGCGAGAAGCGGCCCTGTTCGCCGAACGGCCGGATGTCCTGCGGGCGGGATTCCCAGTCGGCGGTCCAGTCGTTGCGAATCACCCGCATGGGCTTGCCCGAATAGGACCGGGAGATCACCGTGTCGGTGTCGGCGGCGTCGAGGATCGCCTGCTTGTAGCCCATGGCGGCGTGGGCCTCGCGCGAGGCGATGAAGCGGGTGCCGATCCAGACGCCCTGGGCGCCCATGGCCAGCGCCGCCGCCAGCCCGCGCCCGTCGGTGATGGCGCCGGCGGCGACCACCGGGATCTTTACCGCCTCGACCATCTGCGGGATCAGCGCCATGCCGGCGACCTGGCCGGTGTGGCCGCCGCCTTCCGTGCCCTGGCCGATGACGATGTCGATGCCGGCCTGCTCTCCCTTCACCGCATGCTTGACCGCGCCGCACATCTGGATGACGACGACGCCCGCGTCCTGCAGCACCTTCAGGATGGAGGACGGCACGCCCAGGCCGGAGATGAACGCCTTCGCGCCTTCCTCGATGATGATGTCGACCGAGCGGGTCAGCGACTCCGGGATGGCGGCCAGCAGATCGACGCCGAACGGCTTGTCGGTCAGATCCTTTACCCGCCGCATCTGGTCGCGGATGCCATCGGGCGGCACCGAGGCCATGCCCAGCGAGCCGAAGCCGCCCGCTTCCGATACCGCGGCGCACAGTTCCGCATAGGACACGCCGCCCATGCCGGCCAGCATGACCGGATGATCGATCCCGAGGATGTCGCACAGCGGTGTTTTCAGGCTCACGGTTGTCTCCTTCGATTCCCCGGCGACATTACCACCCGGGAACACTTGTCGCCATTCCGCGAACCGGCCTAGGATGCCGCCACACATTCAAGGGGAGAGGACCGATGGCTTTCACTTACGACCAGATCATGGCGCGCACCGCCAAGGGCGAATATTCCTATGGCGACCGCGAAACCATGCTTTATGCGCTCGGCCTGGGCATGGGGCGCGAGCCGCTCGATCCGCAGGAGTTGCTGTACACCTACGAGAAGAACCTGAAGACGGTGCCGACCATGGCGGCGCTGTTCGGCGCGCGCGGCAACCTGCTGGAAGGCGTCAACTACACCATGGTGGTACACGGCGAGCAGCGGGTGACGCTGCACCAGCCGCTGCCCTGGAAGGCCGACCTGGTCGTCGAGGCGCGCGTCGCCGAGGCGCTCGACAAGGGCGCCGGCAAGGGCGCGGTGATCTACATGGAAACCAAGACGAAGCTGAAGGACACCGGCGCGCCGGTGTCCACCTCGCTGTCGAGCATCTTCGCGCGCGGCGACGGCGGCTTCGGCGGCCCGAACGGCCCGGCGCCGGCCGAGACGCATGCGATTCCCGACCGCAAGCCGGACGCCACCTGCGAGCTGGCGACCCGCGAGGACCAGGCGCTGCTCTACCGTTTGTCGGGCGACCGCAACCCGCTGCACTGTGACCCGGACGTCGCGACCGCGGCTGGCTTCCCGAAGCCGATCCTGCACGGACTGTGCACCTACGGCGTGTCGTGCCGCGCGGTGCTGCAGACCATCTGCGGCTACGACCACACGAAAATCACCGCGTTCGACGCCCGGTTCTCGTCGCCGGTCTATCCGGGCGAGACGGTGATCGTCGACATGTGGGTGGACGGCAACGTGGTGTCGTATCGTAGCCGGCTCAAGGAGCGGGACGTCATGGTGATCAACAACGGCCGCTGCGTGCTGAAGGATTGATGCCATGAGGCTGCTGCGCTACGGCCCGAAGGGTCAGGAGAAGCCCGGGATCATCGACCGGCACGGCGCCATCCGCGACCTGTCGGGCGTGATCCGCGATCTCGACGGGCCGAACCTGTCCGACGGCGCCCTGGCGCACCTGCGCTCGCTTGATGCCGAATCGCTGCCGCTGGTGCCGGGCAAGCAGCGTATTGGTCCGTGCGTCGCCGGAACCGGCATGTTCCACGCCATCGGCCTCAACTACCGCGACCACGCGGCCGAGACCGGCGCCCGGGTGCCGACCGAGCCCATGCTGTTCACCAAATCGGTCTACGCGATCTGTGGACCCAACGACGACGTCATAAGGCCGCGCGGCTCGGCCAAGCTGGACTGGGAGGCCGAGTTGGGCATCGTCATCGGCACCACCGGCAAGTACATCGCCGAGGCCAGCGCGTTCGAGCATGTCGCCGGCTACTGCGTGGTCAACGATGTGTCCGAGCGGGAATTCCAGAAGGACCGTGAAGGCCAGTTCGTGAAGGGCAAGTCGGGCGACAATTTCGGCCCGATCGGCCCGTGGCTGGTGACCCGCGACGAAATCCCCGATCCACAGAACCTGCGGATCTGGCTGGAGGTGGACGGCGAACGACGCCAGAACGGCACCACCGCCGACATGATCTTCGGCGTGCGCTTCCTGGTCAGCTATCTCAGCCGTTTCATGACACTGCACGCCGGCGACATCATCACCACCGGCACGCCGGCGGGCGTGGGCCAGGGCATGAAGCCGGAGACCTATCTGCGGCCCGGCCAGCGGATCAGGCTCGGCGTCGAGGGGCTGGGCGAGCAAAGCCAGCTGGTCGTGCAGGACGACTAGCGTCAGTCCTCGCAGGACTGAATCTCCACCGTCAGGTGGCTGATCTCGTGCACGGGCGCGAGAAGTGCCCGGTAGTGGTCGATGTCGCGCGGGTGGTGCGTCACCAGCGAGACGATGGCCGCCCAGTGGCCGGGGCCGACGCGCCACAGGTGCAGGTCGGCGATCTTGTTGTCGGCGTCGTTCTCGATGGCGTCGACGACCTCCTGGCGCAGGCCTT
Organism: Rhizobium sp. Q54; assembly: GCA_945907245.1. Classification (GTDB taxonomy): domain Bacteria; phylum Pseudomonadota; class Alphaproteobacteria; order SMXS01; family SMXS01; genus RI-34. Next base: position 4,924 of record CAMDTB010000078.1, read on the forward strand.
GGTCGCTCATGTCGATCAGCGTTGCGCCGGACTGGCGCATCAGTCCCCAGGCCCAGACCAGGATGACCGTGCCGCCGACGATGCCCATGAGGGGATCGACCCACCACCAGCCGAAATACTTGCCCAGCAGCAGGGCGGCAATAGCGGTCACGGAGGTGAGTGCGTCCGCCATCACGTGGAGGTAGGCCGCACGGAGATTGTGATCGTGGGCATGGCCGTGATCGTGATCCTCATGGTCATGGCCATGAGAGTGACCATGACCGCCGAGAATCGCCACGCTGGCCAGATTGACCAGCAGCCCCAGCAGGGCGACGGGCAGGGCCTCGTCGAAGGCGATCACCTGTACCGACAGCAGCCGGGTCGCGGACTCCCAGATCAGCAGCGCCGCCACGATGGCGAGCGCCACCGCGCTGGCGAAGCCTGCGAGGGAGCCGACCTTGCCGGTGCCGAAGGCGAAGCGCGGATCGTCCGCATGACGCCGGGCATAGGCATAGGCGAACGCCGCGATGCCCAGCGCGCCTGCGTGGGTCGCCATATGCCAGCCATCGGCCAGCAATGCCATGGAGTTGAACAGCACGCCCGCGGCGATCTCGATGGCCATCATCACCAGGGTCAGCCCGACGACGAGACGCGTCCGGCGTTCGGCCGCGGCCTCGCCGCCGGTTTCGAAGCGGTGAGGATGGGTCCAGCGGCCCAGGTCTTCAGCGTGCATCATTCAATCTCCGGTTGATCACATGATCGTGGGCGTGACCTATCCGCAGTGACAATTGTCACATCCGATCGGTATATAAAAGCCTACCGGCAAATCGAGGGGGTTTGCATGGCGGATGGCGACGACAGGCAGGTCGAGCGCCGCCAAGGCATCCAGGCGGAGGCCTGGCGGCTCATGGCGGAGCGTGGCTATGAGGGCGTCACCATGCGCGAGCTGTCCAGGCGGACCGGCATCTCGACCCGCACCCTGTACGAAATCTATGGCGGCAAGGATGCGCTGCTGGGCGAGGCTTTCCGGGGACGGCTTCGGATCGTGTTCGAACGCATCGAGCAGGCGATCGACGTCAAGGGGCTCGAGCACCTTGTCAGGATGAACTCGGCCATCGTGGCCAGCATCGCGGCCAGCGAGAACTTCTCGCGGGCCTATGCCTCGGTGCTCGCCTCGAACAAGATCTCGATCTACACCATCGAGACGCCGGTCGCGCATTTCCGAGGCTGCCTGGAGGAGATCTGCGCGCAGGGCGATTTCCTGCCCTGGGCCGACCTGGAACTGACGGCGCGGCGCCTGCTGATGGGCCAGAACGCGCTGATGATCCAGTGGGGGAACGGTACGGTTTCCATCGCCAATCTCGAGGCGCTCTACATGATGTCCCTGTGCGAGATCCTCATTCCCCTGACGACCGGCAAGACCCACGCGACACTCCGGGAACGGCTGGAGACGCTGCACCGCCAATTCGTCGCCACTGTCACATTCTGAGCGGCCATCCGCGCGGAGTCCGTGCAAGTGCAAATGAAAACGCGTTTTATTTGAGGTTGCGCAAAGTATTAGTCATGAGTAACCTTTTCGCACACGAACGAATCTACCTGGGGGAGACGGGACGGCGCCAGTGGCTCGGAGGGGGCCTCTTGCGCCGTCGGCCGTTGTGGGCATCACCGGTGCCTGGCTAAACGGAACGGGAGAGTTGCCATGAGCCGGATTTTCGGGCCTGTGATCCAGCAGGGCTACGTCGTTCCCAACATGCGCGAGGCGACGAAGCACTGGATCGAGATCGGCATCGGGCCGTTCTACGTGGACGAGCACCTGAAGCTTCCCGGCCTGTATTACGGCAAGCAATACGAGTTCGAGCTGTCGCCCGCCTTCACCTATTCGGGCGACCAGCAGATCGAGCTGATCCAGCCTCACGGCGAGGCGCCGAGCATTTACAAGGACTACCTGAAGCGGGTGCCGGAAGGCGGCCTGCAGCACATCGCGGTCTGGGCCGATGAGCCCGACGACGTGGTCAAGACACTGAAGGCCGAGGGCCGGCGCTTCGAGGTGACCCAGTCCTACCTCGACATCACCCGGACCGATCGCAACCGGCACGTCTATCTGGATTCGATCGACCACCCGGGCACCATGGTGCAGCTGATGATGCACGACCCGATCTACATCAAGCTGTTCGGCATGATCAAGCATGCCGCGGACACCTGGGACGGCAGCGACCCGATCCGGCCCATCGGCGTCCTGCTGGAGGACCTGCTGGCCGGCACCGGCGCCGACTGGAAGCACGGCGACGGCGACTGACGCCGAGACGGGTGTGCCGACCTGGTGCGCGAGACCCTGTCGCCGTTGCCCTCGAAACGCAGCGACGCTGCCTCCGCAACGGGTTCCGGACGCTAAACCCGCTTGACGGCACGGCCTCTCAGCCGCATAAAACCGCCATGAACGCGATGCGCCGCAACCAGAGCACGACGACGACCACCGCCTCCGGCGGTCGGTCTTGTGGTCGCGCGCGGTAAACGGTCACCGCATTCACAAGCAAAGGCCCCGCCGGCGACGACGGGGCCTTTTCTTTTGTGCAGCAGACGCCCCGCCGTGCCCTTCATTCCAAAGGAGTACAGCAATGGACGATCTCGACCACCGCAGCCTGGGCAGCAGGCTCGAACTCTACCACCAGCAGGACGACGCCCCCGGCATGGTGTTCTGGCACCCGCGCGGCTATGCGATCTATCGGGTGCTGGAGGACTACATCAGGCGGCGCATGCGGCGGCTTGGCTATGCCGAGGTTCGCACCCCGATGGTGCTGCCGCGCGCGTTGTGGGAGCGGAGCGGGCACTGGGAAAAGTTCCGCGACAACATGTTCCTGGTCGAGGACGAGGATGGCCGCGAGATGGCGCTGAAGCCCATGTCGTGCCCGGGCCACGTGCAGATATTCAACAAGGGCCTGCGATCATGGCGCGAGCTGCCGATCCGCTACGCGGAATTCGGCCAGTGCCACCGAAACGAGCCGTCGGGAGCGATGCACGGGCTGATGCGCACCCGCGCCTTTGAGCAGGACGATGCCCACGTCTTCTGCCGCGAGGACCAGGCGGTCGAAGAGATGGGCCGCTTCATCGACCTGCTCGACGAGGTCTATGCCGAACTGGGCTTTACCGGTTACGAGGTGGCGCTGGCGACCCGTCCGGATCAGCGCGCCGGCGCGGACGAGCAGTGGGACTGGGCCGAGGCCCGGCTCGCCGAGGCGGCGCGGGCGCGCGGTCTGTCGTTCTCGGTCAAACCGGGCGAGGGCGCCTTCTACGGCCCCAAGCTGGAGTTCATCCTGCGCGACCGGCTGGGCCGGTCCTGGCAGTGCGGCACCGTACAGCTCGATTGCGTGCTGCCGGGACGGCTCGACGCGTCCTATGTCGCACCCGATGGCTCCCGCGCCCTGCCGGTGATGATCCACCACGCCGTGTTCGGCTCCATGGGCCGGTTCGTCGGGGTGCTGCTGGAGCAGCATGGCGGCGCGCTGCCGTTCTGGCTCGCGCCGGAACAGGTGGCGGTGGCGCCGGTGTCGGACCGGCAGGGTGACTATGCGAGGCACGTCTGGGACATGCTCGACGGCGCAGGCCTGCGCGTGGTCATGCAGGACGGCAACGAGACCCTGCCACGACGCATCGTCGCCTCCCATGAAGCGGGGATACCGGTGATGGCGATCGTTGGCGGCCGTGAGGCGGCGGACAATACCGTCACCCTGCGGCGACGGGACGGATCGCAATCGGTGGCGAAACTGGAGGAAGCGGCGGCGCTGCTTGCCGTTACTCGGCCTTCTTGAATTTCTCGCCGTTGGCGTCGCAGCGGGTCTCCGGGTGGGCGCGGAGTTGTTGCAGGCCGTACTCGATCTTGCCGCAGGCGTCCTTGTAGCGGGTCAGGTCGTACTGCATGTTGCGCAGCCATGCCAGCTGGCGCGAGGTGGCGTCGGTGTCCTTGCGCGCCTTGCGGCGCTCGAACTCGCGGATCTCGGTTTCGAAGTAGCGGATCTTCGACTGGCACTCGCGCAGGGCAGCCTGGACGTCGTTCTCGTTGCACATGCGGATCAACGTTCCGTCGGCGCCGTAGCCGGCGGGTGCCGGCGGCTGGTCATCGAACTTGTCGGCCTGGGCGAACGCGCCGCTGCTCCACAGCAGCAGCGCGCCCGTGATGATCGGCAGGCGAAGGCGCATGCGTGAGCCGGCGCCTCTTACTTCTTGGCGCCGAGGCCGGGGCCGCCGGTGCCGGCAAACTCGGGTCCGGCTTCATGGCCGAGCAGGATCTTGCCCAGGTCGGTGAACAGCGGATGGGCGACCCAGCGGTGGGTGGCGCAGCCATGGGCGTCGCGCAGCTTGCGCTCCAGCGGGCTTTTCATCTGCATGCCGCTGGTGCCGGCCGTATTGTGCAGCAGGTCGACCACCTCCATGCACGCCTGCGCGCCGTGGGTGCAGGCGAGACGGGCGTTCTGGGTGGTCCACGCGCCGGGCGCCTCGGCGCCCTTGCGAAGCTCTTCCTCGACCTCGTTCATGGCGTCGAGCACATAGGCGCGGGCGGCGCGGAACTTGCCTTCCGCCTCGCCCATGCGGTGCTGGGCGATCGGCCGTTCGGTGAGCTTCGAGCCCGACAGGAACGGCACCTTGTTGTTGGCGATCTCGACGAAGGCGTCGAGCGCGCCGCGCGCCACACCCAGCGCCACGGCGACCTTGTTGTAGGACAGGCGCAGCGGGATCGGGATGCGGAACACCGGGTTGTCGTAATAGGGCGGCACGGTGACGAGCTGTACCTCGGCGAACTTCGCCGGCACCACGGCACCGTCGGCGCGCACGGTGTTGGAGCCCGAGCCGCGCAGACCGGCCATGTCCCACACGTCGAGGATCTCGTACTGGGACTTGTGCAGGAACCACATGCGCGCGTCCAGCGGACTGCCGGTGAAACCCTGGCCAGCCGGAACCACGGGCGCGGCCATGAAGCACCATTCGGCGTTGTAAACACCGGAGATGAACGTTGCTTCGCCCCAGACCTTGAAGCTGCCGTCTGGCTGCGCCTCGGCGCGCGACGGCATGGAGCCGGGGCCGCCGCCGCCGCACATGATGACGCGCGGGTTGTCGAGATAGACTTCCCTGGCCAGCGCCGGGTCCATGCCGCCGGCGGCCATGGCGTTGATCTCGGAACCCAGCATGACGTTCCAGCCCACCGAGGCGTCGATGGCCGAGATCGCCTCGAGGATCTCGACGGTCTCGCAGGCGCTGGCGTTCTCGCCGCCCAGTTCGGTCGGCATGGCGAAGCGGAAGATGCCTTCGTCGACCAGTGCGTCCACCGTCTCGTTGGGCAGGCGCCGGAGTTTCTGCGCCTCGTCGCCGCCCCTGGAGATCACGTCCTTCAGCCGGGCGATGCGCTCCAGCGGCGAGCCGGACAGCGGCTTCGCGCCGTTCCCCATCGGCCCGGCGCCGCGAACCGCTTCGGTGGTTCCTTCCATCTTGTCTCTCCCATCAATGCTTTTGGCACGCTGCAGCCTGCCGTGTCTTCCCATCGCGGAAGCCTAAAGCGGTTTCAGGCGGAGCGAAATAATAAACAGAGCGTTCAGAATCCCGCGTAGGCGCCAAAGGGTTCATCGGGCGTTCATGATCGAACAAGTAGTATCCGGTGTTATGAAAGTAACACTGTTCAAGATTGGTTCTGTAACATCGGTGAGTCTCATGTCCTGGAAACCATCCGATGCAATTGGAAACAGCGTTGCTTGGGAACATTGTTCCCGATGAAGCGTAATTCGTCCATGTTCTGGTGGTCAATAGCCACCAGATCAGCAATGAACCGGAAGGGAAGACTCATGTCTTATCTTAAAGTGATTGGTGCTTCGGTGTTCGCGCTGGGTGTGGCGGTCGCCGCACCGTCGTTCGCGGCGAATGTCGACAAGCCTGCGGCCAAGGCCGCCGCTCCTGCAGCCTCGGCGCGGACCCAGCCGGCGAAATTCACCGACGCCAAGCTGGCCTCGTTCGCCGCCGCGCGTAAAAAGGTCGCTGTGCTGAACAGGCAGTATGAGGGCCGCTTCAACGCCGCCGATGTGGCCGCGAAATCGCAAGTCGTACAGCTGAAGAACATCGATCTCGCCAGCGCGGTGAAATCGGAAGGCCTGAGCGCCCAGGAGTACAACGCGATCTTCCTGGCCATGAACGCCGATCCGGCGCTAGCCGCCAGGATTTCCAGCCTGAGGATGGCTGCTTATGCCAAGCCTTCGGATACCAAGACCCAGTAATCCGAACGAGGCCGACGGAGAGGCCCGGGCATCGCCCGGGCCTTTGCCGTCTCAGCGACGGTTGGAGGGCACGCCAAAACGGGCTGCCCTTGTCGATCGCGCCGCCAGGCGGGTCCCGCCGTCACCCCGTCGACGCGCCGGCGCCGTCAGCAGGCTGTGTGAAGCCTCAGACCCGCCAGAGCAGGCGGCCGATTGTGTGGACGATCACCACGGCGCCGATGGACGTAACGGTAATCTGGATCACCGCGCTCCAGGTGATGTCGGGAATGCCGCCATCGGGCGCGATCATCATCAGGCCGATGGCGATGCAGGCGACGACGATGCAGGTACACTGCTTCAACTCGTGCGCTCGCGCGCGGAAGAAATTGCCGACGCTCGCTTCCGACTTGTATGTGGGGAAGTGCAGCGTCGCCGCCGCGAACGAGCCAAGCAGGAACAAATCGTCGAACCCGCTCGCGTAGTTGTAAACCATCAACCAAACCCAACCGAGAATTGCGGTGCCGATCACTGCGATCAACGCGTTCATTCTCCCCTCCTATCTCCCGATGTCTCCCCAACCCGAGGCGCTCGCCTCGGGCACAATGCTCCACCGGCCCGGGAATGAAGGGGGGATTTGCCGCCATGTCGAGGGAGGCAAACCCCTCATACACTCTTTAGTCGGCGCAAAAATATTGTAACCCAAAATGTAGGCGGTACTGACGGGTTTTTACCTATGCCGATGATTTTCGGTCAGAGAAGGTGGGTTGGGATGGCGTAGGCCGCTTCCGAGGCGCGCTCTACATTGAAGTCTTGGTCGTCGATCTCGCACCATCCAAGCGTCCGGTCATCGCCGTGCGTCCAGCCTTGGCCAAACGCGATTGGTCGACTACATCATGCGTATGGCTACAAAAGTAAAACAGCGCGCCTCCAACAAGGCGCAACTCGACTCGCCTTCCTATGAACTGCCCGCGCTCGACCAGGACTTCCTGCTCGGGGACTCCATGCGCGGCGTACGCTTCCTGCTGGAGTACGCCAAGGCCGAACAGGTCCTCCGCCACTGGCATATCCGTTCGACCATCGTGGTCTTCGGCAGCGCCCGCATTCACGAGAACGGACCGGGCAAGCAGGCTCGTTGGTACGAGCAGGCCCTTGAGTTCGGCCGCATCGCCTCGCAGCGGGGCGGCGCCCTGATGCCCTACGGCGACGCGCGCGACAACGTCATTGCGACAGGCGGCGGTCCGGGCATCATGGAAGCCGCCAACCGCGGGGCGCGCGAGGCCGGCGCGCCGACGGTTGGCTTCAACATCACCCTGCCGGCCGAGCAGTCTCCCAATGCCTATTCGACACCGGAGCTGACCTTCCGCTTCCATTACTTTGCCATGCGCAAGATGCACCTGGCGATGCGCGCCAATGCCCTGGTGGTGTTTCCGGGCGGCTTCGGCACCATGGACGAGATGTTCGAGATCCTTACCCTGCGTCAGACCGGCAAGTTCCAACCCATACCGGTGCTGCTGTTCGACCGGGAGTACTGGCAGTCGGTGGTGAATTTCCAGGTGCTGCTCGACAACGGCATGATCGACGCCTCCGACCTGGAAAGCTTTGGCTTCGCGGACAGTGCCGAGGAGCTTTGGCAGATGCTGGAGGCGGAGGTCATGAACCCGCGCCGACCCATTCGCTAGGCCGGGATCACATCCGCGAACACGAAGCCGTCGCGTTCGACCACCTCGCCGATGCTGACCGTGATCGGCGCCGAGAACATGGGGCCGCCGGTGACGACCGTGTGGAACTCCCCGTTCTCGCCGCAGGGATCGACGCCATCTGGCAGATCGGCGAGCAGGCCCGCGTCGAACCGCCGCCCGGCGAACGATGGATCGAGCACGCGGGGATCGATGCAGGTCAAGTGCGCGACGAGGCCGCTGTCGATCATGTCGCGCGCCAGCGACCTGGTATCGCGCGCCCAGAGTGGATAGACGCCGGTCATACCGGCCTCGCGCAGCCGCTCCTCGCGGTAGGCGCGGATGTCCTCCAGGAACAGGTCGCCGAACACCATGTGAGTGACGCCGTCCGCCTCGAGCTGCGCGGTCGCCTCGCGCATGCGGGTCTCGTAGACCTCGTTGGGGCAGGGGCTGGGAATGCTCACTTTCAGGCACCGCAGACCCAGCGCCGCGACCTGGCGGTCGAGCAGCGCGTCGCGCACGCCGTGCATCGCGACACGGTTATGGGTTTCGTTGACGGTGGTCAGCAGGCAGGCCACATCGATCTGGCCATCACGCCGTGCTTCCCACAGCGCGAAGGCGCTATCCTTGCCGGAACTCCACGAGACGCAGGCCTTTGGTGTGCTCACGTCAGCTCGTTGCGCAGCTTGGTGATGCGCATGCTGGCGATCAGCCAGCGTCCGCCACGCTTCTCGTATGTCTCATGATAGTGGCCCCAACCATGCATCAGCCGCGCCGGAGCGCCGGGCGGCTGCCAGAGTCGGTCCTCCATGGCCCAGATGCCCTTGGCGCTGGTCGGCGACAGGATGTCGATTTCGGGCATGTGCCCATGGTGTGCGCTC
>CAMDTB010000079.1 GCA_945907245.1 Rhizobium sp. Q54
TGATGCCGCCGGCGCAGTTGTTGATGGTGCCCAGCACTTTCGTGCCGGTGGGATCGGCCTTGGTCTTCATCCAGTCATGGCCGGCCGCCGGGCCGGAAATGCTCATCGGCGTGTCCGAAGTCACGCGGCGGGCATACGGGCTGCCCTCGACCACCTGCCAGGCACCGCCCTGCTTGCGAATTTCGATCACCGAACCGCCATGGGCCTGGATCTCGATGGCGGCGCGCTTTTTCATCCAGGCGGCCTTGGCGGCGTCGGATGCGTCATCCGGCTGAGTCGGGTGCATGACCTCCGCCGAGACATATTCGTGGTTCACGCACAGCAGGCCGTGGTCCGACCTGTTCGATCCGGCGGGCAGCGGGACGTAGCCGATGAAGTCGTTGTTGTAGCCGAACTGCCGCGCCTGGGCTTCGGCAGACTGGTTGGAAGGATCGAACGCGGGAGCGCCCGGCAGCACCGCATCGCCCCAGCGGATCAGCACCCGTGCGTCGTAGCCCTCCGCCACGTGATGGGTCTCGTCCACGCCGCGTTCCAGGCCCTTGAAGGTAAAGGGCTGCGCTGCGGCCTTCTCCAGCGCCATCAGCGCGGTCGGGCTGACCGTCGCCATCGCCGCCGAGGCGGCAAGCCCGCCCTTCAGCAAGGCGCGCCGGCTGATCCGGCGGGAAATGACGTCATCGAGGGTGGGCGAGGCGAGGGGGCGGTCGCAGAAATCGTCGTCGTCTTGCATTGCGTGTTCCGGCTGGCGGTCGGGGATGGTTTCTGGCAAGGCATAGCAGACCGCCAGTGTCACTATTGTGAAGGGGCCACGCCATGGAAAAAGGCGCCTACGCCGTCATCTTCACCTCGCGGCTGCGCGACGCCGACGGCTACGGGGCGTTGGCCGCCCGAATGGAGGAACTGGCCCGCGCCCAGCCCGGCTATCTTGGACATGACAGCGTGCGTGGCGAGGATGGATTGGGAATCACGGTGAGCTACTGGGCGACCGAGGATGCGGTGAAAGCCTGGCGCGGCAACGCCGAACACCTTGGCGCGCAGGCCATGGGCCGCGAGCGGTTCTACGACTGGTTCAGGCTGGATGTGTGCGGCGTGGAGCGGTCTTACGGGTTCGATAGGGGCTGATGCTCCCTCTCGTTGTCACCTCGTACTTGTTCGGGGGTCTGTCTATCCGCGAGAGAGCGTGTCGGGCCGCGTGCACTGCTGCTTGTGCCAACGCGGTTACTTTCCTGGTTGCATTCCCAAAGACCCCGGAACAAGTCCGGGGTGACAAGCGGGGGAGGGCCGCGCAGACCTTACACGTATTCCGGATCGAAGCCTTTCGACTTCATGTATTCGTGCAGTTCGCCGGTCTCGTACATCTCGCGGACGATATCGCAGCCGCCGACGAACTCACCCTTCACGTAGAGCTGGGGAATGGTCGGCCAGTCGCTGAATTCCTTGATGCCGTTGCGGATGTCGTCGTCGGCCAGCACGTTGATGCCCTTGAACGGCACGTTCATGCGCTTGAGGATCTCGACCGTCGTGGCCGAGAAGCCGCATTGCGGGAACAGCGGCGAGCCCTTCATGAACAGCACGATGTCGTTGCCGGCCAGTTCGGACTGAATGTACTCGAAAACGGGGTTGTTGCTCATCGTTGGGTCCTATTCCGGTACGGAGGTCTGCAGCGCCAGCGCGTGCAGCACGCCGCCCATGTTGCCTTGCAGGGCTTTGTAGACGATCTGGTGCTGTTGTACCCGATTCTTGCCCCGGAACGCCTCGGAAATCACATGCGCCGCATAGTGGTCGCCGTCGCCGCGCAGGTCCTCGATGGTGACCTTGGCGTCGGGCAGGGCTTCCTTGATCAGCTTTTCGATGTCGTGTGCGTCCATCGCCATGGGCGATCGGCTCCTGGGTCAGGGAATGGCCATGTAGGCTGGCAGCCAGCCTTCGTGGACCTGGGTCAGTTCGGCCACTGATATGGAATCGAACTCGGAGATTTTCAACGTCGCACCGCCGGTGACGCCGATCACCGACGCCGTGACGCCGTCGACGGCCGCCTGCTCGAGCACCAGTTCAGGGTTGTTGGTGGTGAGGACGTAGCGGCCCTGGTCCTCGCCGAACAGGAAGGCATAGGAGGGAACACCGCCGCGGTCATAGTCCAGCACGGCGCCGATGCGAGAGGCCATGGCCATGTCGGCGATGGCGACCAGCAGGCCGCCGCCGGAGACATCGTGGCACGAGGTGGCGACGCCGTTCATGATCAGGCCGCGCACCAGATCACCGTTCCGGCGCTCGGCGGACAGGTTGACCGGCGGCGGCGCGCCGTCCTCGCGGCCGCAGAGTTCGCGGGCATAGAGCGACTGGCCCAGATGCCCCTCGGTGTCGCCGATCAGCACGATGGTCTCGCCTTCGGCGGCAAACGAGATCGAGGCGCGCTGATCGTAATTCGGCAGGATGCCCACGCCGCCGATGGCGGGTGTCGGCAGGATGGCCTGGCCGTTGGTCTCGTTGTAGAGCGACACATTGCCGGAGATCACCGGATAGTCGAGCGCCAGACACGCTTCCGCCATGCCTTCGAGGCAGCCGACGAACTGGCCCATGATGATGGGCTTCTCCGGGTTGCCGAAGTTCAGGCAGTTGGTGATCGCGAGCGGGATGGCGCCGGTGGCGGTGATGTTGCGCCAGGTCTCGGCTACGGCTTGCCTGCCGCCCTCGACCGGATCGGCCTTGCAGTAGCGCGGCGTACAGTCGGTGGTGATGGCCAGCGCCTTCTGGGTGCCGTGCACGCGGACCACGCCGGCGTCGCCGCCGGGGCGGCCGATGGTGTCGCCCATGACCATGTGGTCGTACTGCTCGTAGATCCAGCGCTTCGACGCCAGGTCCGGCGTCGCCAGCAGCTCACGCAGCGCGTCGGCGTTGCTCTCGGGCGCGGTGAACGCGTCGGGGCCGAGCACGTCCTGTTTCTCGGTCTCCTCGTGGGGCCGGTCGTAATTCGGCGCGTCGTCGACCAGCGGGCCCAGCGGGATGTCGGCGACGATCTCGCCCTTGTGCTTCAGCACCAGGTGACGGGTGTCGGTGACCTTGCCGATGACGGCGAAGTCGAGGTCCCACTTGCGGAAGATCGCCATGGCCTCGGCCTCGCGGCCGGGCTTGAGCACCATGAGCATGCGCTCCTGGCTTTCCGACAGCATCATCTCGTAAGGCGTCATGCCAGTTTCGCGCTGCGGCACGTTGTCGAGGTCCAGCTCGATGCCGACCTCGCCCTTGGAGCCCATCTCGACCGACGATGACGTCAGGCCAGCGGCGCCCATGTCCTGGATGGCGACGATGGCGTCGGTCGCCATCAGCTCGAGGCACGCCTCGATCAGCAGCTTCTCGGTAAACGGGTCGCCGACCTGCACCGTCGGGCGCTTTTCCTCGGAATTCTCGCCGAACTCGGCCGACGCCATGGTCGCGCCGTGGATGCCGTCGCGGCCGGTCTTCGAGCCCACATAGATCACCGGGTTGCCGATGCCGGCGGCGGCGGAATAGAAGATCTTGTCGGTATCGGCGATGCCCACGGTCATGGCGTTGACCAGGATGTTGCCGTTATAGGCGGGGTGGAAGTCGCACTCGCCGCCGATGGTCGGCACGCCGACGCAGTTGCCGTAGCCGCCGATGCCCGCGACCACGCCGGACAGCAGGTGCCGGGTCTTGGGATGGTCCGGGCTGCCGAAGCGCAGGGCGTTCAGATTGGCCACCGGCCGCGCGCCCATGGTGAATACGTCGCGCAGGATGCCGCCCACGCCGGTCGCCGCGCCCTGGTAGGGTTCGATGAAGCTCGGATGGTTGTGGCTTTCCATCTTGAAGATGGCGGCCTGGCCGTCGCCGATGTCGATGATGCCTGCGTTCTCGCCGGGGCCGCAGATCACCCACGGCGCCTCGGTCGGCAGCTTGCGCAGGTGGCGGCGCGACGACTTGTAAGAGCAATGCTCAGACCACATCACCGAGAAGATGCCCAGCTCGGTGATGTTGGGCTCGCGGCCCATGGCCTTCACGATGCGGTCGTACTCGTCGGGCTTCAGGCCGTGCTCGGCCACGATTTCGGGCGTGATCGCGCTCATAGGGACGCCACCAGGCTTTCGAACATGCGCGCGCCGTCGTCGCCGCCCAGGTCCCGCTCGATCATGCGCTCCGGATGCGGCATCAGCCCCAGCACGTTACGTTCCTTGTTGAAGATGCCGGCGATGTCGTTGCGCGCGCCATTCGGGTTGTCGAGATAGCGGAACGCCACCTGGCCGTTCTGCTCGATCTGGTCCAGGGTCGCGTCGTCGGCGAAGTAGTTGCCCTCGTGATGGGCCACCGTGTACTTCACCACTTCGCCGGTCTGGTAGGCGCTGGTGAACATGGACTGGTTGCTCTCGACCTTCAGCGCCACGTCCTTGCAGACGAACTTCAGATGCGAATTCATCATAAGCGCGCCGGGCAGCAGGCCCGCTTCGGTCAGCACCTGGAAGCCGTTGCAGATGCCAAGCACCGGCGTGCCCTTGTTGGCGCGGTCGACCACCTCGCGCATCACCGGCGAACGGGCGGCCATGGCGCCGCAGCGCAGATAGTCGCCGAAGGAGAAGCCTCCCGGGATCACGATGAGGTCGACGTCCGGCAGCGTGCTGTCGCCGTGCCAGACCATGAACGGCTTCACGCCGCAGATTTTCTCGATGGCGACGGCGGCATCCCGGTCGCAGTTCGAGGCGGGGAATACGATGACGGCCGGCTTCATTCCACCAGGTCGATGCTGTAGTTCTCGATGACGGTATTGGCGAGCAGCTTCTCGCACATGTCCTTGACCGAACGCTCGGCCGCCTCGCGGTCGGTCTCGGCCAGGTCCAGTTCCAGGTATTTGCCTTGACGCACGTCGCTGACGCCGCCGAAGCCGAGCGAGCCCAGCGTGTGCTGGATGGCCCGGCCCTGCGGGTCGAGCACGCCTGATTTCAACGTCACGTGAACCCGTGCCTTCACTGCATGACCTCCGGTCCCTTCATGTCGGTGGGGCCGCTTTCCGGCAGGATGCCCAGCCGGCGCGCCACTTCCTGATAAGCCTCCGCTTCGCCGCCCAAGCCGCGGCGGAAACGGTCCTTGTCCATCTTTTCCTGGGTGTGCAGATCCCACAGCCGGCAATTGTCCGGGCTGATCTCGTCGGCCAGCACTATGCGCATCTGGTCCTGGTCGTCATACAGCCGGCCGAACTCCAGCTTGAAGTCGATCAGCTTGATGCCGATGCCGAGGAACAGGCCGCTGAGGAAGTCGTTGACCCGCAGCGCGAGCGCCATGATCTCGTCCAGCTCGGGCGGCGTCGCCCAGCCGAACGCGGTAATGTGCTCCTCGGCCACCATGGGATCGCCCAGCTCGTCGTTCTTGTAGAAGTACTCGACGATGGACCGGGGCAGCGGCGTACCCTCGGCGATGCCGAGGCGCTGCGAGATCGATCCGGCGGCGACGTTGCGCACCACGATCTCGATCGGGATGATCTCGACCTCGCGCACCAGCTGCTCGCGCATGTTCAGGCGGCGCACGAAATGGGTCGGTATGCCGACCTCGCCCAGGCGCAGCATGATGAATTCGGAAATGCGGTTGTTGAGCACGCCCTTACCGGTGATCGTGCCCTTCTTCTTGTTGTTGAACGCAGTGGCGTCGTCCTTGAAGTACTGGACGAGCGTTCCGGGCTCAGGGCCTTCGAACAGGACCTTGGCCTTGCCCTCGTAGATTTGCCGGCGCCGGCTCATTGGCTGATTCCTTGCCGCAATGTGGGGCAGATTTGGAGCGCGGGACCATAGAGCAATCGCGCGGTTCCGACAATCCATTAACACGGTTGATTATAGGCATCCCGCTCGCTATCTGGTTATCAATTCTCAAGTCACCCTGCGGGAGCCACAAGCCATGACCCAGTTCGACAACCGCGAGAAGGCCTTCGAATCGAAGTACGCCCACGACCAGGAGCTGCAGTTCAAGGTCATGGCCCGCCGCAACAAGCTGCTGGGCCTGTGGGCGGCCGGCGAGATGGGCCTGACCGGCGACGCCGCCGCGCAGTATGCGATCGAGGTGGTGAAGTCCGACTTCCAGGAAGCCGGCGACGAGGACGTATACCGCAAAGTCAGGGCAGACCTCGACGCCAAGCAGGTCGATGTCAGCGAACACCGGCTCCGCAAGGAAATGGACGACCTGATGGCGGTCGCCAAGCAGCAGATCGCCAGCGAAGTCGCCTGACCGGTCATTGCTTAGTCGGGCTGGCCTGACCGGTTTACGCTTGAACCGGTCGAGTTAGCGAACCCACCAATCATTGAGGGCGTGGAACCCTGCTGAACGCAGGATAGCACCCATGCATGCGCGCGGCGTTGAAGTGGCAACGGCGGCGCGCCAGTCGCGTCCACCCGGGATAGTATCATCGATCGTTTCAGCACCAGCGGAATCTGCGGATTCCTGCTCATGGCCCTGCTGTCCCCGCCGGCGGCCGCTGCCGGGCTGACCGGGGTGGCCACGATCATCGACGGCGACACACTCGACATCCATGGCCAGCGCGTTCGGCTTCATGGCATCGACGCGCCGGAATCCGGGCAGGTCTGCGAACGGGGCGGCCGGAAGGTGCGGTGCGGGCAGGAGGCGGCGCGGGCGCTCGACACGGTGGTTGGCCGCCGCGCAGTCTCCTGCGCCGCGAAAGACCGCGATCGCTATGGCCGGACCGTCGCTGTCTGTCATGTGGGCAAGATCGATCTCAACGACTGGATGGTTCGCGGCGGACATGCCGTCGCCTACACACGCTACGCCAAGGACTATGCCGAGGCCGAGGCGGAGGCGCGCCGCGCCCGGCGGGGCGTGTGGGCCGGTACGTTCGAAACGCCCGAGGATTGGCGGCGGGAACGGCGTCGGCCGCCGACACCGCAGGCAGCGCCGGCCGCGGGCTGCCCGATCAAGGGGAACATCGGCCAGACCGGCAAGCGCATCTACCACCTGCCCGGGCAGCGCGACTACGACCGCACCCGGATCGACGACAAGCGCGGCGAGCGCTGGTTCTGCAGCGAGCAGGAAGCGCGGCAGGCGGGCTGGCTGCCGGTGGGCGGCAAGGATGGACGCGGCAGTACCGGCCGCTGAAGGCTCACGCTTCGCCGAACACCCGGCGGAAGATCGTGTCCACGTGCTTGGTGTGGTAGCCCAGGTCGAACACCGCTTCCAACTCGGCGTCGGGGATGATCACGCCCGGATCGGCCTTCAGCAGGGCGAGGAAATCGGCGTCGCCGCCCTTGTTCGCGGCATCCCACACCTTCATGGCGTTGCGCTGGACGATGGAATAGCTGTCCTCGCGCGACACGCCGGCCTGGGTCAGCGCGAGAAGAACACGTTGCGAGAACACCAGCCCGCGCAGCTTGTCCATGTTGCGCTGCATGTTCTCCGGATAGACCAGCAGCTTGTCCATCACGCCGGTCAAACGGACCAGCGCGAAGTCCAGCGTCACTGTCGCGTCCGGCCCGATGCCGCGCTCGACCGACGAATGCGAGATGTCCCGCTCGTGCCACAGCGCTACGTTCTCCATGGCCGGGACGACCGCCATGCGGACAAGCCGGGCGAGGCCGGTGAGGTTCTCGGTCAGCACCGGGTTCCGTTTGTGCGGCATGGCCGACGAGCCCTTCTGGCCCGGCGAGAAATATTCCTCGGCCTCCAGTACTTCGGTGCGCTGCAGGTGGCGGATCTCGGTGGCGAGCCGCTCGATCGAGCTGGCGACGACGCCCAGCACCGCGAAATACATGGCGTGCCGGTCACGCGGGATCACCTGGGTCGAAACCGGTTCCACCTCCAGGCCCAGCGCCTTGGCCACGTGCTCTTCCACCCTCGGGTCGATGTTGGCGAAGGTGCCGACGGCGCCGGAGATGGCGCACGTTGCCACTTCCTTGCGCGCGATCACCAGCCGCTCGCGGTTGCGGGCGAACTCGGCATAGGCCTGCGCCAGCTTCAGGCCGAAGGTGGTCGGCTCTGCGTGGATGCCGTGGCTGCGGCCGATGGTGACGGTGTCCTTGTGCTCGAAGGCGCGGCGCTTCAGCACGGCCAGCAGCTTGTCCATGTCCTCGATCAGCAGGTCAGCGGCGCGCACCAGCTGGACGTTGAGACAGGTATCGAGCACGTCCGACGAGGTCATGCCCTGGTGCACGAACCGTGCCTCCGGGCCCACATGCTCGGCCAGGTTGGTGAGGAAGGCGATGACGTCGTGCTTCACCTCGCGCTCGATGGCGTCGATCCGGTCGACCTCGAAGGCGCCGCGTTCCCAGACGGCCTTGGCCGCTTCCTTCGGGATCACGCCCAGCTCGGCCAGCGCGTCGCAGGCATGGGCCTCGATCTCGAACCAGATTTTGAACTTGGTCTCCGGTTCCCAGATGCTGGCCATTTCGGGACGGGTATAGCGCGGTATCATGCTGTGCTCTTCTTCGGGAGGATGGCGGTTGGTTAGCAGACCGCGCGCCCCGCGACAATGCCGGCAATGCCGCTGCCGCCTACATGCGCGAGGCGGGCATCAAAGCCGACGAGCGCGTGCGCGGCTGCGAGCCTCGGGTCGACATGGGCCCCGCTCGGGACAAGTCCGGGATGACAACGAGGGGCAGGGCGGCGGAATTTCTCCCGCCGCCCACAGAACCCTACTTCCGCCCCTCGATATAGTCGTTCAGCGTGTCGTGGAAATGCTGCACGCGGCGCTCCTGGTTGGTCAGGTTCGCGCCCCGGTAGCCGGCCGAGTTGAAGCCGAGCTGCTGGTTCTCCGCGATCGACAGGTCCTGGTCGTTGGTGCGGCCCAGCGTCTTCTCGCCGTACCTGAAGTGGTCGACGGGCGCGTCCTCGAACGGCAGGTCCGGGCCGCCGGCGGGCGAGGGGACGGTCGTCACGCCGTCGATCTTCGGCACGAAGTACCAGTGATCGAACTCGCATTTCTGCGGGTCGCTGGCGTGGGGGCGCGGGCGCAGCAGCTGCACGCCGTCGGGGCCTACCGTGATCACGTTGTTGGGGAAGATGTTGTAGATGACGTAATCGGTGAGCTGGTAGTCCTTCAGGTGCGCGTAGTGATGGTAGCCCTTCGACGGACCGATCCTGCGCTTCTGCTGCTGGATATCGAGGCGGATCTGCTTCATCCGCGCGTTGCCGTGGTAGTCGGCCGGGTTCAGCTCCCACTTCACCATCATCGCCGCCACGTCGGCGGGCGGCTCGTCGCCTGTGTAGGAAGCCGTGGGGCGGTGCGACGGGAACCAGCCGCTGTTGGTGCCGTTCTCGCGCAGGTCGAACTGGCACTCCGAGAACACGGTCTCGATGTAGGGCGCCAGCTCCGGGTGCAGCACCTGGACGTGATAGCCCTCGTTGAAATTGTCGGTGATCACCTTCCAGTTGCAGTTGGCGTCGGCGGTCAGGGCCAGCACCCGCATCATGTTCTCCATGCGGTAGCCCTCGATCTCGTCGCCGGAGCTGCCCAGCGCCTCGCGCAGCGGGATGGCGTTCGGGTCCATGTTGAACCAGACGAAGCCGGCGAATTCCTCGCACGGCATGTCGATCAGGCCCAGCTTGCCGAGCTGGCTGCCGCCGGGGAAGTCGTCGGCGTCGGGCATGGCCTTCAGCAGGCCGTCCGCGCCCCAGTTCCAGCCGTGATAGGGGCAGGTGAAGCCGTCCGTCGCGCAGCCCTCGTCGGCGAAGGTGAGGCGCGCGCCGCGGTGTTGGCACACGTTGAAGAAGGCGCGCACGCTTCCGTTCTCCTGCCGGACCAGCAGGATGGATTCGCGGCCCAGCGTGGTGTTCAGATAGTCGCCCGGCTCGGGCATGTGATAGGACAGGCCGCCGATCTGCCAGGTGCGCATCCACACCCGGCGCCACTCCTTCTCGTAGTAGTCCTTCGAGATGTAACGGTCGGCGTCGATGATGTCGCCGCGCAGGCTGGGCTCCGGCATCTTCGCCGGGCGCTCCATATCAAGCCTATTGTCCACCGTGCTCATGGTCCGTCCCCGTTTTGTCTTGCCATCACCCGTTCGATCATGCAAAAATTCAACGATCGTTCAACACCGTGCCCAAACGGCCGGTTGTTGTCAAGAGAGTCAATATCAGCCACCCCGGCAGGTTTACCGGTGGCGCGGTCGCTGCGGCGAAAGGGATTGGGGGCCATGGAGATAGCCGACATCGAGCGCCGGCCTGCCGACGAGCCCAAGGTGCCGACCAAGGACAAGATCCTCGACGCCGCCGAGGAGCTTTTCGCCGAGCGCGGCTATTACGGCGTGTCGATTCGCGACATCACCAGGCATGCGGGTGTCGAGCTGGCGCTGGCCAACTACCATTTCGGGCCCAAGGAAGATCTGTTCCGCCACGTCATCGCCCGCCGCGCCGAAGAGAACAGCAGCCGCCAGATGGCCTCGCTGGAGCGTGCCATCACGGCGGCGGGCGGCCGTCCGCCGTCGGTCGAGGCGCTGGTGCGGGCGTTCTGCGAACCGATGTTCGAGCGCACCATGCGCGGCGGGCCGGGCTGGAAGCATTACCTTCAATTGCTGTCGCACACCGCCAACACCAGCCAGAGCCACGGTTTCCTCGCGCCGATGAACGAGCGATACGACCCGGTCGTCGAAGCCTATACGGACGCGTTCAAGCGGGCGCTGCCGGCCGCATCGCCGCGCAACGTCCACTATTCGGTGTTCTTCCTGCAGGGGGCGATCGTTTACGCCCTCGCGGAGACCGGCGCCGTCAACCGCCAGTCGGGCGATCTGGTCGATGCGTCCGACTTCGACGCCATCCTCGACCGGATGGTGCCGTACTTCGCGGCTGGGTTTTATGCGCTGGCGGGGCGGGATTAGGTTCAAAGAAATTGAACGTACGTATAAATCATTGTCATCCCGGCGGAGGCCGGGACCCAGTGTAGCGGCCGGTCTGGGTCCCGGCCTCCGCCGGGATGACAAGTTATATTGGTATCTCCAGCCGTCACCCCTGATGTTACCCACCGGTTATTTTCCGTCCGGCCGGGCTTGCGGCCCCTTTCAAACTCTTTAAAGTGCTCCCACCGTCTTCTTGGGGAAGATACCTGTCCCGCTGGGGGAGTCTGAGCCGTGTCCGACTACGAATTCATCCTGGTGGATGATCCCGCGCCGTTCGTGCGCCGTATCACGCTGAACCGTCCGGAGAAGCGCAATGCCATGAACAATGGCCTGCGCGGCGAGGTGTTCAAGGCATTGCATGCGGCCGACATCGACGAGAGCATCCGCGTCACCATCCTGCGCGGCGCCGGCAAGGCGTTCTGCGCCGGCTACGACCTGGCGGGCGCCAACAACCAGGAGCAGCCCTATTACACGCCGGGCGGCATCGGCAACTGGCCGCGCCATGTGGTGCAGGGCTGGTTCACCATCTGGGACCTAGCCAAGCCGGTGATCGCCCAGGTCCACGGCTACTGCCTCGCCGGCGGTACCGAACTGGCGACGGCGTGCGACCTGGTCTATGTGGCCGAGGACGCGCAGATCGGCTATCCGCCGGTGCGCACCATGAGCCCGCCCGACATGCAGTTCCACCCGTGGATGCTGGGCATGCGCCACGCCATGGAGCTGATGCTGACCGGCGACGCCATGAACGGCATCGAGGCGGTCGACAAGGGCTTCGCCAACCGCGCCTATCCGGCCGACGAGCTGGAAGCCAAGGTGCTCGAGCACGCCGAGCGTGTCGCCAAGGTGCCGACCGACATCCAGCAGATGAACAAGCGCAGCATCCACCACGCCATGGAGATCATGGGGATGCGCGCGGCGATCCGCGCCGGCACCGAGGTGCAGGCGCTGGCCTTCTTTACCGAGACATCGCAGACCTACCGGGCCGAACTCCGCAAGGGCGTCACCCAGGCGCTGACCAAGCGCGACGAGGTGTTCGGCGACTACCGTACCCAGGAACAGAAGAAAGCAGGGGAGTAGACCCATGAACTTTGAATTTTCCGACGACCAGAAGCTGCTCAAGGAGCAGGCCCGCGGCTTCCTCGCCAGCAAGTGCACGCCCAAGGACGTGCGCCGCATCCTCGATGGCAACGAGCCGTATCATCCGGAGCTGTGGAAGGGCGTGGCCGAGATGGGCTGGCTGGGCGCCTCGATCCCCGAGGAGTACGGTGGGCTGGGCCTGGGCTACCTGGAGCTGTGCGTGATCGCCGAGGAGCTGGGCCGCGCGGTGGCGCCGATCCCGTTCAGCTCGACCGTCTACCTGTTCGCCGAAGCGGTGCTGATCGCCGGCACGGAAGAGCAGAAGCAGAAATACCTGCCCAAGGTGGCCGAAGGCGCGATCATCGGCGCCCTGGCGCTATCGGAAGGCGCCGGCGCTGTGACGCCGAAGACCATCAAGACCTCGGCCGCCGGCGGCAAGCTGACCGGCGTCAAGCTGCCGGTAACCGACGGCGACGTGGCCGACTACGCGGTGGTTGCGGTGAAGACCGGTGCGGGCAATGACGAGGGTTCGATCTCGCTGTTCATCGTCGACATGAAGGCCGCCGGCGTGAAGGCCGAGGCGGTAGACACGGTCGATCCGACCCGCAGCCACGCCAGGGTTAGCTTCGACGGCGCTAGCGCCGAGCCGCTGGGTGCGACCGGGCAGGGCTGGGCGATCCTCGACAAGGTGTTCGACCGCGCGGCCGTGCTGTATGCGTTCGAGCAGGTCGGCGGTTCGCAGGCCGCGCTGGAAATGGCCCGCGACTACGCCATGGGCCGCTATGCCTTCGGCCGTCCGATCGCCTCGTTCCAGGCGATCAAGCACAAGCTGGCCGACATGTACGTCGCGACCGAGCTGGCGCGCTCGAATTCCTATTACGGCGCCTGGGCGCTGTCGACCGACGCGCCCGAGCTGGCCGTCGCGGCGGCGACCGCCCGCGTCAGCGCCACCGAGGCCTATCACGAGTGCTCCAAGGAGAACATCCAGGTGCATGGTGGCATGGGCTTCACCTGGGAGTTCGACTGCCACCTGCATTACCGGCGCTCGAAGGTGCTGAGCCTGGTGCTGGGCAGCCTGCCGCGCTGGAAGGATCGCCTGATCAGCCGTCTCGAAGAGCGGAACGCCGCGTAACCGGAGGCCATCATGGATTTCAATGACTCCCCGGAGGAAGCAAGCTTCCGGACACAGGCGAAGGCGTGGATCGCGGCGAACCGTCCGGCCGAAGGCTGGCAGAACCGCACCGGCCGCGACACCGACGCCATCAAGGTGTCGAAGGACTGGCAGAAGAAGAAGTACGACGCCGGCTGGGCCTGCATCCACTGGCCGAAGGAATTTGGCGGCCGCGGCGCGACGCCGATCGAGCGGGTGATCTGGTCGCAGGAAGAGGGCGAGTTGGGCCAGCTCGGCGGCGTGTTCATCATCGGCCAGGGCATGTGCGCCCCGACGATCATGGCGCACGGCTCCGAGGCGGCGAAGGCGCGCCACGTGCCGAAGATCGCCTCGGGCGAGGAAATCTGGTGCCAGCTGTTCT
>CAMDTB010000080.1 GCA_945907245.1 Rhizobium sp. Q54
TCGCCGCAACGCCACCCCGTCAAAATCATCCCGCAAGCCGATCGCTGATCCCATGGTCACGCCCTCCAAATGCAGGACGCCATTGATTCAGACTTTCGTCAGTTTGGGAATCCCTGACGCGAGTCAGCCTCACCGCAGGTTGGTATAACGCGGGCGCGGTTGAGTTGTCGTCATATCCCTCCCCTGGGATACCGCAAACGCGGTGACTTCCTAAACTAACCGGCTTCCGCGCGGAGACGGTCGGGCGCCCGGAATCCCCCCTCTCGGGCGCCCACTTTTTTCTTCTCCCGCATCGACACGACATCGCGAAGCGCCAGGCTTCGGGGTCGGCCGTGCACGCGCAATCGTCGCCCAGCATGACCGTCTGCCAGGCGGCACGCCTGCGTGCCGTCTCGTGTTCGGCGGGCGTGCGCGGGGCAGGGCGGATCAGGCTGATGGTGATGTCGAACTGGTTGCCATGGGCGTCGCGCCAGGCGAAGCCGCCCCGGCAGCCCGGCGCACCGCCGGACTCGGTCCAGGGGTCGCTGCCGCCGGCCTCGCGGCGCAGCCGGGCGACGGCTGATCTTGTGGCGTCGAGATCGTCCATGAGCTTGTCCTCCGGCGTTATCGCCCCGAGGTGACACCCGGTTACGCACCTTTCGTAAGGTATAATCAAAAGTTATACTCGTTGCCTAGGCTTGCCGTTGCGGCTATAAAGTAAGTTCCTGTTTTGTTCTTAGGGAGAGTCGGTTGATCGAGCAGACGATCCTGGCGCGGCGGGGGGCTCGCCTGCTAGCGATCCGGCATCTGGGCCAGGCCGTCGCTGCCTGGTACGGCATCGATGCCGGCAATGTGCTGGACGATGCCGCGCGCTTCGCCGGCGAACGGGCGCTGTCGGACGTTCCGTGGGAGATGCACAAGCCGGTGGTCGACTATCTGTGCGGCCGGCTGCTGGTGCCGGAGCGGCGCGCGACGCCGAGCTAACCCATTATTTCCACTATCTTCCGGTGAAGCCTGACGGGCAGACCGTCCTCGTCGCCGAAATACAGGTAGTCGACCGTGGCACCGGTGAGCTGGCGGATGCGGCCCAGAGTCTCCGGCTGCGGATAGCTCTCGCCACGCTCGTATTTCCGGTAGGCCGCCTCCTCGATGCCGAGCGCCTGGGCGAACGCCCGGCGCGAGGCGTAGCGGCAGGCTTCGCGCACCAGGCGGAGCCGCTCGGCGAATCCGGCAAGCTGGTCGAGCACGGCCCGGGTCATTTCAGTGTCCGCATAAGCGATGGTAATGGCTGGACAATCCCATTACACGATAGGAGGGGTAATTGAAAGTTATATTGTGGGCCAGCACGGCCTGGCGGGCCGTCCCAGGCAGCGCGTCACCCGCGCAGCCGTGAGGACCAGCCGCCGTGCCGCCGGGACCGGCCCTGCCGACGCCTCAGGTCCGGTCCCGGCCCCTTGTCACGGAAGGATGCCGAATGCCCGATACACATGAGACGCGCGAGACCCGGCTGCACCGGGAGGCGGTCGACCTGCTGACCTTTCTCGAACGGCAGGAGCGGCTGACTTGGCTGCATCCGGCCGATGGCCTGGCGCTGGCCGGCGGCGAGCGGGAGCGTCAGGCGGCGATCGCCCGGTTCCGCCGCCTCGGCATGCGCGGCGGCGTGCCCGACCTGATCGTGGCCGCGCCGGGCGGGCTCACCGGCTGGATCGAGCTGAAGACCGGCGGCGGCCGGCTGTCGCTGGCGCAGGCCGGCTGGTGCGACGGGCTCCGCAGGCTGGGCCACAATCACAAGACCGTCCGCGACATGGACGGGCTGGTGGCCATGCTGCGCGGCCTGGGCGTGATGGCCTGAGGCGCGGCAATGACGGCAAAGCACAACATGAGCCCCGAGTACCGCCGCTACCTGGCGGGGCGGCTGATGCAGATGGCGGGCTCCGGCCGGACGCAGGGGCAGGCGGGCCGGGCCATGGGCCTGACACAACGGGTGACCGGCCTGATCTGCCGCCAGTACGGCATCGAGTTCCTGGCCATCGGCCTCAGGCGGCGGACCGAGCCGGCGCCGCGCGTGGCCGCGCCGGAGCTGCAGGAGGCGGTGGACGAGCTACGGCGCCACCACGCGCCGGTCTGCGCCGAGGCGACGATCCGGCGGCCGCACATGGTGCCGCGTCCCTACACGGCGCGGACCCTGTTCCGGGTGGGCGACGACTGGGGCGTGACCGCGGACAAGGTGATCCGGATGGCGGCCGAGAGCCGGCGCAGGGCCGCCTGACCCTTATCGACCACGGGAGGATTGCATGGCGAGACGCGGCCGACCCCGCGACCCGAACGCGAAACGACGCCAGACGACGGTGGCGGGCAGGATGCCCACCGCCGACCACGGCACCATCCTGACCCAGCTGCGCCGCGCCGAGGCGGTGGGCGCCTCGGTCCTGCTGGTCGAGGACGGGCGGGTGGTCGCCGACATCGACCCGGCGCTGTCGCGGTCGCAGCTCGCGGTGCTGCTGGCGCGCGGCGTCCTCGACCGGCGCGGTTTCGATGCCGGCGAGCGCTACCAGGAGCTGGCCTGGGCGGCCTATGGCAGGCCGTTCGCACGGGCCGTCGACATCGGACGCCCGCGCGGCGACCTGCCAGGGAGCGGGGCACCGGAGGCGACGGAGGGTGACGACAGGCGGCGCAGCGGCGCCCGCAAGGCAATGGCCCGGGCGGACGCGCACCTGGCGGCGCTGGGCGCGGATACGGTGCAGGCGGTCAAGCGCGTTTGCCAGTTCGACCAGCCGGCGGCGGCCGCGGCGCTGCCGCTGCTCGCGGCGGGACTGGTTGCGCTGGCGGCTTGGTGGGGGCTGGGCGGCGGGCGTCCTAGAAATGGTTCTTGAACGGACTCAGCGCCTTGGGCCGATAGGTCTTCACGGTACGCCAGCGGGTGCGGGCGTATTCCGAAACATCACGGAAACTGGGCGGCGGCGCGCGGTCGGCCAGCCCGGCGCCGACGAAGAAGTCGCGCAGCGAGGAATCCTGCGCCGCGAAGGTCCCCGCCGGATTGCAGCCCTTGGTGTAGCCGTCTAGCATGGCCTTGTCCCACACCA
This sequence comes from Rhizobium sp. Q54, assembly GCA_945907245.1. Lineage (GTDB taxonomy): Bacteria > Pseudomonadota > Alphaproteobacteria > SMXS01 > SMXS01 > RI-34. The sequence goes on from CAMDTB010000080.1 coordinate 3,063, forward strand.
GCCCGGCCAGCGCCGCGCCGTCGGCGACCCAGCACAGCGGGCCGAGCGACAGGCCCTTGTCGCTGTCGCCGCCGCCAACGCTGCCATGGGTGCCGGGAAACCAGTGCTGCTGGTAGGGCTGCCGTTCCGGCGGCAGCTTCGCGGCGCCGCTGTCGGCGTTGAGCTTGTCCATGTTGGTCCACAGGGTGGGCTGGAAGGTGTTGCGGCGCTCGTCGATGGACACGGCGTGGCGCGCGTGCTCGACGAAGCTCGACAAGTCGGTGTCGTGAAACCGGTACTGGTCGTTGACCTCGTCGGCGAACGGCAGCGAGCGGGGGACGCCGAGCGATCCGACCGTGTCCCAGACGCCGACATAGCGCACACTGCCCCGCGTGTCGGCGGCGCCGGTGACATTGGCGGCGGCGGCGACGGACTGGCTGTTGGTCTTCTTGAAGTCGAGCGTGGCCTGGTCGTTCACGCCGACCTTGCGGTTGCGGTAGAGGGCAATGGCCTTGCCCAGCTCGCCGATCCTGTCGCGGCGCAGGATCCAGCACTTGCGCAGCAAGCCGGCCAGGCTGCGGGCCGTATAGGCGCCGCGAGAGAAACCGAAGATAAAGATGCGGTCGCCTGGCGCATAGTTCAGGCAAAGGAACTGGTAGGCTTGGGCGATCTTGGCGTCGAGACCCTTGCCGAGACCGCCGCCGACGATCTTCACCACGTCGTTGAGCACGCCTTCGCCGACGCCGACGCCGTCGTCATAGAACACGACCTGCGGCATGGCCGGGTCGGCGGCGGTCGAGGGGCTTTCAGGCGCCACGCAGCGGGCAAGACGCGATACGTTGGTGGGATTGGGCTGGCCCAGGCTCTGCCAGGTGCCGTCGCAGAAAACAGCGATATTCTTCATGTGCAACCCGCGATTGGGGCGCCCCCGCGCCGGAGTATGCCGACGGTTATGCCGGTTGGGAAGGGGCGTGGCTGCTGCCTGCGCGCTTGCTCCTGCCGCCATCGCCGAATACCCTGCGCGCCGACCGGACCAGGCGGATGCCTGGCCGATGACAACAACAAGGGGATGCGGATGCGGGCCTGGCGGGCGGAGAGTTTCGGTGAGGCGGTCGATGTGCTCAAGCTGGTCGACGTGCCGGTGCCCGAGCCGAAGGGCAACCAGATCCAGGTGAAGGTGTCGGCGGCGGGCGTCGGCCTGCCGGACGTGCTGATGATCCGCGGCAACTATCCGGCGGTATCGGCGCCGCCGGTGACTCCGGGCCAGGAGGTCGTCGGCGTGGTGACGGCCGTCGGGCCGGACGCCGACGTGAAGGTCGGCGAGAAGGTAATGACCTCGACCCAGTTCGCGGCGGGCGCGGGCGGCTTCGCCGACTACACCCTGGCCTCGTCGTCCTCGGCCATGACCATTCCAAAGAACTTCAGCGACGAGGAAGCCGCCGGCTTCTACGTGCCCTATCACACCGGCTATGTGGGCCTGATCCAGCGCGGCCAGCTGCAGGCGGGCGAGACACTGCTGGTGCTGGGCGGCGCGGGCTCGTCGGGCTCGGCGGCGATCATGCTGGGCAAGGCCTATGGCGCGGTGGTGATCGCCACCGCCAGCAGCGCCGAGAAGGCCGAGTTCTGCCGCAAGCTGGGCGCCGATCACGTCGTGAACTATGCCGAGCAGCCGATCCACAAGGCGGTGCGCGAGATCACCGGCAACAAGGGCGCCAACCTGGTCTACGACCCGGTCGGCGGCAGCGCCTATGAGGCCGCGACCAAGTGCATCGCCCAGCACGGCCGCATCGTGCTGATCGGCTATGGCAGCGGCACATGGGCCAAGGTCGACCCGCTGCACGTGGTGCTGAAGTCCTATTCGGTGGTCGGCGGTTTCGCTGGCGCGCGCACCACCGAGGAAACCCGCGCCCAGCATGCCGAACTGGTCCGGCTCGCCGAGGCGGGCAAGATCGGGGTGCCGATCGACAAGGTGTTCGGGTTCGACCAGGTGCCGCAGGCCATCGACCGGCTCGCGAAGGGCGACATGCTCGGCAAGGTGGTGGTGAAGGTCTAGCCGCGCGGCATGTCGGCGGACAGCCGAACATCGCGCCTTTCCAGGGAGGCGCTGCCCGAGAAGCGTTGGCGCAGCCTTTCCAAGGCCGTCTCCTGGCGCATCGTCGGCTCGCTCGACACCATGCTGCTGGCCTATGTGGTGATGCGCTACCTGTTCCCTTGGCTGGGGCTGGATGCGGGGGTCGCGAAGCGCGACATGCTGCACACGGCCGGCTACATCGCGCTGGCCGAGGTGATCACCAAGATCGGGCTGTTCTATCTGCACGACCGGGCGTGGGCGCGCGTGCCGTGGAACCTGAAGCCGAACCGCAAGGGCGGCAAGCGCGAGGGCATGGGCCGCTCAGCCGCCAAGACGCTGTCCTGGCGCGTGATCGCGAGCGCGGACACGGCGCTGTTGGCGTTCCTGTTCACCGGCACGGTCGGCGCGGCGCTGACCATCGGCGGGCTGGAAGTGTGGACGAAACTGGCGCTGTTTTTCGTCCACGAACGCATCTGGCAACGTATCCCGTTCGGCTTCGGCGAGGTATAAAAGGCGTTCCACGTACCTATCGGTAACAGGCTGCCATGGACCGCTTCGACGACTACAACGACATTGCCGACCGCCTTGCAGACCACGCGCGCGGCGGCACCACGGATTCCGCGCCCGGCGTGATGCGCGTGCCGGCGTCCTACTATCTGAACCCCGAGCTCTGGAAGGTTGAGGTCGAGCGCATCTTCAAGCGTCTGCCGTTGCTGCTCGCCTTCACCGGCGAACTGCGCCAGCCGGGCCGCTACAAGGCCATGAAGGTGGTGGGCGTGCCGGTGGTGATGATCCGGGGGCGCGACGGCGTGGTGCGGGCGTTCATGAACGTCTGCCGGCACCGGGGCGCGCGGGTGATGGAGGAAGGCAGCGGCAAATGCGTGCGCATGGTCTGCCCCTATCACGCCTGGGCCTATGACGACCGGGGATCTTTGGTGAAGGTGGCGGACCCCGAGAAATTCGGTGATTTCGACGCGGACGGCGAGGGGCTGACCGAGCTGCCCTGCGCCGAGGTTGCCGGGCTGATCCTGGTCACCCTGACGCCGGGCGCTGCAATCGACGTCGACGCCTGGCTGGGCGGGTTCCGCGCGGAGCTGGAGAAGCTGGAGATGGACAAGTGGGTGGTTGTCGCCTCCCAGCAACTCGAGACCGCCAATTGGAAGCTGGCTCATGACGGCTATGTCGACGGCTATCACATCGGCTCGCTGCATCCGAAGACCATCGCGGTGTTTTCCCAGTCCAACGTGCTGACCTATGACGCATTCGGGCCGCACCAGCGGATCGGATTCGCCCACCACGACATCCTGCCGGCGACCGGCAAGCCAGCGGCGGAGCGCAAGCTCAACGACGGGCTGACGGTGATCCGGACACTGTTCCCGCATGTGTCGTTCGCGGTGCGCCATGGCGAAGGCGGCGTGGTGTCGCAGCTGTTCCCCGGCGACCGGTATGACCGCTCGGTGACGACCCAGGTTTTCCTCGCGGCCAGGGCGCCGGAGACCGATGAGGAGAAAGCCATGTTCGGGATGCGCACCAAGATGCTGCACGACGTGGTCAAGGACGAGGACTACAAGACCGTCGACGGCGTGCAGGAAGGCCTGGCGTCGGGCGCGATCCCGGACGTGATCTTCGGCCGCAACGAGATCGGCAACCAGCGCCTGCACCGTTGGATCGCGTATTATTCACAGGAAAATCCGGACCCCGCCGATAAACCCGAGCTGTAGCAAGTTATTCCGCGAGCATTGCGAAGCAGGGGAGCGGATGTTGGAGATCAAGCGGCAGGTAGCGGCCGGCGCGTGTCGGTAGATTGCAGGGTGACCGGTCCACGTGAGGGTGATCTTCCACAACGCGACGTGATCGCGATCAGTTCAGCGTGCCGCCCAGTCGCTTGTTGAGGGACACGACCGCGTCGCGGATGTTGTCGAGATGCGGGTGGATGCGCAGCGCCTCCTCGAACGCCACCAGGGCGCCGGCCTCGTCACCTCGGCGCAGGCAGATCTGGGCGTAGCCGGACAAGGCGCCGAAGTGGCGCGGCTCGAGCTTCAGGGTCTGGATGATGTCAGCGACGCTGTCCTCGTCACGGTCCATCAGAAACAGCACGGTGGCGCGCTTGTTCCAGGCCTCGGCCCATAGCGGGAAGGCGGCGATCAGCCGGTCCAGCTCGCGTTCGGCCACCTCGAAGGAATGAGCCTGCATCATCCGCAGCGCGCGGGCCATCGCGTCGGCGGCGTCGGGGTGGGGATGAGAGGTCCAGGCGCTCCAGATCATGCTCTCGGTGTCGTCGACCGGGCGGGGAAGCGGGTCGGCGGCCAGATCGGCGAACAGGGCGTCGAGCAGGCGCGGCAAGCCGCCGGCCGGCTTGCGATCGGGCGCGGTGACGATCAGATCGATGACCTGGCGGTAGAGGTCCATTGGAGCGCCTCCCAACGCTTCAGGCATTGAAAGCTACTCCCGTGGGCTCGTCGAGGAAAGTCATTGCGTCATGCCACCTGGCCGGCGCTCCATCCCGACGACCAGGCCCACTGGAAATTGTAGCCGCCGAGCCAGCCGGTGACGTCGACGGCTTCGCCGATGAAGAACAGGCCGGGGACGGCGCGGGCCTGCATGGTCCTGGAATCCAGGTCCTTCGTGTCGACGCCGCCGGCGGTAACCTCGGCGGTGCGGTAGCCTTCGGTGCCGGCGGGGACGACGCGCCAGTCGTTGATCGCGGCCTCCAGCTGGCGCAGGCGCTTGTCGGACAGGTCGGCGATGTTGCCGGCCATGCCCTCGCGGTCGGTGATGGCCTGAGCGAGGCGCTTGGGCAGCAACGCGGAAAGGGCGGTGTGAGGCGCCTGCCGGCCATTGGCGGCGCGCGCGGCGCGGAGTTCGGAGAATATGTCGGTGCCGGGGAGCAGGCTGACCGCGATCTCCTCGCCGGGCTTCCAGTAGGATGAAATCTGCAGGATCGCCGGGCCGCTGAGGCCGCGGTGGGTGAACAACAGCGCCTCGTCGAAGCGGGTCCTGCCGCTTCGGACCGAGGCGGCGTCGACGGCGACGCCGGCCAGCGGCTTGAGGCGCTCGAGGGTGGCGGGGTCGAAGGTCAGCGGCACCAGCGCCGGACGCGGCGCGACGATGCCCAGGCCGAACTGCCGGGCGACGTCGTAGGCGAAGCCGGTAGCGCCCATCTTCGGGATCGACAGGCCGCCGCTGGCCATGACGACTGAACGGCAGCGCATGTCGCCGCCCGGCAGGGCGACGGTGAAGCCATCGGCCGTCTCCTCAATGCGCGCTACCGCCGTGCCGAGGCGCAGTTCGGCGCCGTGGCGCTTCATCTCCCTGACCAGGAGGTCGATGATCTGCTGGGACGAACCGTCGCAGAACAGCTGGCCCAAAGTTTTCTCGTGCCAGGCGATACCGTGCCGGTCGACCAGGGCGATGAAATCGCGCTGGGTGTAGCGGCGCAGCGCCGAAATGCAGAAGCCGGGATTGTCGGAGATGTAGTTGGACGGGCCGGCGCCCAGATTGGTGAAGTTGCAGCGGCCGCCGCCCGAGATGCGGATTTTCTCGCCAGGCGCGAAGGCGTGCTCGACGACCAGCACCGAGCGGCCGCGCCTGCCGGCTTCGGCCGCGCACATCATGCCGGCGGCCCCGGCGCCGATGACGATGACGTCGACCTGCTTCACCCGGCTCTCCCTGGAACGACGGACTGTATAGCCCCATGTCCGCGCCGATGACAGGGTTGGCTGACGGCAGGCGCGAGGTCTTGAATCCGCCGCGGCAATCGCCATCTGTCCTTGTACTGGGTCCGGGCCCCTCTGGCGGTTTCCTGAATCGCGATGTCGGACTCTTCCACCTGACGGGCGCATCAGCGCCTGAATTCTGGGAGTCGCCCCATGGCTTACGCCGGATCTGCCAATTACCAGACCTATGTAAAGGACGAGCATCCGCATGCCGGCGCCCGCGCCCGGCTCGACTCGGTCGCGCGCCTGATGGATGACGCGTTCGCGTTGCCCGGGACCAACATCCGCTTCGGCGCCGATGCGCTGCTCAACGTCATTCCTGGCGCGGGCACGTTGCTGGCGACGGGAGTCTCGGCCTATCTGGTGTGGGAAGCGCACCAGCTGGGCGCACCCAAATCGCTGATGGCCAGGATGGCCGCCAATGTCGGCATCGACGCCGCGATCAGCGTGGTCCCGGTCGTCGGCTGGTTCGGCGACGTGTTCTTCCGCGCCAATGCGCGCAACGTGAAGCTGTTGCGGTCACATCTCGACAAGCTGGCGAAGCTCCAGGCCGAGGACGGCTCCATCACCACGTCATGGCGGGTGGTGAAATGAAAATCTTCATCTGGATCATGGCGCTGGTCGTGCTCGTACCGTGGACCGGTGCGGTATGGCTGTCCTATGCCCTGGTCGACGTCTCGGGCGACTGGATGTCGGCCAACGCGGATCTGCTCTCAGCCGAGCCGCAGGCCGTCGAGGCCCTGTCATGGCTTGGCCGGACGCTTGCCGGCGTGGGTGAAAGCGTGATCATCGGCGTTTGGGCGTTGGGTGCGCTGAGCGTGGCGGGGATTGCCTGGATGCTCTCCAAACTGGTCGACTACTACCGGCGGACGAATACCCTGCAGTGGCAGCCGACTGAGCCGGATGCCGCCGCGCGGCGCAATCCTTAGATCGGATGCGAGTTGGCCGCCGAGGCCGAGGCGTTGCCGCCTTGGCCGAAAGCGCCTCAGTGGTGACTGTGGTCCATGCCGCCGTGGTCCATCGGCGCGGCAGGGTCAGCTTTTCCCGGCATGGTGGGAGCGGTGGCCCCCAGCGCCTCGACGGTGAACTTCACCGCGACCGTGCCAGCCTTTTCGAAGGTCAGCGACCCCGCGAAGACCTCGCCCTGCGTCAGCGGGCGCTTCATGTCCATGAACATGATGTGCCAGGAGCCTGGCTTCAGGGTGAGCGAACCGCCCGCCGGGACAGCGATGCCGTCGACCCGCTTCATGCTCATGACGCCGTCCTTCATGGCGACCTCGTGGATTTCCACCTTTGCCGCAACTTCGTCCGCCGCCGCCGCCACCAGCCTGTCGGCGGTCGCGCCCGTGTTGTTCACCGTGACATAACCGGCGGCAACCTTGGCGCCGCCCGGCGTGGCGCGGGACCACGGATGGACGATCTCCAGCGAACCGGCCTTGACGATATGGTCATGGGCGAGCGCGAGGCCCGGGACGAGAGCGAAGCAGGCCGTGAGCGCGGCGATGCGGACGAGGGAAAACATTCGGACCTCCAGACGTTGACGTCGTGACAGAACCACATTTTCGGTTCATGCACCGCGGTGGAAAATGCGGCGCCGCTTCGGAACCAGGCCGATGTTCAGTCCTGCCTGGGCTCGTCCCTTCGGGCGCAGACATCGTATAGCATGGCGCAGTCGTTGTGCATCTGCGCCTGGGTGACGTTGCTGCCCGGCGGGACGCTCTGGGTCAGCCAGACATTGCCGCCGATGACCGAACCGGCGCCGATGGTGATGCGGCCCAGGATGGTGGCGCCGGAATAGATCACCACGTCGTCCTCGACGATCGGGTGACGGGGAATGCCCTTGATCAGCGCGCCGTTCTCGTCGGCGGGGAAGCTCTTGGCGCCCAGGGTGACCGCCTGATAGAGCCGAACGCGGTCGCCGATGATGGCCGTCTGGCCGACCACGACGCCGGTGCCGTGATCGATGAAGAAGCTCTCACCGATCTCAGCCGCCGGATGGATATCGATGCCGGTGTTCGAATGGGCGATCTCGGTAATCAGCCGGGCGGGCAACGTCGCGCCCAGGCGGTAGAGCGCGTGCGCGACGCGGTAATGGATGACGGCGGCCATGCCCGGATAGCAGACGAGAATCTCGGACAGGCTGGTGGCCGACGGGTCGCCCCGGTACGCGGCGTGCAGGTCGCTGACCAGCATGTCGCGGATCGCCGGCAGCAGGTCGCCGAACTCGCGGACGATGCGGCTGGCGCGCTGGCGGATGTTCTCGTCGCTGTCGTTGTCGTGATCGGTGGAGAACATCAGGCCGCGGCGGACCTGCTCTGCGAGCACGGTGAACGCGCCATTGAGGGTGCTGCCGACGTAATAGTCGATGCTGTCGCTGGTCAGGTCGGCCCGCCCGTAGTGGGTGGGAAACAGGGCGGCGGAGATCTGGTCCATGACCTGGGAGATGCTCGCGCGGTCCGGCAACTCGCTGATCCGGCCGCGAAAACGGATGTTGTTCCGGGTCTCGCGCGACTCCCGCAGGCCAGCGACGATGCCGTCGAGGTTCCAGTCCTGCGGCTGCTGGGTGGGCTTGGGCGCGCGGGCGCTGGTCTTGATCTTCGCTGACATGGCGGCTTCCGGCACATGAAGAAATGACCGGCGTCTCCAACAAGCCGGACATTCTGATTGTCGCTGATTTTATCGGAGATAGCCCGGCCCCGGCTAGAGGCAATGTGCGAGGCTTCTCGGTGGGGACGGAGTTGCCTGTCCGCATGAAATCGCGAACGGGCAGCATGGGCGAGACGACTCGATGGTTCGCGGGTTGCGGGCCTTGCGCCTGGCGCAGTCAACGATAACTCCTGATCCATCGCGCGTCCGAGCGGCAGTGCCGCACCGGGCCGATTGGCAATGGTCGCATTTCCGCCGCAGCAGAGCCGCAAAGGCAAGGAATATTGTACACAGAAAAGTTGTTGTTCCGGATGCGGAACCTTTCACGCTTACAAACAGTTTACGGTTGATATTGGACTTCGTCGTGATCCGCCGTCGGCCGTCATGGGTAATCTAGTACCTTAAAATATTACGACAACATATTGATATTAAATCATATTCTGTTATCATAGGGCGCATTTTTTTCTGGCGCTCGCGATCATCGAGGCTATGTTTTGTCAAAATGGCCGAACAAGCCGGTTTTCGAAATCCGTTGGGATTATTAGCAAAAGGGAGCTCCCATGAAGCGCTTGGATAACAAGCTCAAGGTGTCTGTATCGTTGCTCGCGTTGATGAGCGGCGGGGCGTTGATTGCCTCGACTGCACACGCCGTGACGATCTCCGACGCGCAGAACTCGGTGGTCATCACCACCGACATTTCCGATCTGGTCGTCGACAGCACGGGCGACGTTTCGCCTGGCGGCATCCTGGTTCAGGGCGCGGTCGCAGGCGCGGTGACGAACAACGGCATCATCGAATTCATCGACACGTCGACCGCCGGCGACGCCGATTTCGTCGATGCGGACGCTGTCGGCCTGGAGGTTTGGGGCGATATCGGCGGCAGCTTCAGCAACACGAAGACGATCATGGCCATGGCGGACGCCTCGGTCACCGTGATCGGCGATTTCTCGGGCGATGCGTCGATCGCCGAGGACGCTCCGTCTGGCGCCGAGGCGTACGCTTCGGGTGTTTCGCTCGATGACGTGAAGGGAGACTTCAGCAATTCCGGCAGCATCACGGCCGATGCCAATGCCGACGCGTCGTCGGACATAATCGCCGACTCCGCCAAGGGGGCGTCCCTGCCACCCTCGGCGGCCTTTCCGATCCACTCGCGGGCCAGTTCGAGATCCTTCCCGACAGCGGCGCCGTGGAGATACATGCCGCCGAGGACCGCCGAAGCGGCGATATTGCCGTGCTCGGCGGAAAGTGTGACCAGGCGCCTGGCTTC
>CAMDTB010000081.1 GCA_945907245.1 Rhizobium sp. Q54
GGGCCGTTTGGTGGGCCTGCACTTCTTCAACCCGGTGCCGCGCATGGAACTGGTCGAAGTCGTCGCCCACGAGGACATCTTCGACGTCACCTTCAGCCGCGCCCGCGCCTTTGTGCGGCAGATCGACAAGCTGCCAGCGCCGGTCGCCAGCGAGCCCGGTTTCCTCGTAAACCGGGCGCTGATGCCATACATGGCCGAGGCGCTCGCCATGCTGGCCGAAGGCGTTTCCGGGCCAACCATCGACGCGGCGGCCGAGGCCTTCGGCATGCCGGTCGGGCCGGTCGAGCTGGCCGACCGGGTCGGTCTCGACATCTGCCTCGCCGTCGCCGACCTGCTGGCCCGCAAGCAGGCCGCGCCGCCGGCGCCGGGCCTCGATGCCCTGCGCGAGAAGGTGGCGCGCGGCGATCTCGGGATGAAGACAGGCAAGGGCTTCTACAGCTGGAAAGGCGGCATGCCGCGCAAGGGCCGTGCCGGCGCTCCACCAGCCGACTCCGCCGACCGGCTGATCCTGCCCATGCTCAATGCCTGCGTCGCCTGCCTGCGCGAGGGCGTGGTCGCCGAGGAAAACACCGTCGACGCCGCAATGATCTTCGGCGCCGGCTTCGCGCCGTTCACCGGCGGACCCATGCATTACGCCCGCACCCAGGGTGTCGAGGACATCGTCCGCAAGCTGATGGAACTGGTCCGCCGTCATGGTCCGCGCTTCGAACCGGACGAGGGGTGGATGTCGCTGAACTCATGAGGCAGGAACCAAGCCGTGCGATACGTCGTTTACGCCGCATGAACCAGGACCCGAAAAACCTCAATCTCCACCCGGAAGACCCGCCCGTTCTCACCGGTCAGGAGGCTCGCGGCGGCAAGCTGTACGAGCGCACCAGCGGCCGGCGCTGGATGGCGCTGTTCTTCCTCTTCGCGCTGGTGACGGCGCTCGCGCTGATCATCTATTTCGTCGGAGGCGACGCGGCGCCGGCCGTCCGGGGTTAGCGCTCCAGTTTTCCATATCGGTGTCCGGATGGATGGATTAGCTATCGCCCCAGCAATGGGGTGATTGGGCATGCGCCGGTTCGGCGGAACGCTGCTGCTGATGATCGCGATGGTGACGGTGTCGGTCAATCTCAGGCCGGCGATCAGTTCCGTGCCGCCGCTCCTGGATACGATCCGCGCCGCCCTCGGTCTCAGTCACGCGGCCGCCGGCCTGATCACCACCATTCCCGTACTGCTGATGGGCGTCGTGCCCGCCTTCGCCGCCATGCTGGCCGCCCGTCAGGGCAGCGAGCGCCTGGTGCTCGCCTCGGTACTGCTGGTCGGCGCGGGCACCCTGGCGCGGTTGGTGGAAGCACCGGCGTTCCTATACCTGTCCTCGGCCCTTTGCGGCATCGGTATCGCCGCCGCCCAGACCCTGCTGCCGGAGATCGCCAAGCGCCGCTTCGGCGAGTCAGCCGCGCTGGTGATGGCGATACAGGCCTGCGCCATGACAGCCGGCGCTGGTCTCGCGGCGGTGCTGACGCCGGGCCTCTCGGCGTCGTGGTCGGTGGCGCTCGCCTGGTGGACGGCGCCGGCGTTTGTCGGCGCGGCGTTGTGGTTCGTCGTGGCCGGCGCGCCGAAGGGGGCTGGCGACGGGACCGGACCACGGTTCGGCTTCCCGTTTCGCAGCGCCCTTGCGTGGCGCATCACCCTGTTCGCGGCCATGTCGTCGGCCATGTTCTACACCACCCTGACCTGGATTCCGCCGACCTATGCCGAGGCCGGCTGGTCGAGCGGCGAGACCGGCGGACTGCTGGTGGTCCTGTCCCTCGCCGGCATGGCGGCTTCCCTCGCCCTGACCTGGTTCGCGCGGCACGCCGGCGACCGCCGCTGGCTGCTTGTCGGCTCGGTGGTGCTGGGCGCCATCGGCTGCGCCGGCCTCGCGGTCGCGCCGCTTGCCGCGCCCTGGGCCTGGATGGTGTGCGTCGGGCTTTCGACCGGTGCCATGTTCCCGCTGTCGCTGATGCTGCCGGTGGATTACGAGGACCGGCCCGACGCGCTGCGCCGCCTGTCGGCCATGAGCCTGACCGGCGGCTATGTGCTGGCGGCGGCGGGTCCCGTGGTCTTCGGCTGGCTGCGCGAGGGCACCGGTACCTATGCGGTGTCCTACCTGATCCTGGCCGGCGCGGCGGCTGCCGCCAGCCTGATGTGCCTGCGCTTCCGGCCGCGCAGCCGCGTTTTATGACGCGCGTCTTGTAAAAGCCCGTTCGCCTGTCCAGACTGTGTCCTCCACGAGTCGGAATGGGGACGGATGATGAAGGACTATGATGTTGTCGTGCTCGGCACGGGCGCGGCGGGCTTTACGGCGGCCATCGCCGCTCACGAACAGGGCGCGCGGGTCGCGATCTTCGAGAAATGGGACAAGGTCGGCGGCACCTCCGCGTGGTCGGGCGGCCAGGTCTGGGTGCCCAACAACCGGCAGATGGCCGAACTTGGCAAGGCCGACAGCTTCGATGACGCCGTCACCTATCTGATGTCGATGTCCAACGGCCTGATCGAACGCGAGATGGCCGAGGCGTTCGTCGCCGCCGGCCCGAAGATGGTCGAGTTCATCGAGGGTGTCTCGCCGGTGAAGTTCCAGTGCGTGCCCGATTTCCCCGACTATCACCCGGAACAGCCCGGCGGCAAGCCGGGCGGCGGCCGCACCCTGGAGTGCCCGCCGTTCTCGTTCTATAAGCTGGGCGAGTGGCGCGACAAGGTCACCATCTCGCCCTATTGGCCCAACATGCATGTGACCGTCGGCGAGACCACGCTGTGCCAGGCGATCCCGCAGGACCTGCCCGAGGAGGTGAAGGAAAGCCGCAAGGAGAACGACGAGCGCGGCCTCGGCCAGGCGCTGATCGCGCGGCTGCTGCGCGGCTGTCTCGACCGCGGCATCGAACCCCAGGTGAACTGCCGCGCCGTCGAGCTGGTGATGAAGGACGGCGGCGTCGCCGGCCTCATCCTCGAAGGGCCGGACGGCCGCTTCGAGGTATCGACCCGCAACGTGGTGCTGGCGACCGGCGGCTTCGACTGGAACGAGGACTTCAAGACCGCCTTTCTGCGCGGCCCGCTCGACACCAGCGTCGCGGTGCCGACCAACACCGGAGACGGGCTGAAGATGGCCATGAAGGTCGGCGCCTCGCTCGGCAACATGCGCGAGGCGTGGTGGATGCCGGTGGTCGAGGGACCGGTCAACTCGGCGGGCAAGGCCCTGTTCACCTCCGAGCGGACCTTGCCCGGCTCGATCATGGTCAACCGGCAGGGCAAGCGCTTCACCAACGAGGCGGCCAACTACAACGCCTTCGGCGCGGCGTTCCACGAGCAGGACTCGACCAGTTGCTCCTACGTCAACCGTCCGGCCTGGGTGCTGTTCAACCAGAACTTCTACGACAAGTGGGGCTTCGCGCAGGGCCGCGGCTCGACCCCGGTCGGCGGACGCGCGCCGGACTGGATCACCTCGGGCGAGACGCTGGACGAGCTGGCCGGCAAGCTGGGCATTCCCGAAGGCGCGTTGGGCGCCACCGTCGAGCGCTGGAACGCCAACGTGGCCGGCGGCTCCGATCCGGACTTCGATCGCGGCGAAAGCTGGTACGACCGCTGGTGGGGCGACCCCTGGAACAAGGGCAAGCCGGAAGCCACGCTCGGCCCCATCGAGGGCGGCCCTTACTATGCCGTCGAGGTCAAGAGCGGCGCCATCGGCACCAAGGGCGGCCCGAAGACCGATACGGTCGCCCGGGTACTCGACCTGGACAAGAAGCCGATCCCCGGGCTCTATGCCGCCGGCAACGTCATGGCGTCGCCGATGGGGATGACCTATGGCGGGGGCGGCGGCACGCTGGGCCCGGGCATGGTGTTCGGCTGGCTGGCGGGGATGGACGCGGGGATGCGGAAGAATGCTTGATCCCATCTGATTGTCATCCCGGCGAAAGCCGGGACCCAGAGGATCGTAAGGCGAAGTCCTGTCCAAAGGGCTTCGCCCGATACTCTAGCCAACTAACTGAACCCTTTCCCTTGCACCGACTGGGTCCCGGCTTTCGCCGGGATGACAAGGAAATTTAAAGCCTCACCTTTCTCAACCGCAGCGCATTCCCGATCACGCTGACCGACGACAGCGACATGGCCGCCGCTGCGAAGATCGGCGTCAGCACGATGCCGAAATGCGGGTACAGCACGCCTGCCGCGATCGGAACACCGAGCGCGTTGTAGACGAAGGCCAGGAACAGGTTCTGGCGGATGTTGCGCATGGTCGCCCGGCTCAGGCGGCGGGCGCGCAGGATGCCGGACAGGTCGCCCTGCAGCAGGGTGATGGCGGCGCTTTCCATGGCCACGTCGGTGCCCGAGCCCATGGCGATGCCCACGTCGGCGGCGGCGAGCGCCGGGGCATCGTTGACGCCGTCGCCAGCCATCGCCACCACACGGCCTTCGCTCTTCAGCTTGTCGACCAGCGCCTGCTTGTCGCCGGGCAGCACGTCGGCGTGGACCTCGTCGATGCCCAGGCTGTCCGCCACGGCTTGCGCGGTGGTCAGGTTGTCGCCGGTCAGCATGACGATGCTCACCTTGCCGCGGTGCAGTTCCTCGACCACAGCCTTGGCGTTGTGCTTGATGCGGTCGGCGATGGCGATGACGCCGCTGATCCGCCCGTCGATGGCGACGAACACGGCGGTGGCGCCGTGTTCGCGCAGCCGGTCGGCCTGATGGGCGAGGCCCGACGTCACCACGCCCTGTTCCTCGAGGAACGCCGCGTTGCCGATGGCAAGTGCCTTGCCCTCGACCATCCCCAGCACGCCCTTGCCGGCCGGGCTGTCGAACCCGGTGACCGGCGGGATCGCCAGCTCGCGCTCCTCGGCGGCGCGGACGATGGCGCGGGCAAGCGGATGCTCGCTGGCGCGCTCCAGCCCGGCGGCGAGACGCACCAGCTCGTTCTCGTCGACGCCGACCGCCGGCACGACCGCTGTCACGCCGGGGCGGCCTTCGGTGAGGGTGCCGGTCTTGTCGACGACGACCGTGTCGACCTTTTCCATGCGCTCCAGCGCCTCGGCATCGCGGACCAGCACGCCCGCCTGCGCGCCCCGGCCGATGCCGACCATGATCGACATGGGCGTGGCGAGGCCCAGCGCGCAAGGACAGGCGATGATCAGCACGGTGACCGCGGCGACCAGGCCATGCGGCACCTTCGGATCGGGTCCCCAGATCGACCAGAAGACGAACGCCGCGAACGCCACGCCGATCACCGCCGGGACGAACCAGCCGGCAACAGAGTCGGCGAGCCGCTGGACCGGCGCGCGGCTGCGCTGGGCGGTCGCCACCATCTCGACGATGCGCCCGAGTACCGTGTCCTCGCCGACGCCTTCGGCGGTGACGGTGAGCGCGCCGCTCTGGTTGACGGTGCCGCCGATCACCCTGTCGCCGGGCTCCTTGGTCACGGGCAGGGACTCGCCGGTGACCATGGACTCGTCGACCGCCGAGCGGCCATCGGTGACGACGCCGTCGACCGCCACCTTCTCGCCGGGCCGGACGCGGATGCTGTCGCCCCGGGCGATGTCGGCGATATCGACCTCTTCCTCGCCGCCACCGGGCCGCAGCAGGCGCGCGGTGCGCGGCGCCAGCCCCAGCAAGGCGCGGATCGCGCCCGAAGTGCGCTCGCGGGCGCGCAGCTCCAGCACCTGGCCGACCAGCACCAGCACGGTGATGACGGCGGCGGCCTCGTAATACAGCGATACCGTACCTTCATGGTCCCGGAACGTGGCCGGGAAGATATCGGGGAAGACCAGCGCGACCGTGCTGTAGAGCCACGCGACCAGCGTGCCCAGCGCGACCAGGGTGAACATGTTGAGGTGGCGGCCGACGACCGATCGCCAGCCGCGCACGATGAACGGCCAGCCCGACCAGAACACCACCGGCGTCGCCAGCGCGAACTGGACCCAGGCCGACGTCGGCATATCGACGAGGCCGTGCCAGCCCAGCATGTGCCCGCCCATCTCCATGGCGAACAGCGGCAATGTCAGCACCAGTCCCAGCCAGAACCGGCGGGCCATGTAGGACATTTCCGGGCTGCGCGGGGTGTGCCCCGCCGGCACCATGGGCTCCAGCGCCATGCCGCAGATCGGGCAGTCGCCGGGGCCTTCCTGATGGATCTCCGGGTGCATGGGGCAGGTGTAGACGGCGTGTTCGTCCGCCGGTTCGGACGGCGGCGGAGTAGGAGCCAGGTATTTCGCCGGCTCGGCCTCGAAGCGTTCCTTGCAGCGGGCCGAGCAGAAATGGAATGTCGCGCCGTCATGGACCGCGGAATGCGCCGCCGTGGCCGGATCGACCGTCATGCCGCACACCGGATCCTTCACGGCATCGGATGCCGCCGCGCTGTCATGCGCGCAGTGGCCGCTATGAATATGACCTTCGCTCAATGTAGCAACCCGTTCCTGCCCTGCTGCCGCTTATGTATACCCCGGGGGGGTATTTTACAAGGTCTGCGCCACCGAGCCCGGTCGTTACCGGGACCCCGCAGGATATAGGGGGCAAAGCAGGCGATGTCGCGACATGGCGAAATGCGGGAAGGCTGCGCTACTTGTCGATCAGCAACCGGACAGCGATGGCGGCCGCCGCCGTGCGGTTCTCGACGCCCAGCTTGGAGTAGATCTGCTCCAGGTGCTTGTTCACCGTCCTTGGGCTGCAATCGAGGATTTCGGCGATGTCGCGGTTGGACTTGCCCTGGGCGGTCCACAGCAGCACCTCGGCCTCGCGGGCGGTCAGCTCCAGCTTCTGCTTGAGCAGGGTGTGGTCGTTGGCGGCGGCGCCGTCGCTCAGATGCAGCAGGTACTCTCCCGGTCCGGCCTCGCCCAGCCACGACGCCAGCACGTTGGCGCCGCCGGCCGACACAATCACCCGGTCACTGGCGCGCTGGGCGACCAGCTCGGCGAGACGCGGCTTCACGATACCGGTCCAGGACGCGGCCTCGGTATCGAACACGCCCAGCACCCGCTTGAGCAGTCCCGCAGCCTGCGGCGTGCTCCACAGCACCACGCCTTGCCGGTTCACCGCCAGCAGGGTGCGGCCGGCCACGTCGAGGGCGATGCGCGCGCTCTGGGCCATGCGGGAGTTGGCCAGGTGCACCCGGATGCGCGCCAGCATCTCGAACGGCGCCAACGGCTTGGTCACGTAGTCGACGCCGCCCGCTTCCAGTCCCATCACCACGTGCTCGGTGTCGGTCAGGCCGGTCATGAAGATCACCGGGACATGCGCGGTGTCCTTGTTCTGCTTGATGCGCCGGCAGGTCTCGAAGCCGTCCATCTCCGGCATCACCGCGTCCATCAGGATGACGTCGGGCTTCACCCGCTCGATCAGCGACAGCGCCGCGCCGCCGCTGCGGGCGACCAGCGCGGTGATGCCCGCGTCCTCCAGCGTGTCGGTCAGCAGGCTGAGGGTTTCCGGGGAATCGTCGACCACCAGGACGATATAGGAGCCGCCGTTTTCACTCATGATGCTGCAGCGCCTTCAGGACTGTGTCGTATTGGCCGAGCTCGAACTCGCGCACCAGACCGCGCAAATGCGAGACCACGCGCCTGGTGTCGGGCTGGGCGTCCTCGATCTCGTCGAGCTTCGACAGGATGCCGCGCACATGGCCGATGCGGCCCAGCTGGATCAGCGCCCCGATCTGGGGCCTCAACGGAATCTCGTCCGGGCGCAGCGACGGCGGCAGGCCCGCATTGGGCGGTTCCGCCTGCTGGTCGTGGATCCAGCGCAGGTTGAGCAGGGTCTTGATGGTGTCGAGCATGGTCCCGAGCTGTATGGGTTTCATCAGGTAGGCGTCGTGGAAGGGCGCCGAGACCTCGCGCTGCCGCTCCTCGCGGGCATTGGCCGAGATCATCGCGATCGGGGCGCGGCTGATGCCTTCCTCGCGCAGGGTCCGGGCCACGTCCCAGCCCGTCATCCCCGGCATGGAGATGTCGAGCAATACGATGTCCGGCGTGGAATGGGTAGCCGCTTCGATGCAGGCGGGGCCGTCTTCGGCGGCGATGACGATGAAGTCCAACGGCGTCAGCAGGTCGCGCACCAGGTCCAGATGGTTCTGGTCGTCGTCGGCCACCAGCACGGTGATCCGGTCGCCCTCGTAGCCGGTGATCCGCCGGGCCGGTACCACGGAGCGGGCGGGGCGGGGCACGCTGCCCAGCATCAGCTTGACGCGGAACACACTGCCGACGCCGGGCGTGCTGCGCACGGTAATCTCGCCGCCCATGGACTCGGTCAGCAGCTTGGTGATGGTCAGGCCGAGGCCGGTGCCGGGGCGCTTGACCATGCCGGGCGCCTCGATGCGCTCGAAGGCGCGGAAGACGCGCTCGATATCTTCTGCCGCAATGCCGATGCCGGTGTCCTCGATCTCGAAGGTGGCGAGCTGGTTGCGGTAGCGCATGCTCATGGTCACGCCGCCCTGCTCGGTGCAGCGGATGGCGTTCGACAGCAGGTTGATCAGGATCTGCCGCAGCCGCTTCTCGTCGGTGTAGACCAGGTCGGGCAGGCTTTCCGGCGGCTCGAACGAGAAGTCGAGGCCCTTGGCCTTGGCCTGCATGCTGAACATGTCGACCAGCTGGCCGAGGAAGTCATTGATCGGCACCTCGTCGCGGTAGAGCTGCAGCCGGCCGGCCTCGATCATCGAGATGTCGAGCAGGCCGTCGATCAGGCCGGACAGGTGGTCGCCGCTGCGCCTGATCACGCTCAGCGCGTGCTTGCGGTGACCGGGCATGGCCGGATCCGCTTCCAGCAGCTGGGCATAGCCGAGGATGGCGTTGAGCGGCGTGCGCAGCTCGTGGCTGATGCCGACCACGTACTTGCTCTTGGCCATGCTGGCCGCCTCGGCCGCCTCCTTGGCCTTCTGCAGGGCCTTGTCGGTCTTCTGGTGGGCGTCGATCTCGCGCATCAGCATGTTGGTCTGGCGCTGGGTCTCCTGCTGGGCGGCGCGGCTGGTCTCGTGTGCCAGGACGAACGGCCAGGCGACGATGGCGGCGACGATGATCAGGATGAAGAACACCTTCCACAGCGTGTCGGCAATGATCGCCGTCGGCGCCTCCGGCGTCAGGCTCATCTGCACATAGCCCAGCGCCAGGATCGCCGCGATGGTCAGGGTGAACAGCAATAGCAGGCCCAGATACTGGCCCAGCCTGGTGTTGAGGTGGACGACCAGCCGCTTGGGGAACGCCCAGGACATGAACAGCAGCACCTGCTCGGAGAACCGGGCCGACACCTTGCAGGCATCGCGGCAGCGGGCGTCGAGCGAGCAGCACAGCTAGCAAATGGGGCCCGCGTAGACCGGGCAATGGGCCATGTCCTCGGGCTCGAAGGTGTGCTCGCAGATACAGCAGCGCTCGGGCTTGCTGTCGGCGAACGGCGTGGTCGGCTTGCGGGCGATGTAGAACTTGCCGCCGGTGGCGATGGCGATCAGCGGCGAGACCACCAGCGCCGTGCCCAGCGCGATGAACGGGGCGAGAGCGCGCGCGGTGTCGCCCAGCACATCCGCATAGGCGGTGATCGACACCACAGACGCGATGAGCATGGCGCCGACGCCCACCGGATTGATGTCGTAGAGATGGGCGCGCTTGAACTCGATGTGGCGCGGGCTGAGGCCAAGCGGCTTGTTGATCACCAGATCGGCGACGATGCAGCCGACCCAGGCGACGGCGATGTTGGCATAGAGGCCGAGCGTGTGCTCAAGCGCCTTGTAGATGCCCAGCTCCATCAGGATGATGGCGATGGCGACGTTGAACACCAGCCAGACCACGCGGCCAGGATGGCTGTGCGTCAGCCGCGAGAAGAAGTTCGACCAGGCGATGGAGCCGGCATAGGCGTTGGTGACGTTGATCTTCATCTGCGAGATGACGACGAACGCGCCGGTAAGCGCGATGGCGATGTCGGGCTGTGAGATCACCTGGGTGAAGGCCAGCAGGTACATCTGCGTGGGCTCGGCGGCGCTGGCGAACGGCACGCCGGCATTGAGCGCCAGGACCGCGAGGAACGACCCGGCCAGCAGCTTCAGCATGCCCGGGACGACCCAGCCCGGGCCGGCGGACACCATGGCGATCCACCATCCGGTCCGCTTGCCGCGGCGGTCGCGCGGCAAGAACCGCAGATAATCGACCTGTTCGCCGATCTGGGCGATCAGCGAGAACACCACGGCCGACGCGGCGCCGAAATGCAGCAGGTCGATGGAGCCGTCCGGCGCGCCGTGGGCGCCCGGATAGGCCATCCAGCCGTCGAGGTCGAACAGTCCCTTGGCGCCGATGAAGATGAAAGGCAGCAGCTGCAGGACGATCCAAGCCGGCTGGGTGATCATCTGGAACCGGCTGATGGTGGTGATGCCGTGGGTGACCAGCGGGATGGCGATCAGCGCGCTGATCAGGTAGCCGAGCCACAGCGGCAGCCCGAAGCACATCTGCAGCGCCAGCGCCATGATTGCCGCCTCGAGCGCGAAGAAGATGAAGGTGAACGAGGCGTAGATCAGCGAGGTGATGGTCGAGCCGATATAGCCGAAGCCGGCGCCGCGGGTCAGCAGGTCGATGTCGACGCCGTACTTGGCGGCGTAGTAGCAGATCGGCAGGCCGGCCAGGAAGATGATCGTGCCGACCACCAGAATGGCGGCGGCCGCGTTCGAGAATCCGTAGCTGAGGGTGATGGCGCCGCCGATCGCCTCGAGCGCGAGGAAGGACACCGCGCCCAGCGCCGTGTTGGCGACGCGGAACGACGACCACTTGCGGGCACTGTTGGCGGTGAACCGCAGCGCATAGTCTTCAAGGGTCTGGTTGGCGACCCATTGATTGTACTGGCGCCGCTCTCTGATCACCCTCTGGTGCGGTGTCATGCCGTGGGTGGGGCTCCCGGAACTCATGAGTGGCGACGTTCTTGTGCAATGCGAAATGGACTGCATATGCAAGCGGTTGCCAAGCGGCAAAAATGCATTACCGACAGGTTGCAACTCCCTGACGACGCTTCCGGGTGGCGCGCTTCGCTACGGACAATTTTCATGCCTGACGTGTTCTGGTGCGTCTTAAGTCGTTGTCATTCCTAAACCAACCGCCCAAACCCTGAAAAAACGACCGTCCTGAGCCCTTCGGGTCGTGTCGCGGTCTGGACGCTACCCAGCCGAACCGCGTACCGCCATACGCATATCGACGTATTGCTGCGACGCACAAAAAATCCGGATCGTCAGGGCGTGTCCCCCGGCCGTTCCGCGGCCTCGAACCAACCAACAACGAATCAAAAGAGAGGCATCATGACATTGGATAGAGGAAGTCCCCGCAATCTGGGCGCGGCGCTGCGCAGAACCGCGACAGCGGCGCTGCTGGCGGCCGTCGCGCTGGCGCCGCTCGGCGCCCATGCCGCCGACAAGGTCAACACCACGGGCCTTGCCGTCACCGACAAGACGGTGAAGGTCGGCATCCTGCACTCGGTCACCGGCACCATGGCGATCTCGGAGACCGGCTCGGTCCAGGCGGAAAAGCTGGCGATCAAGCAGATCAACGACGCGGGCGGCGTGCTCGGCCGCAAGATCGAGTTCATCCAGGAAGACGGCGCCTCCGACTGGCCGACCTTCGCCGAAAAGGCCAAGAAGCTGCTGGTCAACGACAAGGTCGCCGCGGTGTTCGGCTGCTGGACGTCGGCCTCGCGCAAGGCGGTGCTGCCGGTGTTCGAGCAGTATAACGGCATGCTCTACTACCCGACCTTCTATGAAGGCCTGGAGCAGTCGCCCAACGTCATCTACACCGGCCAGGAAGCCACGCAGCAGATCATCGCCGGCATCGACTGGGTGGTGAAGGAGAAGAAGGCCAAGACCTTCTACCTGCTGGGATCCGACTACATCTGGCCGCGCACCTCCAACAAGATCGCCCGCAAGCACATCGAGAAGCTGGGCCTGACCGTGGTGGGCGAGGAGTACTATCCGCTGGGCCATACCCAGTTCAATTCGGTCATCAACAAGATCAAGCTGAAGAAGCCCGACGTGATCTACGCGATCGTCGTCGGCGGCTCCAACGTCGCCTTCTACAAGCAGCTCAAGGCGGCCGGCATCGACATGACCAAGGAAAAGCCGCTGCTCCTGACGATCTCGGTCACCGAGGACGAAATCCAGGGCATCGGCGGCGAGAACATCGTCGGCGCCTATGCGGTCATGAAGTACTTCCAGAGCCTGAACAACCCCAACAACGTGGCCTTCGTGAAGGCGTTCAAGGCGATGTGGGGCAAGGACATCGTCATCGGCGACGTCACCCAGGCCGCCTATCTCGGTCCGTGGCTGTGGAAGGCCGCCGTCGAGAAGGCCGGCAGCTTCGACATCGACGCCATCAAGAAGGCATCGCCTGGCATCGAGCTGAAGACCGCGCCTGAAGGCTACGTGAAGATCCACCCGAACCACCACCTGTGGTCGAAGACCCGCGTCACGGCGGCGTCCTACGAGGGTCTGGATCCCCTAAGTTCACAAACGAAGTGCAACACCAGCATAAGGTGTTGCGATGGGAAGAACGTACCGCCAGCTATCGGCTGAAGATCGGTGTGAGATTGCCCGACTTCACAGCCTCGGAACCTCGCTCCGGCAAATCGCTGCAAGTCTGGATCG
>CAMDTB010000082.1 GCA_945907245.1 Rhizobium sp. Q54
ACCGTGTCTGGCTCAACGCTCACCATCGACCCGACCAATAACCTTGCCGGCGGTACGAACTACTTTGTGGTGTTCACCTCGGGTAACATCAAAGACATCGCCGGCAACGCCTACACGGGTATCTCGACATACGACTTCACCACGGCGGCTGGTAACAATGTCATCACCGGGACGGCTAGTGCCGATACCCTAGCCGGTACGGCCGGTATTGATACGATTAATGGGCTTGCTGGCGATGACATCATTACCGGCGGTGCTGGCACGGATGCTCTGAACGGCGGCGATGGCTCTGATATCTATATCATGGCCCTCACGGCCCACCACACCGCCGCTGAAGTTGCGGATACGGGCGCATCAGGCACAGATGAGGTGCGGTTTACCTCTACCACGGCCAGCACACTTACCCTTTATGCGGGCGACACCGGCATTGAGCTTGTAACCATCGGTACAGGCACAGCTGCGAGTGCCGTTACCACCGGCACCACGGCGCTCAATATCAACGCCAGCGCGTTGACTTATGGTATCAAGCTGATCGGCAATGCTGGCGCCAACGTGCTTACCGGCGGCAGCGGCAACGATACGCTTAACGGCGGGGCCGGCTTTGACTATGCAGACTATTCCAACGCCACAACCGCGATCACGGCCAATCTGTCTCTTACGACGTCCCAGAACACCGTGGGTGCCGGAAGTGACACGCTAACAAACATCGAAGGCCTGTTAGGTGGATCCGCCGGTGACACTTTAACTGGCAATTCGAGCAATAACACGCTCTACGGGCGCGGAGGCAATGACGTACTTAAAGGCGGCGCTGGCGCCGATTCGTTTGTTTTTACAACCACGCCTAATGCGACTTCCAACAAGGACACCATCACCGACTTTGTCTCGGGAACGGACAAGCTCTACTTTGACCGCGCAATCTTTTCCGGCGCTGCTGTCGGCAACCTGAATTCGGATGCATACTGGTCTGGTGCAGGCGTAACGGCGGCTCATGATGCCACCGACCGGTTCATTTACAACTCGACTACCGGCGCGCTTTACTATGATGCTGACGGCACCGGTGCCACCGCGGCGGTTCAGGTGGCGCTTTTGGGCTCAACCACACATCCCACGCTTCTTTATTCTGACCTTGTAGTAATTTAGCTGCATCGTCCTATCGTGATTCTGGCTTAATTGTGTGAGCCGCCTTATCGGAAAGCGCGCGCGAACTGGTCAGAGAGCGGTTTGAGTAAATAGCTCATCATGGTGTCCGCCCCGGTCTGAATGAATGCCTCGGCTGGCATGCCGGAGCGCAGCTTGAGGTTCCCAAGCTTGCGCAACTCACTGTCTGCGATTTCAATCTCAACCGCATAGAATGCGATGCCGCGCTGCGCATCAACGGTACGGTCAGCGCCGATCTTGCTAACTTGTGCCTCTATCTCAGGGGTTATCCTCGAGTTGAAGGCAGAAAAGCGCAGAGTTGCCTTTTGGCCTACCGTAAGCTGGTCAATGTCGGTCGGACTAACTCTGGCGGTCACAATCAAAGGATCATGGTCCGGGACAATCTCCATGACCGTGTCTCCGGCGGGTATGACGCCACCGACGCTAGTGAAGGCAAGCTTGTCGACCACTCCATCATATGGCGATCGGATGGTGTTGCGCGAATTTGTATCCTGCGCGACAACATTGCTCAGACGCAGTTCTAGGATTTTGGCTTGTACCTGCGCTAACTCTGCGCTGGCTTCACGCCGAGCATTTTCATCGGTCACGATGATCTGCTGTTGCAGCTCGGCGATGCGTGATTGCAACTGTGAAGCCTGCGCTTGCGCCGAGGCGACACTACCATGTAGCCCGACAGCAGCGCGGGCAAGTTCGTTGCGGCGCTGCAAAGTAGTATAGCCCTTTGCCCAAAGTGCTTCGTTTGCCTTGCGCTCCTCAGCAATGAGCGCTTCCTGCTGGCGGTAAACGTCGGCTTGAACATTATACGAACCGATGGCTTTTGATGCTTGTGCGATTTGCGCCTGCAGCGCCGACCGTTTTCCGGTGAGCGCGCTGCGGTTGAGCTCGAAGCTGCGCCTTTCTTCGGTGATTGCCTGAGCAACACTGGGCTCGTTTTGGCGAGCAAGCAGAGTGTCGGGGAACTCGAGTTTGCTTCGCGAATCACGTTCAAACAGCAGACGTGCCTCCCGCGCCTGCAATTGATCAAGGCCCTCCACGGTCATCGCCGCGCTTGCCGCGGACACATTGCTGTCCAAACGTATCAGTAATTGGCCAGAGCGAACCCGGGTTCCGTTGCCAACCAAGATCTCGGTAACAACGCCCCCATGCGGGTGGGCGATTTTTTTGACCCGCGTGGTCACTGTTAACTCACCGCCGGCGATCACCGCGCGCGACATCGGGATCAAAGTCATGGGCAATCCGATGCCGAAAACGACTACTGCGAGTAGAATACGAGACTTCCGGAGAGCCAAATGGAGGCTGCCAGATAATTCGGAGTTCTCAATCAATGGCATGGCAGGAGGTGTTTCGGACATACGTATCAAACCTCGCCACCGGCATGGGCGTGGTCCGCGTGTGGCGCAGGAAGTCCAACTAGCTTTGGCAAGATATCGCCCTTGGGACCACAAGCCCTCATCACGCCCTCATCAAGCCAAAGTAAATTGCTGATTTCGGCCAGAGCACTGGGGCGATGGGCAACGATGATCACAATTGAGCCGCGATCGCGTGCGCCGGCTATGGCAGAGTTTAGCGCGATGTCGCCATTGGCATCCAGGTTTGAATTCGGCTCATCGAGCACGATCAGAAACGGATCGCGGAACAGCGCGCGTGCCAGGGCCACCCGCTGGCTCTGGCCAGCAGAGAGATTACGGCCCGATGGTCCGATCACCGTGTCGTAACCATTGGGCAGGTGGACAATCAGATCGTGAACCCCCGCCTGCCTGGCCGCCGCCACGATTTCTAGGCTTGTTGCCGCCGCATCAAAACGGGCGATGTTCTGGGCAATCGTCCCGTCGAACAGTTCAATGTCCTGGGGTAGATACCCAATAAATGTCCCCGCTAAATCTGGTTCCCATTGGTCGATTGAGGCGCCGTCAAGCCGAACGGCGCCGCGAATTGGTTCGAGCAAGCCGACCAGTGCGCGCGACAGAGAACTTTTGCCGGAGCCGCTGGCGCCTACAATGGCGAGCGTATCGCCGGCCTTCAGTTGGAAAGATATATCCCGGAACAGAAGTATCTGGGTTCCAGGCGCGACCGCCGACAGTCCATCGACCGCGAGATTATTTGAGGGGCGCGGCAGGGCAGTTTTGTTGGAGGCCACGGGCATTTGCGACAGCCGTTCAGCCAGTCGGTTCCATGCTTGCCTGGCAACAATCAGACCGCGCCAATTGCCGATCGCTGAATCGATCGGGGCGAGCGCACGAGAGGAGAGGATAACACTTGCGATGATTACGCCGCCTGTGGCGCTACCCGAAATGACGAGCCAAGCGCCAGCGGCAAGTATTAATGATTGAAGCAGCAGGCGAAAAGTCTTGGAAAAGGTGCGCATCGCCGAGAGCTTGTCACCAGCCTCATCATTGATTCCAGCATGCTGGTCGCTCATCTTGCGCCATCTATCCTGCATCTGGCCTCGCATGCCCAATGCCTCGATTACCTCAGCATTGCGGCGGCAGGCCTCGATGAAAGTGGACCGCTGAGAACTGCTGACTGTCGCAGCTTCAACCTGTGCGGCCGTCAAACGGTCGGTAAGTATGGTTAATCCGACGAGTAACAAGGCACCAATCAGACAGACCACTCCGAGCAGCCAGTGGAACACAAACAGCACGGCGAGGAAAATTAGCATCCACGGCAGATCGAGGATCGCGATCGGCCCTTGGCCGGTGAAGAAGTTGCGCAGCAGATCGAGATCGCGCACTGGTTGCGCCGCCTCGCGACCGCCGCGTGTCAACTCGGTCTGTATTACGAGGGAAAACACCCGGTTTGTTAGATTTTGACTGAAGATCTCAGCAGATGCTTGGGTAATGCGTTGACGCAGATGTTCGAACGCGGCCTGGAACGCGAAGGCTATTACCAGCATAATCACTAAGCCAACGAGGCTCGGCACCGAGTGGGCCGGAAGCACCTCGTCGTAAACCATCAGCATGAAGATCGAGCCGGACAGTAGCAGTACATTGAGGGCTGCGCTCATTGCGACGATCGTGCCGAGAACCTCACGGCCGCCGGGGAGGGCATTGAGCATTTCGAGCGATCGGCTGAGGCGAAAGTTGTTCTGGCGCGCAGTGCTCATAGACTTCTTATACCTGCCTTTTGGTTCAGGTTTGAGTCCACAAACCCAACCCTACCGAAGACCGTGGATGACCACCGCAGCACCGCTCACTCGCTACGGCGCCCCGTGATGGGCGCGCTGTGCGAGCGGCGCTGCTACCGCCGGCGAGTTACACCACGTCAAGGGACACGACCGCCGCAAGCCGTGAAGCAACCGCATGGGGGGGGATCATGGCGTTTCTATTCATCTGGGTATCGCGCCTCGACCGTCGCAGCGAAGGCGGCCGCGCGTGCATCCGACAGTAACTTGTCTGGATAGGTTCCAATCTTCAGTTTGTACCTAGCGCCGGAACTGGACTTGACCCACCACCAGACCTTGCCGCCACCTTTCCCGATCCACAGCATCAGGCCGCGCACAACATCGTCATGCAACTCGGTATGCCTGCCCGGGTCTGGCCTAGCCCTCTTCACTCCGAGCTCTGTCAGGTTGATGCGGTTCCTGGTGATCATCAAAGTGGGGAAAAAGTGGGGAAAGGGAATTGCGTTCAAAAGCGATTATGGATGATACCGCCTGCAACGCAATGTGAACCTGAAACCCCTGTCTTGCTCACTTTTTCCTAACAATATGCTACCTAGAGAGACAACCTGAAACAGGTATCAGCAGGATTCCTAATCCTGGGGTCGTGAGTTCGAATCTCGCCGGGCGCACCATTTCCGCAAAAAGCAGCGGTTCACCCTCACCGCCGAGGCTTGCCCAGGCGCACCATGCGCAGGTGCGGCCGGAACCGCGGGTCGAAGATGATGCGGACGAGCAGGCCGGTCCACGACGTGTAGTGCTGCAGCGGATCATAGAACTCCCGCGCCGTGGCCCTTACGGCCGGCAGGCGGGACCAGGGGATGCCAGGGAAGTCGTGATGTTCGTTGTGGTAGCCCACATTGAACATCAGGCGGTTCAGCGGACCATAGTACGAGTAAGTCTCCTGGCCGGGCGTGAGCACATAGTGCTCCTGGAACCAGCGGCCTCCGACCGGATGCAGCCCAAGCGCGAATACCGTCGACAGGAACAGGTAGGCGACCGGCGCAAAACCGAACGCCAGGAAAAGAGCGAGGGTGACGGCCGCCATGGCGACCACGTTGAAGATCGTCCATGCATCGAGGGTGCGCTGCCCGGTCGTCTTGTTCGGGCGCATGACGCCCTGCACGAACCAGAACATTGTCACCCAGAGCAACTTCCGGAAGGTGCTGTTGCCGACCCACGTGGCCTCGGCCTCGCTTGGCAGGTCGCCGTCCAGTTCCCGGACGCCCATGTGCCGGTGATGCAGGAGGTGGTAGGTCCGGAAGCCTATGGCCGCGGGGAACAGGATGGGCACGTTGGCAAATATGGCGCCCAACCGGTTTCGTACCGAACCGCGGAACACCAGATTATGCGTGTACTCATGAATCAGAACCAGCAGCGCGATATTCGCAAACGCGCCGACAAGATAGGCAAGGCCAAGAACGATCCACCATGGCGCTTCAGTAACCGCCAGCGCGATCGCGACGAATAGCTGCAAAGCGACGATGGCTACCGTCCACAAGCCCGACGTCGCGTCCCGGCCAAAGGATTTCTTGAGATCGGGGTGCGCCGCCAGGATGTTCTTCGCGCGAGCGAGATGAGGATCAGGGTCCAGGGTGATTTCGAATCCAGTTCTGCCATCTCCGTGGGAACTGGAATTGCCATCGCAAGAAACATTCTTCTCAGAATTAATCTTCGACTGACGTTCACGCAGAGACTTCTCTTCGGGCAACCTGGCAGACTCCGGCATCGATTTCATTTCCCCAATTTTCGGGAAACCTCGTAACACACATTCTTCGGCATGTCCCATCCCCATCGTTTTTCAGTGGCGTCGCCCCCCGAGGGGCCAGGCGAGGCCGAGGGGACGACAGTCGCACCGGTTTCTACGCTGGAAAACTTTTTTCGGCCCCGGGAACCCACCGCCTGCGCGGCCGTTGTCAGATTGCGGCACCCGCGATTGCCCTCGAAGGTGCCCAGTGGAACCCGCCCCGCCGGAGCCCCCCTCCTGGCGGGGCGCTCCTTTTTTGGGGTGATGCCCGAAGACCTAGCCGCCGCCGCCGGCTTCGTCGAGCAGCGCATCGGCCCTCGACCACTGGTGATCCCTCCCGCATTCGGGGCATGGCAGCACCTGGGTCCCGAACTTGTACGACTCGAAGGTTTCCCAATTGAGGTTGACGCCGGTGTAGACCTGTTTTCCCGTGTCGGGACATTCAATCATCACCCTGGGCATGGCTTGGTCCTTTCTGCGAACGACGCCCCGCCGAGCCGGAATGGTAGCACATCCGGCCTGCTCCAGTCGCCGCCTGCGCCGAAATCCAGGCCATCGAGCCAAGACCGCCAACACAAGAAACTAATTGCCTTCCCGCGAGTTGAATGAAAACGGGAAGAAAGGCCAGCGAACAAATGTCAGACAAATACGCACCAGACAAAGCCATGCTCTACCGGGTCAGGCACAATGATGATGATATGATCCGGAATTTGCACAGGCTTTATGACAACGTCCGCGACGAGTCGGTGCCCGAGTACCTGATGGATTTGCTTAAGAAGCTGCCAGAGCAGCCTGGGTTGTGATTAGTAATATTGCAGCTCACGCCGGATCGGCACCCATACCAGGCCGGCAAAATGGCGCGATGGTCGGGACGAAACCCGCCTCGAAGCCCGCATTCCGGTTTTCTTCGGCGCGACGCACCCTATAACAAGACTCGGAAAGACTTTCGCGCCGAGGACCATTCATGAGCATTCGTCGTCTTTGCATTCCGGTGTTGGCAGCGGCCGCCGTTGCCGCGTTTTCGGTCCCTGCCGCCGCCTGGTCGCCGGAAGGCCATCAGGTCATCGCCCGGATGGCGGCGCTATACCTGACCAAGAACGCCAAGACGCAGGTCGAGGAGCTTTTGGGCGGCGATGCCGCAGCCGCGATGTCCAAGGCATCCACCTGGGCGGACGAGATCGAGGCCAAACGGCCGGAAACCAAATCATGGCACTACGTCAACATCCCGTTGGCCGAGGGCAAGTACAATGCCGAACGGGATTGCCCCGATGGCAACTGCGCCATCGGCCGCATGGCCGCCGATATGAAAATCCTGGCCGACAAGACCCAGCCTGCCGAAAAGCGCGCCGAGGCCCTGAAGTTCCTGATCAACCTGATGGGCGAGATCCACCAGCCGCTGCGCTGCGTGGACGATGGCCTGGACCACGGCCGCGATGTGAAGGTGCAGTTTGGCGACCGGCGCACCAACCTGTTCGATATCTGGGAGACCGACATGGTGAAGTCCATGCAGGGCACGCCCGACCAGCTGGTGAGCCGCCTCAGCACCAAGATCAAGCCCGAGCACCGGAAGTTCTGGGCGTCCGGCAGCCTGGTGACGTGGTGCGAGGCATCGGCCGGTCACGCCAAGGTCAACATCCATAGCGACCTCTACGGCGCGGCTAAGCTCTCCAACGGCGAGTTGCTGCTGAGCGTCGAATATACCGACGTGAAGCGCCGGCTGGTCTCGGAATTGCTCTCGCAGGCCGCTGTGCGGCTGGCGGCGGCGCTGAACTTTTCCCTGAAATAGGTCAGGCCGCCTGCATCAGGGCACCGATCGCGCGACTGGCGAGATCGCAAAGCGATCACACGGGCGCAAAGCCGGAAAGCCCCGGCGCCTGCTATCCCGGGAACCGTTCGAACGCCGGGATACCGTCGGGAATGCTGTGGAACGGCTGCTTGTCGATGGTGAATATGGCCATCTCCGGCCCGCCAAACAATTTCGGGTCGTCGAAGGTGCCGACCTTCAGGATCACGGCCGGAAAGCCCTTGGCGCGAGTGAGGATGTGGGTGCCGCAATCGGGGCAGAACTCGCGGGTCACCGGCCGCTCCAGGTCGCTGCGCGCGAACTGCTTCGGCTCTCCCTTGGTGTACTTGAAGCCGTCCAGCGGCATGGCGACGATCACGTTGGGGGAGCCGCCGGAGATGTACTGGCACTCCCGGCAATGGCACTGGGCCCGCATCATGGGATCGCCCTCGGCCACATAGCGCAGCCCGCCGCAATAGCATCCACCTTCGATCTTCATGTCGCCCTCCTTGGTTTTCCGAATTCTAGCCCGGTCCGCCGCGGATTTCCATGGATCGGATCAGGCCGCCGATGACGCGGTAGACATGGATCACGTCGCCGCGCGACAGCACGGCACCATCCAGCCCTCGAACGACCTGCCGGACATGCAAGGCGGTGCGGCCATCGGCCTCGATCGTGTGACCCATGGGCGTGACCGTCGGATTGACCGCGGCCCACTGCCGCACCCAGTAGTCGCGTACCGCATCGCGGCCGTGGAGGATGCCGCCCTCCCAGCCGTTCGGCCACATGACGTCCTGAGCGAGACATTTCAGTACCGCCTCGATGTTGCGCGCGTTGAAGGCGTCATAAAGCGCGTCGAAGTCCACCTGACCGCTCATCCGGGGAAGCGCTCAAATCTGGGCATGCCGTCGGGGATGTGGTGGAACTCCTGACCGTCCCTGGTCCAGATGGCGACCTGAGGCCCGCCGAACAGAGCGGGATCGTCGAAGGTTCCGACCTTCAGCACCACGGCGCCGGGCCGGCGCGGCGTGCGGGTGCAGAACTCGCGCACCACCGGCGCGCCGTCGGCGACATAGCGCAACGCGCCGCAATAGCAGCCACCTTCGATGTGCATCATGCTCTCCGCTTCGCCGCTTGATCCTAACGCCCGGCGGCGAAGAAAGCAGCCTTGCTTATTCCCCTCCTGCGCGACAGGCTACGGCTTCACGAAACTGGGGAGTACGTGGAATGGGACAGCTTGAGGGCAAGGTGGCGATCGTCACCGGCGCGGGCCGCGGTATCGGCAAGGCGACCGCGATCGCCTATGCGCAGGAAGG
Organism: Rhizobium sp. Q54; assembly: GCA_945907245.1. Taxonomy (GTDB): domain Bacteria; phylum Pseudomonadota; class Alphaproteobacteria; order SMXS01; family SMXS01; genus RI-34. Next base: position 9,162 of record CAMDTB010000082.1, read on the forward strand.
CGCCAAGGTCGTGGTCGCGTCGCGGACGCAATCGACGCTGGACGCCGTGGTGAAGCAGATCACGGATGCTGGCGGCACCGCCATCGGCATCGCCTGCGACGTAGGGCACAAGGACCAGATCTTCGCCATGGTCGACAAGGCGGTGAAGGCCTTCGGCCCGATCGACATCCTGGTCAACAACGCGCAGGGCTTCGGCACCGAGGCCAACCCGCAGAAGTCGACCGTGTTCGTGTCGGTGCAGGACACCGACGACGTCGAGCTGGAATACACCTTCCGCACCGGCGCGCTGGCTAGCCTTTGGGCCATGCAGGCGGTCTATCCGCACATGAAGGGCCGCGGCGGCAAGATCATCAACTTCGCCTCGGCCGCCGGCATGACCGGCGATCCGGGCAACACCTCGTACAACATCGCCAAGGAGGCGATCCGCGTCATCACCCGCACGGCGGCGCGCGAATGGGGACCGGACGGCATCCAGGTCAATACGGTCAACCCGTTCCTGCGCACCGACGCCTGGGAGAACTGGGAAAAGGCGCGGCCCGAGGACGTGAAGAAATACGCCGAATCGGTGCCGCTGAAGCGGCTGGGCGATCCCGTGAAGGACGGCGGGCCGCTGATGGTGTTCATTGCCAGCGACGCCAATTCCTACATGACCGGCCACGACTTCAACCTGGACGGCGGCTGGGAGATTCACGCATGAGCACCGAGCGGATCATCCTCGAGCTGGCGGAGAAGCAGGCGATCTACGAGTTGATGGCGCATTACGCCGACCGCATCGACGCCAACGATCCGGCGGGCGCGGCAGCGTGCTTCGCCGAAGACGGGCTGGGCGTCTACTGGCAGGACTGCATCGGCCCGAAGGCGATCGAGGAGCGGCTGATCGGCATCCTCGACCGCTTTCACGCCACCTCGCACCACCTGAGCAACGTGCAGATCCGGCTTACCGGGGAAAGCACCGCGACGGCGCAGGCCTATGTCTACGCCTTCCACCGGGTGAAGGCGGACATGGAAAAGCCCATGCACTACTGGGGCCGCTGGGTCGACGAACTCACGAAGGTGGGCGGCGAATGGAAGTTCAAGCGCCGCGAAGTCGTCGGCATCGGCAGCATCGCCCGGGGCGCGGACGATCTCGATCATCCGGGTCATCCGGGCCGCCTGTCTCGCGAGGCGGCGAAGGCTGATTTCGGCTGATGTCGGACACTGACCGCCTCGTCCGCGACCTCGCGGACAAGCAGGCGATCCACGACCTGATGGCGCACTATGCCGACCGGATCGACGCCAACGATCCGGAAGGCGCTGCCGCGTGCTTCGCCGAGGACGGCGTCGGCGTCTACTGGCAGGACTGTGTCGGACCGAAAGCCATCGCCGAGCGGCTGACCGGCATCCTCGCCCACTTCCACGCCACGTCGCACCATCTGAGCAACGTACAGATCAGGCTCGACGGCGACACCGCGACGGCGCAGTCCTACGTCTACGCCTTCCACCGGGTGAAGGCCGACATGGACAGGCCCATGCATGTCTGGGGCCGCTGGGTGGATGCCCTGAAGAAGGTCGACGGCCATTGGAAGTTCGCCCACCGCGAGGTGGTCAGCGTCGGCAGCGTAGGCAGCGTGCGGGTGCCGGATGACCTCGGCCATCCGGGGCATCCTGGACGGAAAGTGCGGTAGGGTCTTTCTCCTTCACTTCTGTGATTCTGCGAGCGTAGCGAAGCAGCCCAGCCCAGCCGTTGACGGTCGTGTGGCGGCTTGGCTGGGTCGCTTCGCTTGGCTCGCGAAATCACGTTGGGTTGATCAAGATTACCATCTGGTAATCTCCTGCCGCAAATCTACCTCCTGTAACCTTCGACCATTATTCCGCGCGACCGTGGAACTCACCGGGGAGCACGCCGCCACGGCGCCGCCACATGAACACGGCCCTGACCGTCATCCTGGCCACGGTCATGCTCGATGCCATCGGCATCGGACTGATCATGCCGATCCTGCCCAGCCTGCTGCGCGAGCTGGGCCAAACGTCCGAGATCTCGGCGCAGTACGGACTGCTGCTCGCGCTGTATGCCGCCATGCAGTTCCTGTTCGGCCCGGTGATGGGCATGCTCAGCGACCGGTTCGGGCGGCGGCCGGTGCTGCTGCTCGCACTGGGCGGCGCGGCTGTCGACTACGTCATCATGGCCATGACCGATCATCTGGCGATCCTGTTCATCGGGCGGGCCATCGCCGGCATAGCCGGCGCCAGCTTCGTGGTGGCGACCGCCTATATCGCCGACATCTCGCTGCCCGATGAAAGGGCGCGCCGATACGGCCTGATGCAGGCGTGCTTCGGCATCGGCTTCATCGCCGGGCCGGTGCTCGGCGGCCTACTGGGCGAGCTTTCGCTCCGCTATCCCTTCCTGCTGGCGGCCGCGCTCAATGGCCTCAACTGCCTGGTCGGCCTGTTCGTGCTGCCCGAATCCCATCCGCCAGAGCGGCGCCGGCCAAGGCTTTCGACCCTGAACCCGTTCGCCTCGTTCCGCTGGGCGCTGGGCATGCGCACGCTGGTGCCGCTGATCGCCATCTTCTTCACCATGCACCTGGTCGGCCAGGTGCCGGGCTCGCTGTGGGTGATCTATGGCGAGGACCGCTTCGCCTGGGACACCTGGATGGTCGGCCTGTCGCTGGGCGTGTTCGGCCTGTTCCATGCCATCGCCCAGGCGTTCCTGACCGGGCCGGTCACCGCGCGCCTCGGCGAGCGACGGACGCTGGCGCTGGGAATCGCCTGCGACGCCACCGGATTCGTGCTGATGGCGTTCGCGACGCAGACCTGGAGGTGCTGCCGGTGCTGGTGTTCCTCACCCTGTCGGGCGTGGGCATCCCTGCGCTGCAGTCCATGGTGTCGCGGCAGGTCGAGGAGGACCAGCAGGGCGAGTTGCAGGGAACCGTCGCCGGCGTCATGAGCCTGGCCTCGATCTTCGGGCCGCTCGCCGCCACCTGGTTCTACGCATCGACGGCCGGCACATGGAGCGGCATGGTCTGGGTCGCGGCGGCGGCGCTCTATGTCCTCGTGATCCCCGCCCTCCTGGCGATCAGGCGGAATTAGCCACTATCTCCGAAAACCAGCACGCATGCCGCTTCCATCCGGCACCGTCCGATGCTTACATATGGCCGCGCAGGGGAGAGCGCGATTCAGCCAGAGGGAGAGACCATGTCCGCGCCGAATGACCACGAAGTCGTTTCCATCTATCCGTACACGCCCGAGCAGCTCGACCGGCTGATGACCGACGCGCGCGAATGCGTGCTGATGTGGGCCACCAAGGACAACTGGCCGGTCGGCGTCTA
>CAMDTB010000083.1 GCA_945907245.1 Rhizobium sp. Q54
CTTGCCAGACGAACGATTCAACGCCATCGTCAGCCTCTACAACAACACACCTCGAAAGTGCCTCGACTTCAAAACCCCTGCAGAACTCTTCTGCAGCCAACTGTTGCACTTCAAATGTGAATCCATCTCCCGGCCTTCGCCGGGATGACAGGATTTGTTAGAGAATCATCCCGCCGTCCACCGAGAACACGGCTCCCGTGGCGAAGCTGGATTCATCCGACGCCAGGTAAAGCACGATGCTGGCGATGTCGCTGGGCTTGCCGAGATGGCCGACAGGATGGCTGGCCTCCATGCCCTTGAGCATGGCATCCGGGTCCGGCACCTGGGCCAGCACCTTGTCGATGATCGGCGTGCGGATCGCGCCGGGCGCCACCGCGTTGCAGCGGATGCCGTAGCGCTGCTGGCCGCAATGCAGGGCGATGGCCTTGGTGGCGGCGATCACCGCGGCCTTGGCGGCATTGTAGGCGACCAGGCCGGCGCTCGCCTTGATGCCCGCGCCCGACGCCATGTTGACGATCGAGCCGCCGGTTTGCTTCATCAGCCCGATGCCGGTGCGGCAGCCCCAATAGACGCTTTCGACATCGACGGCGAAGGTCTGCCGCCAGGCCTCGATGGAAATGTCCTCGATGGTGCCCATCAGCGTGATGCCGGCGTTGTTGACCAGCACGTCGAGCCGTCCATGCGCCTGTTCGACGCCGCCGATGATCCGCGCCCAATCGTCGCCGCTGGTGACGTCGTGGCGGTGGAACGTCGCGCCCTTGCCGATCGACGCGGCGACCGCCGCGCCGGCGTCGGCGTCGATGTCGGTCAGCACCACCGTCGCGCCTTCCGCCGCGAGCCGTTCGGCGATGGCCTTGCCCAGTCCCGACGCCGCGCCGGTGACCAGCGCAATCTTGCCTGCAACCCTGTCCATGAACGTCCTCCCCGACGAATGCCTTGTCCGCCGATACCATCCGTTACCGTCTCAAGGCAACCAATATCGAGGCAGTCCACCAGGGTGCGCGTCCAAATGGGCGCGTAAACCACATTCAATAAAAATGATGTGGATCCGGTATTTAAATACCGGATCGTTAAATTGACAGGGAACTTCCAAGAACTCCGGATGTTTTCGTTTGGCGACAGGGAATAAAGCCCGTGCGGGAGAACAGTCTTCCGGCTATGCGCTTCGCCCCTGCCCGGCCCGATAGGGCTGGACGGCAGTATGCCACAGGCATTCATGGAGGTTTTTGCGATGTTGAAGAAGATTCTGGCCGGCACGGTGATCGCCGCCGGCGCGCTTGCCGCCGCGACGTCCGCCCAGGCCGCCGCGGGCTTCACCACCAACAGCGTCGAGCTACGGTCCGGGCCGGGCACCGGCTACCCCAGCGTCGGCATCATCGAGAGTAACAGCTCGGTCGACGTGAACGGCTGCCTGCAGAGCTGGAGCTGGTGCGACGTCAGCATCGGCGGCGACCGCGGCTGGGTCGCGGGTAATGCGCTGGCGCTGGAATACAAGGACACCCGGACCTCGCTGGTGGAGGTCGCGCCGCAGGCGAATGTGGGCGTCGTCACCTTCAGCTTCGACGATTACTGGGACACCAACTACAAGACCCGGACGTTCTACAAGGAGCGCCCGCGCTGGCAGCAATATACGCGCGAGGTTTATCGCCCGCTGCCGAACTAGACTGCGGCAACCGGACGACGGAGCGCCCCGGAGGCGACTCCCCCGGCGCTCATTCTATGTAACCAGGGCTGCGAACCACGCCGCGCCGATGATGGCGGCAATCGCTAGGCCGGAAGCCGCCTGGACGCCGGGCCGGGCGACCAGGCCCTCGCCGAAGCGGCCGAAGACCAGGCCCATCAGCCCGCCGGTGACGAAGCCGGTCACGTGCGCCCAGATGTCGGTGCGCTCTCCCGCCGTGCCCATCAGCACCAGCAGCGCCAGCCCGGCGCCCGCCGGCGCCCAGCGGCGCGCGCCCCGGTGCCAGGGCGCGGACGACGACACCTGGGTGAAGCCGGCGAGGAGACCAATGCCGCCGAACACCGCGGTGGAAGCGCCGATGGACGTATGCGTCGGCAGCTGGATCGCGGCATTGAGGGCGTTGCCGACGATGCCGGAGACGAGGATGGCGAGCCACGCGACGCCGGATCCCAGCAGCTGGGCGACCAGCAGCCCGACCACGACCCCCATGGCCAGGTTGCCCAGCAGGTGGCTGGCATCGACATGCAGGAAAAGAGCGGTCACCGTCCGCCACCATTCGCCCTTCATGATCAGAGCGGCCTGCGACGCGCCCCTGGCCAGCCATTCGAGGTTCCAGGCGGATGCCTCCACGGCGGCGAAGAAGAACAGCATCACCGCAATGAAGGCGAGCGGCCCCTCGGGCTTGGGGACGAGGAACCTGGTGCGGGACGGTGCGCGGGCCCGGCGCGCCTCCTCCTCGTCATAGGCGGCAAGCTGGCGGATCGCCTCGGCCGCGTCGGCCGTGGCAACATAGAGCACGATACCGTCGTCCTCGACCGCCGTATGGGACGGGATGCCGACCGCGGTCAGCACCAGTGCATGCTGGTTCGCGTCGTGTTGCGACGTGCAGAGCCGTACCGAAATCAGATCCAATGTGTGCCGATCAGTCGCAGAGCTCGAAACTGCTTTCGAGGCACGACAGGTACATCTGCCGTGCCTGCACGATCTGGTCGGGCGACATGCGTTTTGCAAGCTTGTTCTTGGCGTTGACCGCCAGCTTCCAGCCAGTGGAGGACGCGAAATCGAGCCACAGATACGCCCGGACATTGTCCTGCGCGGCGCCGCGCCCGGTCTCGTACATGCCGGCCAGGCTATAGCGCACCGAGGGATTGCCCAGGGCGGCGGCGCGCCGGAACCAGTAGATCGCCTCGGTATAGTCCGGGTTCACCCCCTGCCCGCCCTCGTAGATGCTGGCCAGGTTGAACTGGGCCGACGCGTCGCCCTGCTCGGCGGCCAGCCGGTAGAGGCGGATCGCCTCCGCCACGTCGCGGGGCACGCCCTTGCCCTCGAAATACAGGCCCGCGAGGCTGGCCTGCGACACCGCGATGCCCTGCTCGGCAGCCAGCCGGTACCAGCGGGCGGCCTCGACGTAGTTCTTCGGCACGCCCTGCCCGCTCGCATGCATCAGGCCGAGGATCGAGAACGCCATCGGCTCGCCCTCGTCGGCCAGGCCCATATAGAGCCGCATGGCGAGCGGATAGTCGCCGCGCTGATAGGCGGCGGTCGCCTCTTCGGTCGTGCCGGCACGACCGGGCAAGACGCCCAGTGTCAGAAACGCGGCGATGATCGCCAATGTCAGTCTGGTCACAGCCCAATGCCCTCGATGCAGCCCCGCGCCAGAGGTAGCAGAATCCGTACAAAAAAGGGAGAGCTCGTACGGCGTCTGTGCCAGTCTTGCCGCTGGGAGGACCACCGCATGAACCATGTCGAAGCCAAGGACGCCCGCGATCTGCCCGGCCTCAGGCTGGCCGTAACCAAGAACATCCCGAACCCGTTCTGCGAGGCGGCCAAGAGCCTGTTCCACGTCAAGGACATCGATTTCATCCCCGTCGCCCAACATGCGGCGCAGCCCAACGAGGACCTGAAGGCCTGGACCGGCCACCGCAACGCGCCGGTCGCGATCTGGAACGACGAGCCGGCCCGCGCCGGATGGGCGGACATCCTGATGCTGGCCGAGAGGCTGAACCCGGACCCGCCGCTGCTGCCCGCCGACCGCGTGCCGCGGGCGCAGGTGTTCGGCATCTGCCACGAGATCTGCGGCGAAGGCGGCTTCGCCTGGAACTCCCGGTTCATGATGTTCCCGCAGGAAGCCGCCAACGACACCCGTGCCGAGAAAGGCTCATGGGACGAGATCCTGCACAAGCAGTACGGCGCGTCCCGCGAGCAGGTCGACAAGGCGCCGGAGCGCGCTGCCTCGGTGCTGCGCTTCCTCGCCGGGCAACTCCACGCGCAGAAGGATCGCGGCAGCGGCTATTTCGTCGGCGACAGCCTGACGGCGGCGGACATCTTCTGGGCCTGCATGTCGATCGGCGTCTCGCAGCTCCCGACGGAATGGTCGGCGACGCCGGGCTTCCTGAGAAAGGTTTGGAGTCAGATGGGCGCGAAACTCACGGACGCGCTGGACCCGATCCTCATCGAGCACCGTGACCGGATTTACAGCACCTACCTCAAGCTGCAGCTGGATTTCTAGGGCGAGTTCAACACACCGGTGCCACTGACGCAGGGATTACCGCGCTCGAAGTAGCGGCGTAGCTGGTGCGCCTCTTTCGTGATGCCGATACGGATGCTGATGCCGATCTCGCCGGGAGGTGTCGGGGCCTCGGCCAGCCAGATCGGCCCTTCCCGGCACATATCCACCCCGTTCAGCTCCGGCACGACGGCCATGGCCTGCGCCAGCCTGCCAGGCCCGCGCGTCAGGTCGCGGTCGCGGACGGGACCGCGCCGTGCCCGCATCAGTTCGATGCCATCGACTGGCTCCAGCGCTCGGAGCAGCACACCCCCACCGGTTCTGGCCGGCTCCGAGCTGACATTCAGCATGAAGTGCACGCCGTAAATGAAATAGACGTACGCCCTGCCTGGCTCGAGGAACATGGAGCGGTTGGCGGCGGTCTCGCCCCGGAAATGATGCCCGCTGGCGTCGCCCGGCGGATAGGCCTCGGTCTCGACGATACGGCCCGTCGTCCGGCCTTCGGGCGTGTCTCGCACCAGCAGCTTGCCGATCAGGAACCGCGCCATCTCCATGGTGTCGATGGGCAGCTCGGCGCGAGAGAGCGGCCAGACCTCAGCCCTTTTTGGCATGCGTGTCATACCAGCTGACCGCTCGCAGGAGCCGGTTGAGAAAGGGAATCTTGACCAGCACCTTCGACAACAGGGTGTTGTCGCCCATGGTCTTGTAGGCCAGGAAGATCGGAATGTAGCGGGCGATGGCCTGGTTCCTGGTCAGCCAACGGCCATCCAGATCCTCGCCGAACGGACCGGACGCGCCGCGTCCGAACGCATACTCGATGATCTGGCCATCACTGTCCGCAATACGCCGCTTCGCGAAGTGGCACTGATCCACGACTTTGAACCGGGTGTAGCCGAGCGCACTGAGCGTCCTGAATTCGGCCAGGAGCGCGCGCCAGGAAATCTTGCTGGACTCGATCGACAGATAGGTTGGCATTGCCGTCGCCCCGGCCAGGTCCTCGACGCACCGCATGTCGGCGCCCTCGATGTCGATCTTCAGATAATGCGGGCATCCATGCTCGCGGAGAAGATCGATGAACCTGACGCACTTTACGGTGATCGCCTCGGAGTCGGCGCCCAGCAGCCGGTTGCGCGCCGCCCAGTCCGGATCGGTGGTGCCCCAGGCCGAGTTCTTCCGGTTCACGTAGAAGACGATTTCCTCGTCACGCTCGCCGATGGCGTTGGGAACCAGGGTATAGGTGCCTTCCTCGATCTCACGCCGGAAGCGCTCGCGCAGCCACTCGACGAGGTGCGGATTGGCCTCCACCGCGACGACCCGGTAGCCCAGCTTGAGATAATAGTCGCTGTCCTCGCCCCGATGCGCGCCTACGTCGTAGATCAGTCCATCGTCTATGGCGTCTAGTCGGTCGTCCAGCATCGGCTCCCAGAAATACAGGCACTCTTATAGCCGCCTCCGGGAACGACGGACAACCGCCGTGCGCGGGATCAGGTCAGGTAGCGCTCGCGCAGTCCGGCGACCCGCGCCGTGTCCAGGCCCAGCACATCCCTCAGATAGGCCTCCGGCGAACCGTGACGTTCCGCCATCTCGGCGAGCGACGCTCCGATATAGTCCGGATGGGCGTCGAACATGACGTCGGCGACGCCGCGGTTGGCCTGTTCCGGATCGCCGAGCATGGCGGCGAGGATTTGCTCGCGCCATGCCATGTCGAGATAGTCGCGGGTGGCACAGTAATCGGCGACCACCTGGTCACGGTCCACACCCAGCGCCAGCAGGACCAGCGCCACGCTGATGCCGGTGCGGTCCTTGCCGGCCGTGCAATGGATTACCGCCGGGCCGGCGTGAGCGTCGAGCAGCACGCCGAACAGCGCGGAGAAGCGGTCCCGATGCTCATGGACGAAGCGGCGATAGCTGGCCTTGATGGCCTCGACCGCCTGCGCGGCGGTCGCGTCGGCCACGGTCAGCAACGCCGGGCGCGGCACGGGCGCCGCGCCATGGCCCGAGCCCATCGGCAGGGAATGCACGGCGGCGGCGGACAGCCGCGCCGGCGTCGGCGCGACGATGCGCTCGCCCTCGTGCCGAAGGTCGATGATCGCCCAGTCGCCGAGGCCGTTGAGCGTGTCGATATCACGGTCGGTCAACCGGCCGAGCGCGCCCGAGCGGTAGAGGATGCCCCGCCTTACGACGCCCCCATCCGCCCCCGCGTAGCCGCCGAAGTCCCTGAAGTTGGGTGCGCCGTCGAGCGGCAGCCGCCTGTCCTGAATGGTGCTCATGCCGCCATTCTATGTCGCGGTTGTGACAGAGCGAAGTCCTCCCGTGGTGCCACATGGAATCCGGAACATAACCTCCACGCGATTGTTCACGTGTCACCGATCACAACCCACGGTGGCCAATGTCGCTTTCCCGTCTGTCCCTCGCCTGCACGGCCCTGCTGATGCCGTTTGCGGCTCATGCCGCGGAACCCGTGACGCCGGCCCCCGAAATGCCGGCCGAGGAAACCTTCACCGCCGAGCAGATCAACGCCGCCGCCTTCGACGGCGCCGAGATCAAGGCGGACGCGCGCGACGCCCTCGCCATCCGGGTGCAGGTATTGCTCGATGGCCAGGATTTCTCACCCGGCGTGATCGACGGCTACATGGGCGACAACGTGGCCAAGGCGCTGGCCGCCTACGAGCAGGCCAACGGCCTGCAAGCGGACGGCAAGCTCGACGCCGAAGTCTGGGCGAGGCTGTCGGCGGACGCCGCGCCCGTGGTCGGCACCTACACGATCACCGATGAGGATCTGAAAGGGCCATTCGTCAGCGAAATCCCGGCGGATTACGCCGAGATGGCGAAGATGAAGCACCTGTCGTTCACCGGCGCCGACGAGATGCTGGCCGAGCGATTCCACATGGACATCAAGCTGATGACGCTGCTCAACCCAGACGCGGACTGGAGCAAGGCCGGAACGAAGATCATGGTCGCCGCGCTGCGCCAGCGCCCCGACGTCGGCAAGGCGGCGACGGTCACCGTCAGCCGCGCCACCGCCAGTCTGCGGGCGCTGGGCGCTGACGGCAAGCTGCTGGCGTTCTTTCCGGTCACCGTCGGCAGCGACTCCCTGCCCAGCCCCACCGGCACGCACAAGGTGAAGGTCATAGTGCACAATCCCGACTATTCGTACCGGCCGGACGTGAACTTCAAGCAGGGCGAAAACACCAAGGCCATGCAGATTCCGCCCGGTCCGAACGGACCTGTCGGCAGCGTCTGGATCGGCCTCGACAAGCCGACCTACGGCATCCACGGCACCGCCGAGCCGTCACCGGTCGGCAAGCATTTCAGCCACGGATGTGCCCGGCTGACCAACTGGGACGCCGAGACCTTGGCCGGCATGGTCGAGCCCGGCGTCACGGTCAGCTTCGAGGACTGAGCGTTGAAGCAGATCGCGCTCGTCATCACCGTGCTGTCGGTGGGGCTAGTTGCCGTCGTGGCGTTCACCCGGTCGCCCGAGGTGCGTGAAGCCGCGTTGGCGCCGATCAGCGTGACCGCGACCGCACCGGTGGAAGCGGTGCAGTCAGCCGAACCCACGCCGCCCGCCGACTCCGAGTCCGGCGTGGACGACGCGTCGGCCGCGACCACGCCTGTTTATGATGAAGCACAGTCGCTCGGCTGCGAGGACGAATTGAAGGCGCTCGGCGTGACCTTCGAGGTGCTGGAGCCGATTGTGGGCGAGGACGGCTGTGGCGCCGAACGCCCGCTGGAAGTGTCGTCGGTCGGTATCGAGCTGAAGCCGGCGGTGACGACCAGATGCGAAGTGGCGAAGGCGCTCGCGGTCTGGACGAAGGACGTGATGATCCCTTCCGCCAAGCTGCACCTGAACGCGACGCCGAACGCAATATTGACGGGCGACTCCTACCAGTGCCGGGCGCGCCGGGGCGACGAACAAGTGAAGGTCAGCGAGCATGCCTACGCCAACGCCGTCGACATCTCGGGCATCGCTTTCAGGGACCACGATGCCGTGGCGATCATGGATCGGCCGGACAGCGCCGAAGACGCGCGCGCCTTCCAGGCGGCGATCCGTGGCGGCGCTTGCGCCTATTTCACGACGGTTGTAGGCCCGGGCAGCAACACGGCGCACTCGGACCACCTGCATTTCGACATGCTCCGGCGGAACAACGGCTACCGGATCTGCGAGTAAGGTCTCAGGCGGGCTCGCGGAAACGATGGCCGCAATAGGTGCAGACCCGGCTCGCCATGTCGGCCTTGCCGTCCTTCATCTCCGGCACGACATGGTGCGATGCGCATTTCGGGCACGCCTTGCCGTCGGCCATCTCGATGATGTCCTCCTGGGTGGAGATCGGCTGCAGGTCGACCGTGTCGCCGTCCGCCCAGGAAGCGTTCAGGTGAACCTCGACATGCTCGACGGCCTCGATGTAGCCGTGCTGGAGCAACCAGGTCAGGAATGATTCCCACTTCGGCAGCGCGCCATCGATACCGTGGAACTCGCCGAACGCTTCGGCCACGTTGAACGGCTTCGTCGCGCGCGCCAGGAACCGGGGCACGTCGTGGGATTTCCCGGAGGTGAACAGGATCACCTGACCGGGGATACAACTCTGTTCGGCCGCGTCCATCGTGAACATTCAAGTCTCCCGTTTCGTGCGCCTGATGTGGGCACACAAAGGGCAAACGTCCAGCCCGCTTTGCATGTTACGGGCGCGCCACAAGAGTCGGCAGGCCGGCGTCAGGCGTCGTTGCTGTAGCGGCCGTTGATGTAGTCCATCAGCGTCTTGTGGTTGTGCCGGATACGGCGCTCCTGGTTCGATATCCACAGGCCCTTGAACGCGTCCGACTGCATGCCCTTCTGGACATACGGCAGGTTGACCGAGTCCTGGTCGAGCACCAGGCCAAGCGACCGTGCGCCGTGCTTGTGCTGCTCGTGGTCCGGCAGCGGCGGCACCGGCTTGCCTTCCGGAACATGCACCACGCGGTAGACGTCGAAGAACATCTTGTTCGGGTCGGTCGGGTGCGGGCGCTGGCGGAACAGGCCGAAGCTCTCGGCCATGATGTTGAACGTCAGGTTCGGATAGATGCAATAGTGGTAGTCATCCGAAAGCTGGTCGTCGTTGAGCTCCGAATAGTCGAAGCCCAGCTTCTTCTCGTTCTCGCGCTTGTACACCTGCACCGCGCGGCGGATGTCCGCCACCCTGCCCTCGAACTCCGTCGGATCCATGCCGATGGCGCTGATCTGCTCGGCGAGATGCTCCGGCACCTCCTGCAGATCCTCGCCGAGGCGCGGGCTGTAGGTCTTGAAAGGCACCAGGTAGCGGTTGTGCCGCTCATACAGGTCGATCTGGATGTCCACGTCGTCGATCGTGTAGGACAGTTCGGGATGGATGCACTGGACGTGGTAGATCTCGTTGAACGCGTCGACCGCCGTCTTCCAGTTGCAGTCCCATTCCATGGTGACGTTGAGCACCAGGTGCATCTTCTCGAAATGGTACGGATCGAGATGCTCGGGCAGGATGCCGAGGTAATCGCGCAGCGGTTCGGCGTCCGGGTTGAGGTTGAACCAAACCCATCCGCCCCACGTGTCGGTGTGGACCGTCTTCAGGCTGAGCTGGTCCTTGGGGCAACCCTGGGTGAAATCCTGCTCGTCCGGGACGTTGATCAGCTTGCCGGTCAGGTCGTATTCCCAGAAGTGATAGGCGCACTGCAGGGTGCGCGAATTGCCGGTCTGGTCGAACTTCACCTGGTTGCCGCGGTGGTTGCAGACATTGTAGAAGGTCCGCGCCTTGCCGTCCTCGCCGCGCACGATCAGCAGCGATTCCGGTCCGATGTCCTGGGTGACATAGTCGCCGGGCTCGGGAATCTCTTCCTCGCGGCAGCCCATCAGCCACACCTTGGACCACATCCGCTCCCATTCGAGCTTCATGAACTCGGGCGAGGTGTAGCGCTCCTTGGGGATGTAGTCCCCGCCCATGTTGGGCTCGGGCGCCTTCTCGATGGGCGTCTTGACGGCTTCCTGAACTCGAACGATCGCGACCATGTATTTCTCCTCGTGGCGGTCCACGGATTCGGGCGCCAGTTTAAGCACGAATGATTTTTTAATGAACTGTTATCTTACGCATATCGGGACAACATTGCATGCCCGGCGCCCATGGGCGTATCAATGCCTCGAGACACCACTGACCGGGAGAAACCGATGACCGGCATCGAGATCGAACCGCTCGGCTCCGCCGCGGGCGCCCGCATCCACGGCGTCGACCTGTCGCAGCCCATGAGCGGCAACGTGTTCGGGCAGGTGCGCCAGGCCCTGCTCGACCATCTGGTGATCTTTTTCCCCGACCAGCACCTGACGCCCGACCAGCACAAGGATTTCGGCCGCCGCTTCGGCACGCTGAACATCCATCCGCACGTGAAACCGCTGGCTGGGCATCCCGAGGTGCTGAACATCGTCAAGGAGCCCGGCGACCGGCGCAATTTCGGCGGCGGCTGGCACTCGGACATGACGTTCCAGCAGGAGCCGGCGCTGGGATCGATCCTCTACGCCCGGGAGGTTCCCGCGACGGGCGGCGACACCATGTGGGCCAACATGTACCTGGCCTATGAGTCGCTCAGCGACGGCATGAAGGCGCTGCTCGACGGGTTGGTCGCCATCCACACCGCCGAGGACATCTACGGCGCGGGCGGCGTCTATACCAACCAGCGCACCGCCATGGTCACCATGGCCGCCGAGCAGGCGTCCGGGCGCGCCGAACACCCTGTCGTGCGCACCCATCCGGAGACCGGGCGCAAGCTGCTGTATGTCAACGAAGCTTTCACCACCAAGTTCAAGGGCATGACACGCGCCGAGAGCCAGCCGCTGCTGGACTTCCTGTGCCGCCACGCCACCAGCGCGCCGTTCGTCTACCGCCATCGCTGGCAACAGGACGAAGTCGGCTTCTGGGACAACCGCTGCACCCAGCACTACGCGCTCAACGACTACCACGGCCAGCGCCGGGCGATGCATCGGGTGACGGTGAACGGCGACAGGCCTTATTGAAGCGGGGCTGCGAAGTCTCGGATGGCTTCGCGTCTGCCAGCAATCAGGTCATAGCGCGGCAGGGTTCCGGATAACGATGTTACGGGCGCCATTCAGGCCGATCGCCCCCTGGCGTTCGAGTTGCGTGAAGGTGCGCGAGACGGTCTCGATGGTCAGACCAAGATAGTCGGCGATATCGAGCCGCGACATCGCGAGACTGACGGCGCCGCCGCTGCAGGCGCGCTCGGCCATGGACAGCAGGAAGCGGCCAACCTTCTCGGTCGCGCTCCGGCGGCCCAGTACGACAAGGTGGTCCTGAGCGAATCGCAACTGTGCCGAGGTCAGCGACCAGAGCGTACCGGCGGTCGCGGGATCCTGCGCCGCGGCCCGCTCGACGGCGACCCGCTTGACCAGCGCGATCTCGCAGTCGGTGACGGCTTCGGCGGACGCGCTGTGCGCCTCATCCATCTCCAGGCCGAATACGTCGCCCGGCAGGTAGAAGGCGCTGATCTGGCGGCGGCCGTCGTCGATCAGCCGGCTGATCCGGACGGCGCCCGAGACGACGCGGTAGATGAAGTCGGCTGACTCTCCCTCGCCGAATATTTCCTCGTCGCGGTCGAAGCTCATGGTGAAGCCGGGCAGTTCCAGCGATGCCGTGAGCGCCACCAGGCGGCCCGGCGCGCGGGTGGAAGCCGGTACCGGCTGCGCTGCGCTGTTCATCGTGAGCATTGTCGTCTCCATCGTTTGATGATGCAGACGTTTCTAGCTCTCGCCATACATGATCAAAATTCAGGTATTCCTCTTAATGGATTCTACGTAGGCTCGGGTCAACAGGCGCAAAGACGCATCGGACATACGGGAAGCAATGCTGACAAGCGATGGGCGGCAGGCGCCAGCCCGGTTGCCGCCGCCGAGATTATGGCAGAGCGCGGCGCTCGGCGTCGGCATGACGGTCGCCGCGTTCTGCCTCTGGCTCGGCGCTTCGGCGCATCTCAACGGCCACCTTGCCTTTCTCTTCCTGGCCATTCCGGTGGTTGCCGGCGCCGCTCTTGGCGCGGTCGCCGTACCGGCCACAGGCACCGCCGTCGGTCTGGCAATCGGCCTGTTTATTGCGGCACGTGGTGGTCTCACCCCCGACGTTTGGTTCGCCGCCGCCGGATTCTCCCTGGTCGGCATTGCCGCGACATATAC
>CAMDTB010000084.1 GCA_945907245.1 Rhizobium sp. Q54
CTTGCCATTGTCGATCCAGTTGTCGATCAGCTGGTCGGCGAAACGGGTGATCATGTCGGTGTTTCGGATCGCGCCGGGCCCGACCCAGGGATCGGTCAGCTCCTGCCGATGGGTGCGCCACAGCTCCACATTGGGGCGCAGGGTCAAGATCGACTCCTGCATGGCGTTGAGCGGCGCGAAGGTGCCGTCGGACTGCGGCTTGGGCTTGTCGGACAGGAACGCGGGAAACCGGACCGGGTCCTTCACCACCAGCGAGATGTCTTCGTATTTGGTGAGAATGAAGCCGTCATGGTTCGGCGTGGTGCCCTCGCCGGGGATGCGGTGCACCGGGGATTCCCGGTGCAGAATCGGATAAGCCTCGTACCAGTGCTCCTGCGCGCCGGGCGAGAACAGGTCCACGTCCCTGATGGAGACTGGACACTTCATATGGTTCGGTTCGGTGCGCGGCGTGGTGCGTGCCATGGCGAAATCTCCCGTTTCTGGCCAATGTGGGGACCATTCGGCCTCGCCACAGTCATGGTTGCAGGTGAACAGGATTACAAGGATTTTGCAATGGCGGAGTGGGTGGAACGGGCCACACGGCGATCAGCCTTGCGCCTTCGGCTGCACCGGCGCCGATCGGGACGTGCTAGCGTGAACGGGGTGTCCGGAAAGGAACAAGCCCATGATGGTTCTGTCGATACGGCACCGTACCGCCTACCGTTATCATCAGACGGTCCAGCTCGGCCAACACCGGTTGATGCTGCGGCCGAGGGAAAGCCGCGATCTGCGGCTGATCTCGAGCGCCGTGACCATTTCGCCGCAGGCATCGCTGACCTGGGCGCATGACGTGTTCGGGAACACCATCGCCACGGCCAGCTTCGACGGTTGGTCCGACTCCCTGATCATCGAAAGCGCCGTGCAGCTCGAGCTGTTCGCGCCGGTGTGGCCCGAATTCGGCGTCGCGGCAACCGCAACGCACTACCCATTCGCTTATTCGGACTCCGAACTGACCGACCTGGGCGCGCTGGCGGCGCAGCAATATGCCGATCCCCAAGGACGTCTGCGTGCTTGGGCGCATGGCTTCGTCGCGTCCCGCCCGACCGAAACGCTGGCGTTGTTGCAGGATCTGAGCAAGGGGGTGTCGCGCTGGATCTCCTACCAGAGCCGCGACGACGAGGGCACCCAGACGCCGGTGGAGACGCTGGACCGCGGCTGGGGGTCATGCCGGGACTTCGCCGTATTGTTCGTCGAGGCGGCCCGCAGCCTGGGTTTCGGCGCGCGGATCGTATCGGGCTATGTGTTCCTGCCGAGTAGCGGCGGCGAGATGAGGGGATCGTCAGGCGACGGGTCGACCCATGCCTGGGCCGAGGTGTACGTCCCGGGCGCCGGCTGGGTGACGTTCGATCCCACGAACCGCGCCGTTGGCGGCCGGAACCTGATTCCGGTGGCGGTCGCGCGCCACATCAACCAGGCCATGCCGGTCACCGGAAGCTTCACCGGGATGACGAACGCGTTCAGGGACATGCAGGTCGAGGTCAGCGTGACCTCGTGACGCGCCGTCCTAAGCGGCCAGCGGCAGCTTGCGCGACAGCGGATAGTCGCCGGCATCGTAAAGGCGGCGGATGCCGTCCTTCTCGAAGCGGTCGCCCTCGACTTCAAGCGTAACCGTGGCGAATCCGGACGAGCCTTCGACCGCGAACTGGATGGCGGCCGCCGCCGAAGGGAAGCGCTTGTACACCAGACGCTTGCCGCCCGCGCCGATGCCGCGCAGGAACAGTTCCGCGGGGATGCCGTAATCGAAGTCGTTCATGTCCATATCCTAGTTGGGCCGCATACCGGCCGACAGCATGTCGTCGAAGCAGTCCATGGTGCTCACCGTGTGCCACATCAGTTCGGCCAGCCAGGTCCGCGTGGTGGTCGTCGTCGCGGGGCGGTTCAGGGCGTTCCAGGACTTCATGATGGTATGATGCACCAGCGCATAGGCCAGGTTCGGGTCGTCCGTGTAGGTCGACGCCCAGGCATGCAGCTCGGGTTCCATCAAGAATATCTCTTCGCGTCGGCGTGACGCTTCCATGGGCATGGCAGGCTTTCATCAGGGGCGGGGCGCGTGACACCGGCGAGCGGAGGGGCACGCGTATTCACTAAAGATGAGGCGGTGTGTCTAAAATACAATGTTTGTTAAAATTACGCCATCCCCTGAGGACGAACCGAAAAAATAAATTCCAATAATATCTTGCTCTCCGTGGAAATATACTTTACCAAGCAGCCATCAAATTCGTATTGGTACGGCCAATCTGGGTGCCCCGGTAAAACGCGGGCACCGCCTTCTGACCCCCTCCACATCGAAAATTTGGTTCGTCCGGAACTGTTCCGGCCGATGATTCTATTCCACAAGGAACTTACTATGACCAATGGAACCGTGAAGTGGTTCAACGCCCAGAAGGGCTTCGGATTCATCCAGCCCGACGACGGCAGCGCCGACGTTTTCGTGCATATCTCGGCCGTCGAGCGCGCCGGGCACACCAGCCTGAACGAAGGCCAGAAGCTCGGCTTCGAGCTGGAGAAGGATCGCAAGACCGGCAAGTCGTCGGCCTGCAATCTGCAGATCGGCTAAGCTGCGGCATTCCATGCCGTCCCTGGCATGAGCTTCGGCTCGCCGGGGCGAGAGGCGGTCCGAAAGGGCCGCCTTTTTTGCGTTCAGGCGCCGTCCTGCCCGGGATCGAGCGACAGCAGGTCGGTCACGCCGCCGATGACAGCGATGTCGCTGGCGGTGCCCCGCTCCACGGCGAAGCGATGGGACTCTCGATGCGCATCGGTCTCCCGTCGAACGCTTCGCGTCACCATCACATGGGGCCGACGCCGCGCCCGCCACCTTCTTGACCGTCACACTTGACTTGCGCCGCCGATCCCGCACAACTCGGGACATCGTTCCAGGGGAGGAATCAGGATGCGCGATCTATCGGGCCGGACGGCCTTCATCACCGGCGGCGCCAGCGGTATCGGCCTGGCCATGGCGGACGCGTTCGCCGACAAGGGCATGCGGCTGGTCATCGCCGACGTCAACAAGGCGGCGCTCGACCAGACCGAAGCACACTTCAAGTCGCGCGGCACCGACGTGCTGACCATGCTGCTCGACGTCACCGACCGGCCGGCGCTCGAGGCGGCCGTCAAGAAAATCGAGGCGTTCGGCAAGCTGCACGTGGTCTGCGCCAATGCGGGCATTCCGCCGTCGGGCGCCAAGGTGGCCGAGACCGAGCCCGCCAAGTGGGACCGGATGATGGCGATCAACCTGACCGGCGTCTACAACACGGTCCACTATACGCTGGACCTGCTGCGCGCCCATGGCGAGGGCGGGCACATCGTCATCACCTCGTCCATGGCCGGCGCCGTCGCCGCCTCGCCCATCGGCGACTATGTGGTGGCGAAATACGCCGCCGTCGGATTCGGCGAGGTGATGGCCTGGGAGCTGAAGCCCGACAATATCGGCGTGTCGATCCTGATGCCGGGCACCGTCGTCAGCAACCTCAGCGGTCGCCCGCCCGAGCCCAATCCCACCGCCATGAACGCGGCCGATGTCGGCAAGCGGGTGGTCAAGGCGATCGAGGGGAACGAGCTGCACATCTTCACCCACGCCGACTACAAGCCCTATGTCCAGGCGCGGTGCGACGCGCTGATGGCGGCGTTCGGCGAGTCGGCCCAGGCCGGCTTCAAGGAGCCCGAGCAGGTGATGGCGATGATGAGCCAGAACGCCTATCCGCCGAAGGGATGAGGCGCATCAGGCGTCCCTGAGGTCGTCCCAGCGCCGGTCCAGGTGCTCGTGCTCGTCCATCACCGTGTTCCAGCAGGCGATGCGGCCGAGCCGGTCCCACATGGCGCCGCCGAACCGGCGGAAGCCGGCCGGGCTGATCACATCACCGAAGACGTCGGTGATCGGCTCGGCCGACGGACGGCCCTCGTACCAGAAGCCCCACTCGTCGGCGGTGAGGAACTGGCGCACCCTCTCCGGCACCGAGCTGTAATAGCCGGCCCGGGCAACGAGCGCGCCGGCCCAGCCCGAATTGTACCAGTTGAGGTACTGATACGCGGCCTCCAGCTGCAGGCCGTCGACATGGCGCATGATGCCCAGCCCCGCCGCCCAGCCGCGATAGCCTTCCTGCAGCGACGGGTAATCGCAGGGAATGCCGCGCGCCCGCACCTTGGAAACAGCGGGCGACCACATGGACTGGACAACCACCTCGCCCGACGCGAGCAACTCGATCGATTCCTCGAAGCGCTGCCAAAGGATGGCGAAGTGGCCGGCCTTCTTCAGTTCGATCAACCGGTCGACTGTGGCGTCGATCTCGGCGCGGGTCATGTTGCCCATGTCGGCATAGCGCATCAGGCCCGCGGCCTGGAGCGCCATGGCCGCGTCGAGGATGCCGATGGCGGGGATGTCGACGAGGGCCGTCTTCCCCTTGAACGCGGGGTTCACCAGATCGGCCCAGCTGGTCACCGGACGGCCGATCAGGTCGGCGCGCACGCCCAGCGTGTCGGCGTTCATGATGTGCGGCACCATGGCGAGCGTGCCGGTCGGCCCGGGTGCGAACCGCTGGCTGAGCGGAGTCTCGACGTACTGGATGCTGAACGGGTTGCTGCCGTAAGGCGGCGTTGCCGTGCCGTCGGGGAATGTGCCGCTGGTGAAGATCGGCAGGGTCTCGTCCCACCAGTCGTAACGGTCCAGCGGAATGCCCTGCAGCACGCCCTTGGGCAGCACCAGCTCGTAGGCCCAGTGATCCATGTCCAGGATGTCGGTGAACCGGGGCTCGTTAACCGCCCGGTGGACCAGGGTGTCCTCGTCATCCACCGTCATCTCGATCCGGAAGCCCAGGTCCTTCTCGGCCTGCAGGGCAATCTGACCGATCGCCGAATAGCTCGGGCCGTGGTGGCGCAGCACCACTTCGCGGAACTTCTGGTCCCAGAACACGGGTGCGCGCATCGGTTCGTCGGCCATAGGCCCTGCCTTTGGGAACGCGTAAGGATCTACCACCAAGAGTCCGGAATCCGGCGGCGAAGATCAACCGGAGATTGCTGCGTCTGCCCTGCGATGGCGCGGCCTCCGCCGATCCCGCGGAATTGCTTTGGGAGGCGGTCCGATGCCGCCTATTCTTCGATCGACACGTGCCCTGGGAAAACACGTGCCCTGGGTAGACACGTGAATGGGGAGACACGCGATGGCGCCACGGGCTGAATGGCTGGACCAGGTGAAGGAAGCGGCGCTCGATCCCGATCGGCCGATCGTCGATCCGCACCACCATCTGTGGGACCGGCCCAACTTCCGCTACCTGCTCGACGAGTTCCTGGCCGACCAGCAGGGCCACAACATCGTTGCCACCGTCTATGTGCAGGCCACGTCGTTCCACCGCGCCGACGGGCCTGAGCAGCTTCGTCCGGTGGGCGAAACCGAATTCGTCAACGGCGTCGCCGCGATGAGCGCCAGCGGTCTCTACGGTAACTGCCGGATGAACGCCGGCATCGTCGGCCATGCCAATCTGCGACTCGGCGCGGCCGTCGCCGAGGTGCTCGACGCCCATCTGGCGGTGGCACGCGGCCGCTTCCGCGGCATCCGCCATGCCGTCGCCTCGAACGAGGATCCCGCCGTGGATCGGGCGATCATGGTCGCCGCCGGCTGGGACCCGCAGAAGCCGCCGCCGGCGCGGCCCGTGCCGCCGCCCGGCCTGCTGGGCGACGCGGCGTTCCGCGAGGGGATCGCCACGCTGGGCAAGTACGGCATGAGCTTCGACGCCTGGCTCTACCATCCGCAAATTCCGGAACTGACCGCGTTGGCCCGCGCCCGGCCCGAGGTGACCATCATCCTTGACCATGTGGGTGGCGTCCTCGGGATCGGACCCTACGCCGGCAGGCACGCCGAGGTGATGGCCAGGTGGAAGGCCGACATGGCCGAGCTGGCCACCTGCCCCAACGTCAACGTCAAGGTCGGCGGCCTGACCATGCCGATCTGCGGCTTCGGCTGGGAGACGGACCCGAAGCCGCCCACGTCCGAACAACTCGCCGCCCAAACCCGCGACTGGTACCTGTACGTCATCGACACCTTCGGCCCGGAGCGCTGCATGTTCGAGAGCAACTTCCCGGTCGACAAGTCGTGCTGCTCGTACATGGTGCTGTGGAATTCGTTCAAGCGCATGACCGCGGACTTCAGCGAGGCTGACAAGACCGCCCTGTTCTCAGGGACGGCGAAACGGGTCTACCGGCTGAAGCTGCCATAGTGGACACGCCTGCCGCGTCACCCGCGCCGGATCGCCTGCTGAAGCATCCGGCCTTCGTCTGGTACTGGATATCCCGCGTGCTGACGGCGATGGGATTCCAGATCGTGTCGGTCGCCATCGGCTGGCGCATCTACGACATCACCGGCAGCGCCTATGCGCTCGGCTTCGTCGGCCTGGTGCAGTTCCTGCCCATGCTGGCGCTGACGCTGGTCTCCGGCCAGGTCGCCGACCGCTATGACCGGCGGATCATCGTCATCATCTGCCAGCTGGTCGACGCCATCGCGCTCGGCTTCCTGGTGGTGGACGTCTATGCCGGCTGGACCGGCGTCTGGGGCATCTATGCCGCGGTGGCCCTTCTGGGTGCGGCGCAGGCCTTCGCGGCGCCGACCGCGTCGGCCATGCTGCCGTCGGTGGTGCCGACCGCGCTGCTGCCCCGCGCCATGGCGGTGTCGTCGTCCGCCTGGCAGACGGCGATGATCGTCGGGCCGTCGGCCGGCGGCGTACTCTATGCCGTCGGCGCGCCGGTGCCGTTCATCGTGGCATGCGCCTCGTTCGTGTTCGCCGCCTTCGCCTCGGTGATGATCCGCATGGAGCGCCGCGTGCCGGTCCGCGACCCGGTGACGCTGCAATCGGTGTTCGGCGGCCTCACCGTCATCTGGGGCCGGCCGGTGGTGCTGGGCACCATCTCGCTCGACCTGTTCGCGGTGCTGCTGGGCGGCGTGGTGGCGCTGCTGCCGATCTTCGCCAAGGACATCCTGCAGACCGGGCCATGGGGCCTGGGCCTGCTGCGCACGGCGCCCGCGGTGGGCGCGCTCCTGATGGCGGCGGTGCTGACCAAGTACAACATCGAGCGCGGCATCGGCATGAAGATGTTCTGGTCGGTGATCGTCTTCGGCCTCGCCACGGTTGTGTTCGCGCTGTCGTGGAACCTGTGGCTGTCGCTGGTCGCGCTGTTCGTCCTGGGCGCCGCCGACAACATCAGCGTGGTGATCCGCACCTCGCTGGTGCTACTGCAGACCCCGGACGAGATGCGCGGCCGGGTGAACGCCGTCAACTTCCTCGCCATCGGCACCTCGAACCAGCTCGGCGAGTTCTGGGCCGGCATGATGGGCGGCCTGCTGGGCGTGGTGACCGCGGGCACCCTGGGCGGTTCGCTGACCGTGGTGGTCGCCTTGTTGTGGATGAAGCTGTTCCCCGACCTGCGCAGGGCCGACCGCTTCGAGGTCAACGACAGCTAGGAGTTGACGCCCGGCGTGCGGAAGCCGGCGAAATCGCGGGTCGGCCACAGGAAGTCGATCCGGGTCCGGGCGATCAGCCACCTGCCGTCCACCTTGCGGTAGACGTCGTCGTAGATGCCGAACAGGGTCAACGGATTGGCCGCGCCTTCGCGGGTGTTGAGGTCGAGCAGGTACCAGCGGCCATTGGCGTCCGTCGGACCGAGAATCCTGATCCACGGATTGGTGACCGCGTGCAGCGAGGCGTAGGCCGGGCGGTCGGTATAGCGGGCATAGCCGCGCCTGATCTGGTCGTGGCCGACCCAGTCGCCGCCATACTCGGCCAGCGAGAACTCGCAGACCGCGTCCTCGGTGAACAGGGTGAGGAATTTGTCCAGGTCACCCATATCGAAATAGTGGCCGTACAGGACACGGAGATTTTTGATCTCCTCGATCTCCAGCAACTCCTCGACGGTCATCACGCTTCTCCCTGGCGGTCGAGCCCCATATAGGCAGGATCGACGTCGTTCATGGAGCAGGCCGGTGACGCGAATTCGCCGGTCTCCTCGGCCATGCGCAACACCCGCGCCTCGAACGGGCGCAGCGCTCCCCTGCCGTCATAGTTGCCGATCACGGCCGCGCCGTCACGCCCCAGATCGCCGATATCGACCGCGCTCCCGGACACATTCAGCACCACCAGCAGCAGTACGTCGCCCAGGGTGCGCACATAGGCGAAGACGTCCGGATGGCCCGCGTCGATCGGCACGTAGTCGCCGTGGACCAGCGCGGGCGTCGCCTTCCTGAGGGCGATCATGCGGCGGTAGTAATGAAACACCGAGTCCAGGTCGGCGCGCTGGGCTGCGACGTTGGTGGCGGAAAAGTCCGGGTTGGCCCCGATCCACGGCGCTCCGGCGGTGAATCCGCCATGGGGCGACGCGTTCCACTGCATGGGCGTGCGCGCATGGTCGCGGCTGACCAGGACATGGTCGGCGAGGAACTCATGCTCGGCGCGGCCCTGCGCCTGCGCCTCGGCCCAGCCGTTGCGGGCGACGATGTCGCGGTATTCCCCGATGCTCTCGAACGGCGTGTTGATCATGCCGATCTCGTCGCCCTGATAGATGTAGGGCGTGCCGCGCAGGGTCAGCAGCAGGGTGGCGAACAGCTTGGCCGCCGCCTGGCGGTGCGTACCGGTGTCGCCGAAGCGCGACAGCAGGCGCGGCAGGTCGTGATTGCCCAGGTACAGGCTGTTCCAGCCGCGCCCGGCCAGCGCCCTGTCCCAACGGGTCAGGATTTCCTTCAGGTCGGCGAGCCGCCAGGGCGCGGGCTTCCAGAAATCCTCCGGCGTGCGGTCGATGCCGGCGTGGTCGAAATGGAAGATCATGTCGAGCTCGCCGCGTACCGGGTCCACATAGAGCGGCGCCTCCTCGGCGGTCACGCCCGGCGCCTCGCCCACGGTCATCAGGCCGAGCGGATCCAATACCTCCCGGCGCATCTCTTGCAGATACTCATGGACCTTTGGTCCATTGGCGTAGAACGGAAAGATGCCGCCCTGCTGCGGCGAATCGAACGGCTTCTTGGAGAAGAACGAGACCACGTCGAGGCGAAAGCCGGCGACGCCCTTGCCGGCCCAGAACCGCATGATCTCCCACAGTTCGCGGCGCAGCGCCGGGTTTTCCCAGTTCAGGTCGGGCTGCTCCGGCGCGAAGATGTGGAAGTACCAGTCGCCGGTCGCCTCGTTCCATGTCCAGGCGCCGCCGCCGAACACCGCGCGCCAGTCATTAGGCTGATCGCGCCAGATATAGTAATCGCGGTACGGGCTGTCCTTCGACGCCCTCGCCGACTGGAACCACCGATGCTGGTCCGAGCTGTGGTTGAACACCAGGTCCATGACCAGCTTCAGGCCGCGCGCCGCCATCTCGCGCGCCAGATGCTCGAAATCCGCCATGGTGCCGAACTCGGGTGCGATGGCGCGGTAGTCCGACACGTCGTAGCCGTTGTCGATATTGGGCGAGGCATAGGCAGGGCTTAGCCAGACGATGTCGACGCCGAGCTCGACCAGGTGATCGAGCTTCTCGGCGATGCCCTTCAGGTCGCCGACGCCGTCACCGTCGCTGTCGCGGAAGCTGCGCGGATAGATCTGGTAGACGACGGCTTGCTTCCACCAGGCGCGCGGTTCGGCGGCCTCAGTAGGCATTGGAGAAGCGCGTCATGTCGACGCGCTGGCGCTTGCTGCCCCAATCCCCGGGCTGCGGCTCGAACACTCCCGGGATGGCGGTGCCGCAATTGTCGCAGCGGCCGTTGGCGTCGAGATGCCAGTCGGACAGCAGGTGCCAGTCGCGCCCGACCAGCCGCTCGCCGCAGCACGGGCAATAGGTGCTCTGGCGGCCCACATCATGGACGTTGCCCACATAGGCGTGGCGGACACCGTTGGCGCGGGCGATGCGGTGGGCGCGGATCAGCGTCTCGTGCGGCGTGCGCTGCTTGTCCAGCATGCGGTAGTCCGGATGGAAGGCGGTGAAGTGCAGCGGCACGTCCGGCCCCAGATTCTCCATCACCCACTGGGTCATGGCCTGAAGCTCGGCCTCGCTGTCGTTCTCGCCCGGGATCAGCAGGGTGGTGATCTCGAACCAGACGTCGGTTTCGTGCTTGAGGTATTTCAGCGTCTCGAGCACCGGCTGGAGATGGCCCTTGGTGACCCGCCAGTAGAACTCCTCGGTGAAGGCTTTCAGGTCCACGTTGGCGGCGTCCATGTGGCGGTAGAACTCGGCGCGCGGCTCGGCATTGACGTAGCCGGCCGTCACCGCCACCGATTTTACCCCGACTTCGTGACAGGCCTGCGCGATGTCAATCGCATATTCGTGAAAGATCACCGGATCGTTGTAGGTATAGGCCACCGACCGGCATCCGGTGGCGACGGCCGCCCGCGCGATGGCTTCGGGCGAGGCGGCGGCCGCCAGCTTCGAGGCCTCGCGCGACTTCGAGATGTCCCAGTTCTGGCAGAAGGTGCAGGCCAGGTTGCAGCCCGCGGTGCCGAACGACATGACCGGCGTTCCCGGCAGGAAATGGTTCAGCGGCTTCTTCTCGATCGGATCGATGATGAAGCCCGACGACCGGCCATAGGTGTCGAGCTGGATCTGCCCGTCGCGGGCCGAGCGGACGAAGCACAGCCCGGCCTGACCCTCGGCCAGCTTGCAGGCGCGCGGGCACACATCGCACTGCACCCGGCCGTCGCCTAGCGCGTGCCAGTAGCGGGTCGGATGGCCCGTGTTTGCCGTTTGGACTGGACTCGCCATATGGCTATTCTAGGGTTGAGGGGCATCATTGGGAACCGCACATGAGCGTCGACGTCAACCGCGTGAAGCAGCCTGGAGTGGCCGGCCTGTTCTACCCGGCAGACCGGGAGACCTGCGCCGCCCAGGTGGACGCCTGTCTGAAGGCGGCGCTGCCCGCCTCGGTCGACGCCAAGGTGCTGATAGCGCCCCATGCCGGCTACATCTATTCGGGCGTGGTCGCGGGCACCGCCTATGCGACTCTCAGGAACCGGCGCGGGATCATCAAGCGCGTGGTGCTGCTCGGGCCGAACCACCGGGTCGGCTTCAGCGGCATCGCCCTGTCGACCGCCGAGCGCTGGGCGACGCCGCTGGGCGAGATTCCCGTCGACATGGCGGCCATGGCCAAGCTCCGAGACCTGCCCGGCGTGATGGTCGCCGACGAGCCGTTCGCCCAGGAGCACAGCCTCGAGGTGCACCTGCCCTTCCTGCAGGCGGTGCTGGGCGACTTCACCCTGGTGCCGGTGCTGGTCGGCAACGCCGACCCGGAGTCGGTCGCCCGGGTGCTGCGCGAGTGCTGGGGCGGGCCGGAGACGCTGATCGTCGTGTCGTCGGACCTCAGTCATTTCCACGACCACGAGACCGCGACCCGCATGGACGGCGAGGCGGCACAGGCCATCGAGCTGCTGCGGCCCGACTTGCTGAAGGACCAGCAGGCTTGCGGCAACCGCCCGCTGCGCGGCCTGATGCTGGAAGCCCGCCGCCGCGACCTGCGGGTGACCGCGCTCGACGTGCGCAATTCGGGCGACACGCGCGGCAACAGGGAGCGGGTCGTCGGCTATGGCAGCTTCGCCCTGGAATATGCCGAGAGCGCGCGTCTCGGCGACCAGGACCGCCGCACGCTGCTCGACGCGGCGGTGGCGTCGATCCGCTACGGCATCCAGCACGGCAAGGAGCCGGCCGTCACGGTGACGAATGTC
Organism: Rhizobium sp. Q54; assembly: GCA_945907245.1. Lineage (GTDB taxonomy): Bacteria > Pseudomonadota > Alphaproteobacteria > SMXS01 > SMXS01 > RI-34. The sequence goes on from CAMDTB010000084.1 coordinate 11,709, forward strand.
TCCCGCTCGCTGCTCGCCATGCGCGGCACCTTCGTCACCCTGACCCTGGACGGCAAACTGCGCGGCTGCATCGGCACGGTCGTGCCGGGCCGGCCGCTGGTCAACGACGTCGTATCGAACGCATTCAAGGCGGCCTTCGCCGACCCGCGGTTCCCGCCGCTGACCGCCGCCGAGCTGGACCGGCTGGACGTGGAGATCTCCATCCTCAGCCACCAGCGCCCGATTTCGTTCGACAGCGAGAAGGCGCTGCTGGCCGCGCTCCGCCCCGACCGGGATGGCCTGGTCATCGCCGACGACGGCAAGCGCGCCCTGTTCCTGCCGACGGTGTGGCAACAGTTGCCCCGGCCGGAGCAGTTCCTGCTCTACCTGAAGCGCAAGGCCGGCATGGCCGACGACCACTGGTCGGACAGCTTCAAGGCCAACCGGTTCACGACCGAGACGTTCCACCGGCATTTCGGGTAGGCGTAGGCCAGCACCAGCAGCTGTCATCCCGGCGAAGGCCGGGACCCAGTCCCCCTTACGAAGAGGCCCGCGCGAAGCGCACTGCTT
>CAMDTB010000085.1 GCA_945907245.1 Rhizobium sp. Q54
CAGCAACGCTATCGTCGACCATGGCGGGCGTGGCACTTTCTGTCCGGTGTTCGAGAGTGGTCTAAGCACCTATTCTCTACACCAAATCAGTAGGTTAAGCTACGTTCGCCGACCCGGAATAGCCCGGCTGATGAATAATTCGGGCTAAACTATTCTCGCCGACCGGAGGATTGAGCGGACAAACGCGTTGCAGCAACGCTTTTCCAAATCTGGCCGTGAAGCATGGAGTGAGAAGCAGCGGTCTTCAATGAGGGCCCCGATTGACCTCCCGCCCCTCCCCGGCGTATACACCCGCATCCTCCGGCCGTGGCCGGATGCGGCATGCCTGACGGAGTCGGATGAAGGCGCTCTACGCATTGCCTGACCACGAGGTGGTCATGGAACTCATTCCCAGGATCGCGGACACCCATCTGAGCGCCGATGCGGCGGTCGCGCGGATTCGCGCCGTGAACGGGCTTGTTCCCGTCGCCATCGACCCCGAGAGCGAAACAGGTGGTGGCGGCAAGGTGCTGTGGGCCGACATCGGCGACCATCTGTTCCAGGAATGGCAGTTCATGTACACGGTGCAGACGCTCGCCCAGCGCGGCCAGATCGGCGAGGCGTTCACCACCGACTTCTCCATCCTGCTGGATGACCGCATCCTGGCCGACCCGATCTATCCCAGCGGCCTGATCTTCCATGTATCCCGCTGCGGCTCGACCCTGACGGCCAAGGCCATTGCCCGCTCGCCCCGGCATGTGGTGCTGAACCAGGCCGGGCCGCTGCAGCGCGGCTTCTGGGCCACCATCACCGACGACTGGGCCCGCGAGGCCGAGCCGACGCCGGACAATCTGAGGGCGTTCCGCAACCTGGTGCTGGCCATGGCGCGCCGCCGCCGGCCGGACCAGCTCTATTCCTTCGTGAAGTTCATCTCGTGGAACACGCTCTACCTGGACTTCATCAGCAAGGCCTTCCCCGAGGTGCCGGCCGTATTCCTGTACCGGAACGCGGTGGAAGTGATCGCCTCGGTTCTGCGCGAGACCACGGCGATCCTGTGGGCCAAGGGCCGTCCGCAGGCCGGGTTCCTGACCGGGCTCCCCTGGCGCGAGACCATCGACATGGACGTGAAGCGCTACCTGGCGATCTGCTTCGCCGAATATTTCCGGGTCGCGCTGAACGCGGGCGGCCGGGTCAGCCACATCAACTACACCTCGATCAGCCCGGAGAGCTTCCCGGTGATCCTGCGCCAGGGCCTGCATTTCGAGCCGGGCGACGGCGAGTTCGAGCTGATGGTCGAGCAGTTCCGCTTCCATTCCAAGGACGACGGCGACAAGACCGTGTTCACCTCGGACAGCGCCGAGAAACAGTCGGCCATCTCGGCCGAGGACAAGGCGATGATCGACCGGGAATGCGCGGCGCTGATGCAGCAGCTCGACCGCTCGCCCGACAACCTCTTTGTACAATCGTCTGGATAGAGCGCGCGCCATGAATGACGCGCACTCATCCGTTGTTAGCCGCGGCTTTCCGGGCGGCGAAGCGATTCCGCTTCGCCTGAAAGCGCTGAGCGCCTACTTTATGTCCAGCCTCTGGAGAGACCGATGACAACCGAGATTCCGGCGAACCTGCTGACCGTGGTCATGCCGAACTACAATTACGGCCGGTTCATCGACGAGGCGATCCGTTCCGTGGCGGCGCAGACCTATGCGCCGATCGAGCTGATCGTGGTGGACGACGCCAGCACCGATGACTCGGTGGCGGTGGCGACGGAGACACTGTCGAAGGTCACCAACCTGTTCGACAAGAAGCTGATCGCATTGCCCGAGAACGTGGGCAAGCTGGGCGCGCTGAACCGCGCATTGGCGCATGTGCGCGGCGAGTACTTCATGATCCAGGATTCCGACGACCTGCTGACGCCGGAATATGCCAGCCGCACCATCGCCGAGCTGGTCGAGGCGCGAAAGACCGATCCGACCATCGGCTTCATCTACACCGACTGCATGCTGGTGTCGCAGACCGGCGAGATCCTCGACCGCGGCAAGTCCACCGCGTTCGATGCCAAAATGCTGGAGGAATATTCCTTCGTGCCCGAGCCGGCCATGTGCCTCGCCAGGCCGGTGCTGGAAGCCGGCCCCTATGACGAGGCGATCCGCAAGGGCACCAAGCACCACAAGTGGCGGCGCATCGTCGCCAATGGCTGGAACGGCAAGCACCTGGCCGAGCCCATCTTCTACTACCGCATGCACGACAAGAACCTGTCGGGCATCGGCAAGCGGGTGATCGAGGAGGTCGAGAAAGGCCAGCGCGGTCACCGCATCCTGTCCGGCTACTGGCCGACCCAGACGACACAACGTTAATTGGCCACACAGCGCTAGGAACACGCATGAGCTCGACCGCCATCAAGACCGCGCCGGACGCCTTCCCGCTCAAGCTGGAGGACGCGCGCATCGGCGTCGTCGGGCTCGGCTATGTGGGATTGCCGGTGGCGGTGGCGTTCGCCGCCCACTATCCGGTGCAGGGCGTCGACATCAACACCAGGCGCATCGGCGAGCTGAAGAACTTCCACGACAGCACGCTGGAAGCGTCCGAGGAGGAACTGCGCGGGGCGAAACACCTGACCTTCACCGGCGAATGGTCGGACCTGAAGAGCTGCAACGTGTTCGTCGTCACCGTGCCGACGCCGGTCGACAGCCACAACCATCCGGACCTGAAGCCGCTGGAAGGCGCCAGCCGCGCCATCGGCCAGGTGCTCAAGCGCGGCGACGTGGTGGTGTATGAATCCACCGTCTATCCGGGCTGCACCGAGGAATTCTGCGTGCCGGTGCTGGAGCAGGTGTCGGGCCTCGTGTACAACCGCGACTTCTTCTGCGGCTACAGCCCGGAGCGCCTGAACCCGGGCAACAAGGAGCTGAAGCTCTCCGACATCAAGAAGATCACCTCGGGCTCGACGCCGGAGGCGGCCGACTTCGTCGATGCGCTGTACCGCACCATCATCACCGCCGGCACCCACAAGGCGCCGTCCATGCGGGTCGCCGAGGCGGCCAAGGTGATGGAGAACACTCAGCGCGACCTGAACATCGCCCTCGTCAACGAGCTGGCGATGATCTGCAACCGGCTGGGCATCGACACGCTCGACGTGCTCGAAGCCGCCGGCACCAAGTGGAACTTCCTGCCGTTCCGGCCGGGCCTCGTGGGCGGCCACTGCATCGGTGTCGATCCCTATTATCTGACCCACAAGGCCGAGGAGATCGGCCACCATCCCGAGGTGATCCTGGCCGGGCGCCGGATCAACGACCGGGTCGGCAAATACGTCGTCAACCAGTTCGTGCGCCTGCTGGGCCGCCGCGGGCTGCTGAAGGACGACCTGCGGGTGCTGGTGCTGGGCTTCTCGTTCAAGGAGAACTGCCCGGACGCGCGCAACACCAAGGTCGCCAGCATCGTCGGCCACCTGCACGAGTTCGACATCGCCGTCGACGTCTACGACCCGTGGGTGAACCCGGACGAGTGCGAGCACGAATACGGCATCCGCCCGGTCGCGGCGCTGGAGACCGGCAAGTATGACGGCATCATCCTGGCCGTCGCCCACGAAGAGTTCCTGAAGATGGGCGCCCAGGGCATCCGAGCGCTCGGAAAGCCCGGTTCGGTGCTCTACGACGTCAAGTCGGTGCTGCCCAAGGATGCGGTGGATCAGCGGCTTTAGGGGTTAATTCTCCACCCTTCCCTCTTATTGTCATCCCGGCGAAAGCCGGGACCCAGTGATCGTAGGGCTGCGCCCCTTCCCCGTTCTGGCTCCCGGCTTTCGCCGGGATGACAGGTAAAGGGTCGGGAATCCGGACCTCTTAAAGCACCGGCCCATCCACCCCGCGCCGAACCCGGTACGCCACCACGCGCTGGCTGGGCGTGGTGATCGCCAGCATGCGCTCGATCCGGAACCCGGCGTCGACCAGGATGCGCACCGGACTCTCGGCCTGCGTCCAGGTGGTGTCGCGGACCACGTACCAGTAGCGGTCGCCCGGCGGCGCGCGGGCCGTGTCCTCGACCAGGGTCACCTCGATGTCGTGGGCGCCGCTGCGGCCGACGAAATAGACGATCGGGTCGCACAGCCACGGCTCGGCCGTCTGGATCAACAGCGGCCGGCCTGGTGTCTCCTCGATCATGGCGTCGACCAGCTGGCCCCATTGCAGCATGCGACCCTGCGTCAGCAGGAACTGGGCGCCCGCCAGCGTCGCCCACAGCATCAGCGCGACCTGCAGTCCGGCGCGGATGCGCGGCCAGGGCACGCTCATGGTGGCCAGCGCGACCAGCAGGAAATACGGCACCGCGACCATGCTCAGGTGCCGCTCGCCCCAGACCGGCTGGCCGGTGACGAGGCCGAGCAGGATCGTCGCCAAGACGGGCACCGCGACCAGCAGGATGAACGCAAGCGGCGCGAACGCCCGCGCGCGCACCAGCCGCCACGCCAGGAAGGCCAAAGGCACCGCGAACAGCGTCAGCCCAACGGCGGTTGCGTGGCGGAAATGTGGCGCGCCGGTCAGATTGCCAAACAGCCAGACCACGTTCAGCCAGTCCGGCGCGCCCATCCACCGGATCTGCGCCGTGGCGCTACCCTGGCCGGCCGCCGCCGCGGCAACCGTCCAGGCCCAGGGCAGAAACGCCAGCGCCACCAGTGCCGACGACACCGCGTATGTTTTCAGCCGGTCACGGCGCAGCAGCAGCAGGATGCAGAACTGCGCCAGCACCGCCATCCAGCCCCAGTAATGGGCGTAGACCATCAGCACGTTCGCCGCGGTCAGCACCCAGAAGGCGCGGCGGCTGCCGCTGTCGATAAACACCAGGAACGCCAGGATCGACAGCGCGCCGGCGAACTGCAGCAGCGAGAACATGCGGGCATACTGGGCATAATCGATCAGCACCGCGCTGGCGGTGAACAGCGCCAGAGCCACCGCCAGCGCGCCAGGCTCCAGCCGCAGCCGGCGGCACAGCGCATAGAATGGCACGAACGTCGCCGCGCCGATCATCGCCGGCAGCAGCCGCACCCAGCCTTCCGTCGGCGGCCCGAAGACCAGCCATATCTTCAGCAGCGCGTAGAACAGCGGCGGATGCGACACGTCGCGCGCCGCGATCCCGAACAGCCCGGCCCAGCTCGCCTGCGCGGCCCGCACCGAGAAAATCTCGTCCGGATCGAAGCTGTAGCGCGCCAGCCCGATGAACCGCACCGCACAGGCGGCAACGAGAAAGGCGATGACGAGGACGCGTTCCGGGATGGCGATGGAGGATTTCATGGGACGGTTACGTCGCCCGCGCTCACACCCTCCGTCGTCATCCCCGCGCACGCGGGGACCCAGCTCTTCGTAGGGCTACGGCCCATCCACATGCTCCAAATGACCCTCACTTCAACGCATGCTAGACTAGGAACGGCAACACCAATTCATCCAAAAACATGTTCGACGCGTTCGTCTACATTCTCGCCAGTGAACGCAACGGCACCCTGTATGTCGGCGTCACCTCGAACCTCCCGAAGCGCATATACGAGCACCGGACCAACGTATTCGATGGCTTCACCGCGAAATACAACGTGAAGATGCTGGTCTATTACGAAGCCCACGACAGCATCGAGGGCGCCATCTGGCGCGAGAAAATGCTGAAGAAGTGGCGGCGGAGCTGGAAACTGCAGCTTATCGAGGATAACAACCCGCAGTGGCGCGATCTTTACGACGACATCGCCGTGCCGTGATGCCGGTTCCCTACGAAGAGCTGGGTCCCCGCGTGCGCGGGGATGACGGCTTAGGGTAGTGTTTAAACCGCACCCCGCCGCTTCTTCAGCGTCTCTTCGGTGATGTCGAAGGAATTCTTGTTGTCGACGTCGATGGGGCCGAACGGGTAATCGAGCAGCACCGGGTCGATGGTCACGCGCAGCTTGCGGCCGATCAGGGTGATCAGGCCGTTCAGGCCCATCAGCTTCAGCTTGTAGACGATGAACGGGGTGATGCCGAACGCCTTGAGGATGCGCTTGTGGCGCTTGCCGAACTGGCCGCCGCTCTCGAACACGCGCACCGCCGACAGCGACTTCTCGCGGCGCAGGGCATAGAGGTTACAGGCCGAATAGCCGCCGTCCTTCAGCATGTGGAAGGCGAGACCCGAATTGCCGTAGTCGCGCAGCACCACGTCGTCGCGGGTGAACGCCAGCGACACGTCCTCGTCGCGGGTCCAGAAGGCGCGCATGAAGTCGCGGATCAGCTCGGGCGTGTGCAGCGCGTTGTCGCCGGTGGTGATGATCAGCGGCAGCGGGTTCGGGATCACGTCGACCGCCGTCAGCACGCTGTCGGCCAGGTTGCCGCTGGAGCGCACGAACGCCATGCGGCCTTCCGCCAGCCACTCGGTCATCCGCGGCGTGGCGCGCAGAATGTCCTCGCTCTCGACCGAGACGTAGATGCGGTTGAAGCACCCGCTGTCGATCAGCGCCTCGACGACGCGCTCGAGCATCACCTGGCCGTCGATCTCGACGAGGCATTTATGGGACTTGTTCTGCAGCACGGCGACGGGATCGTTCTCTCCCCGGCGGCTGGCGGCCATGACCAGCACGGTGGCTGGCGGGAAGGACTCGTTGAGCGGTCGTGACGACATGAAATCCGTGACTGCTGAAGGGATGATGGGAACGATGGAACCGGGTCAGGCGACCTGGGCAAAGGGCAGGACGACGTGGCGCATCAGGTCGCCGATGTTGGGAAGGGCCGGCATCCGCTCCAGCGCCTGGCGCAGGTCCCGGGTCTCGCGCTCCGACAGGAAACCGTCGCAGCAGGCGTCGAACTTGGACCAGTACTGCGCCCACGAGAACGGTGCCTTCTTGCTGCCCAGCGGCATGTCGATGACGGCCTTGAGCTGGCGCCCGTCCTTCAGCGTGACGTGGACCTCGGTGGGAAACTCGCCTTCCAGCTTGTCGACCGGGTGGCGGTGGATGATCGGGAACAGGCCGCGCACGTCGTCGCGCATCACCATGTCGGGGCGGAAATCCGCCAGCGTACAGTCGCCGCGCGCCAGCACGCAGCCGACGGCGTACTCGGCCGAGAACTTGGCCTGCAGTGGGTCCTGCGGGTCGGTGTACATGACGTTGTTGAAATGCACGCGCGGCATGTAGAGGTCGACCGAGGCTACGTCGGCGGCGGTGAAGCCGTGCTGCGCGCGCAGGTCGAGCATGCCGTCCATGGCGCGGTGGATGGCGCCGCAGGTCGGGAAGCGCTTCACCCGGAACTTGTGCTCGGTGATCAGCAGCGGGTCGCCGATGCTGCCCAGCTCGAAACGCAGGTTCTGGCCGTGCTCGACATGGGTGATGGTGTCGCGGAGTTGCTCGTAGTCGGGGCCGACCATCAGCATCTGCATGCCGGTGCGGCCGTCGAGCGTCTCCATCCCGGCGGTGACGCCGGCCTGGGCGAAGCTGGCCGCCATGATGCCGCCCTTGGCGGCGAGGCCGGCATGGACCGGCTTCATCATGGTGCCGAACTGGGACATGAAGCCCGCCGACATGCTGGTCGCCGCCGAGAGGGCGTAGGCCGAGGTCGCCGCGTCCAGCTTCAGCAGCCGGGCGCAGGCCGCCGCCGCGCCGATCACGCCGACGGTCGCCGTCGCATGCCACCCGCGGTTGCGGTGGGTGGGGTTCACGCCCTGCCCAACCCGGCCCATGATCTGCAGGCCGACGATATAGGCGTCGATGCAGGCGGCCCCCGACAGGTTCTCCTGCTCGGCCAGCGCCAGGATCGCCGGGGCGAGCACGGTGGTGGCGTGCGCCTTGGGCGGATCGAAATTGTCGTCGAAGTCGAGGGCGTGGCCGGCGGTGCCGTTGACCAGCGCCGCCCAGGGCGCCGACAGCCGCTTGCGCTGGCCGGCGACGGCGCACGGGCCCTGCCCCCAATCCTGCACGGCGTTGTACACAAACTGGCTGGCCGGCTCGGCGGCGCCGGGGACCATCACGGCGATGAAATCGACGAACTCGCGGTGCGCCCAGTCGCGCGCATCCTCGGGCCAGGCATCACGGGTCTCCGCCACCCATGCGCCGTAGCTCTCCAGCGGGTTCTTGCTCATCTGCCGACCTTTGCCGTTTCCTGAGTGTGCACAGCGGGCTCAACCTAATCCCGGCGACAGGCCGGGGCAACCATCATCATGAAACGGAAAGGGCGCGGAAACCGCGCCCTTTCCTGCCGAAAAGACATTCCAGCGGGTTTTACAGCACGAGGGCCAGCGGCTCCTCGCACAGCTCCTTGAACACCTCGAGGAACTTCGCCCCCAACGCGCCGTCGATCGCCCGGTGATCGCAGGACAAGGTGACGGTCATCATCGTCGCCACAGCCGGCGAGCCGTTGCGCGCGATGATCCGCTCCTCGCCCTTGCCGACCGCCAGGATCGCGCCCTGCGGCGGGTTGATCACGGCGTCGAAGCTCCTGATGCCGAGCATGCCCATGTTGGAGATCGAGAACGTGCCGCCCTGGATCTCGTCCATCTTCAGCTTGCCGGCACGCGCGCGCGCCGCCAGGTCCTTGGTCTCGGCGGCGATCTCGGCCACGGTCTTCATGTCGGCCGCGCGGATGATCGGCGTGATCAGGCCGCCTTCCAGCGACACCGCCATCGAGATGTCGGCGTGCTTGAAGAAGTGCAGGCCGTCGTCGTGGTACTGCACGTTCATCTTCGGCACGTGCTTCAGCGCCAGGCCGGAGGCCCGGATGATGAAGTCGTTGACTGAGGCCTTCCCGTCGTTCGCCGCATTGTACTTCTGGCGGCGAGCCAGCAGCCGGTCCAGTTCCACATCCACCGTCAGGTAGATGTGCGGGATGTTCTGCTTCGCTTCCGTCAGGCGGCGGGCAATGGTCTTGCGCATGGAGTTCAGCGCCTCGACCGTGTGCGGGTTGACGCCCGGCACATAGGCGGACGGCGCGGCGGCGGCAGGCGCAGCCTTCGGCGCGGCGGCGGCGGCTTCGACGTCCTCTTTGGTGATCCGGCCGTTGCGGCCCGAACCCTGGACCCGGGCGAGATCGATGCCCAGCTCCTTGGCCAGCTTGCGCACCGCGGGCGTGCTACGCACGTCCTCGTTGAGCGGACCGCCGGTCTCGTCGGCATAGGCCTTCACGTCACTCTCGGTGATGCGGCCATTGCTGCCGGAGCCGGTCACCTCGGCCAGGTCGACACCGAGCTTCTTCGCCAACAGCTTCACCCGCGGCGTGGCCCGGACCTTGCCCGCAGGCGCGTCCTCGGCAGGCGCGGCGTCCTTGGGCAGGCTGTCGAAATAGGCCTGCACGTCACGGTCGGAGATGCGGTTGCCGTCGCTCGGCACCTTGTTGATGTCGACGCCCAGGCTCTCGGCCAGCTTCTTCGCGCGCGGCGAGGCGCGCTTGCCGGAGCCGGACTCATCGTCGTCCGAAGCCTCGGCGGCGACCGGCGCGGACCCGTACGAGCCGGCGCTGGCTTCCGGCTTCGCCTCGGTTGCGTTCGCCGTGTTCGAGCTCAGCGCCTCGACGCGGCCGACGGCCTCGGACCGGTAATTCTTGATGAAGCTCTGCACGTCGCCTTCGGAGGCGTCCTTGGCGGCGATCACGCCGAGCAGCCCGCCGACCGGAACCACCGAGCCTTCGTCAGCCACGCGCCGCAGCACGCCGCCGACATCGGCCTCGACCTCGTTGGCTATCTTCTCGGTTTCGACGTCCATGATGGGCTGGCCCTGGTCGACGGGCTGACCCTCCGCGACGTGCCACTTGGCCAGGGTGCCCTCGACCATTTCGAGGCCCCATTTCGGCATGATGATTGCCTTGATATTGGCCATGGCGATCTCTCCTTCATTCCCCTTAACGCATCATCGCCCCGGTGGATGCCATGATCCGCCGGGGCGACAACGCAAATCAAACCCGGCTTAGTAGTCGACGGACTTCCGGATCGCTTCTTCAATCTTCGCACCCGAGGGCAGGTAGGCCCGCTCCAGGTTCGGCGCGAACGGCACCGGCGAGTGGGCCGAGGTGACCATCTGGATCGGGGCGTCGAGGAAGTCGAAGCCCTTCATCGCGACCATGGCCGAGATATCGCCTGCCACCGAGCAGCGCGGCGGCGATTCGTCGACGACGATCAGGCGGCCGGTCTTCTCGACGCTGGCCAGGATGATGTCCTCGTCCAGCGGCGACGTGGTGCGCGGGTCGATGACGTCGCAGGTGATGCCGGCTTCCTTGGCCAGCTTGTCCACGACGGCCTCGGAGAAGTGCACCATGCGGCCGATGGCGACAACTGTCGCGTCCTTGCCTTCACGGTAGCGCATGCCCTTGCCGAACGGGATCGGGGTGTCGCCTTCCGGCACTTCGCCCTGCACGCCGAACAGCGCCTTGTGGTCGAAGAACACCACCGGATCGTCGTCGCGCATGGCGGTCAGCATCAGGCCCTTCACGTCCGCCGGCTTCGACGGGACGGCGACCTTGATGCCCGGGATATGCGTAATGATCGGGTAGATGGCCTGCGAGTGCTGGGCGGCGGCGGACAGGCCGGCGCCGTAGGCGGTGCGCAGCACCATCGGCGTGCGCGACTTGCCGCCGAACATGTACCGGAACTTGGCGGCCTGGTTCATGATCTGATCCAGGCAGTAGCCGATGAAGTCCGCGAACATGATCTCGACGACCGGACGCAGGCCGGCAAGCGCCGCGCCCGCGGCGGCGCCGACGATCGCGGCCTCGGAGATCGGCGTGTCGATGAACCGGTTTTCGCCGTAGCGCGCATGGAACTGCGGATACGTGCCGAAAATGCCGTTCTGGTTGTCGCGGACACCAGCCGAGCCGCCGGCGCCGCCGGCGACGTCCTCGCCCATGATGATGACCCGCTCGTCGCGGTCCATCTCGATCATCAGGGCTTCGGTGAGCGCCTCACGATAGGTCTTGATAGCCATGTGATGTGCTCCAGCCCTAGTAGTTGATGTAGACGTTCTTGGTGACGTCGGTGTCCGGCGGGAACGGCGCCGCGATCGCTTCCGCGACGGCTTCGTCGATCAGCTGCTTTACCTCGGCGTCGACCTGGTCCAGATCCTTGCCCTCGAGAAGTTTGGCCTCGGTCACGCGATGCCGGAAGTTCTTCAGGCAGTCCATGGTGTCGCGGGCCATCTCGACCTCGCCCTTGATCCGGTACTTCTGGGGATCGCCCTCGAAGTGGCCGAAGAAGCGCAGGCAGTTGAACTCGAAAGCGGTCGGGCCGCCGCCGGTGCGGGCACGCTCGACGGCTTCGCGGGTCGCCTCGTACACCGAGAAGAAGTCGGTGCCGTCGTGCTTGGACGCAGGCATGCCAAAGCCTTCGGCACGGCGGACCAGGTCGGTCTTGCCGGCGCCGACCGCGTAGGCCGGAGCCGTCTGCTCGGAGTAGCCGTTGTTCTCGAACACAAAGATCACCGGCAGGTTCAGCATCACGGCCATGTTCATGGCCTCGAACACCGGACCCGAGTTGCAGCTGCCGTCGCCGGCCAGCGCAACCGCCACTTCACCCTTGCCGCGGTTGCGGAAGGCGATGGCCGCGCCCATGGCCAGCGGCGGACCGCCGCCGACGATGCCATTGGCACCGAGCATGCCCTTCGACAGGTCGGCGATGTGCATCGAGCCACCCTTGCCGCCGCACAGGCCGGTCGCGCGGCCATAGATTTCGGCCATCATGCCCTTCACGTCGCAACCCTTGGCGATACAGTGGCCGTGGCCGCGATGGGTGGAGGTGATAGCGTCGCTGTCGTTCAGGTTCTCGCAAACGCCGACGGCGATCGCTTCCTGACCGGAATAAAGATGGGTAAAGCCCGGAATGAGCCCTTTCGGGATCTCCTCGTGAAGCCGGTCCTCGAACTCGCGGATCGTCTTCATCTGCCGGTACGCCTTGAGCAATTGCTCGCGTGATAATTGCACTGGTGTCTCCCTGGTCCAGATGTGTACTCGGTTCGGCGCCTGCGCGGACCAGGAGGTTCAAGCCCTGTCCAGCACCGATTGAGGTAGCGGACTGTAGCACAGTCGCCCGCTTGGTCTAGCCCCCAGCACCGCCCGCTGGAGGTATCGCCGGCATGATGCGGGCGAAGTGGAAAAGGGCGGCATTTCGCCGCCCTTTTCCTTTCGGATATCCTAGAACTTGACGCGCTTGTTCTGGCCGCCGTCGACGGTGACGTTGACGCCGGTGACCCAGCTGGCCGCCGAGGAGAGCAGGAAGACGATGACGTTGGCGACTTCCTCGGGCTTGCCGTAGCGGCCCATGGCGATGGTCGAGAGGACATGC
>CAMDTB010000086.1 GCA_945907245.1 Rhizobium sp. Q54
GGGCGAGGAAATCTGGTGCCAGCTGTTCTCCGAGCCGGGCAGCGGTTCCGACCTTGCCGGCCTGCGCACCCGCGCCGAGAAGCAGGGCGACGAGTGGGTGATCAACGGCCAGAAGATCTGGACCTCGGGCGCCCACTACGCCGACTTCGGCATCCTGATCACCCGCACCGATCCGACCGTGGCCAAGCACAAGGGCCTGACCATGTTCTACCTGGACATGCGCTCGCCCGGCGTGACCATCAAGCCGATCAAGCAGGTGTCCGGCCGCTCGGACTTCAACGAGGTTTACTTTGCCGACGTCCGCATCCCCGACAGCCAGCGGCTGGGCGAGGTGGGCGAGGGCTGGAAGGTGTCGCTGACCACGCTGATGAACGAGCGTCTGGCGGTGGGCGGCGGCTTCCCGACCAATTTCGAAGAGATGTTCGAGATGATCAAGGTGCTCGAGGGCGAGAACGGTCCCGCCATCGAGGACCAGTCGGTGCGCGAGAAGATGGCCGACTGGTACATCCGCTCGGCCGGCCTGCGCAACACGTCCTACCGGATGATCTCGGCGCTGTCGCGCGGCCAGGCGCCCGGTCCGGAAGCCTCGATCAGCAAGCTGGTGCTGGGCGTCAACCGGCTCAACATGGCCTCGACCATGCTCGACATCCAGGACAGCTACGGCGTCATCAGCCAGAAGGACCTGGCGGTGAACGGCGGACAGTTCCACGAGATCTTCTTCCGCGCCGTCGCCCACCGCATCGAGGGCGGCACGGACGAAATCCTGCGCAACATCATCGCCGAGCGCGTGCTGGGCCTGCCGGGCGACATCCGCGTCGACAAGGACCTGCCGTTCAACAAGATCCCCACCGGGGCGAACTAAGAGGAATTCAAGTGCTCAAGACCCGTTTCACCGAAGAGTTCGGCATCAAGTATCCGATCGTGCAGGGCGGCATGCAGTGGGTCGGCCGCGCCGAGCTGGTGTCGGCCGTGGCCAATGCCGGCGCGCTCGGCTTCATTACCGCGCTGACCCAGCCGACGCCCGAGGACCTGGCCAAGGAAATCGCGCGCTGCCGCGAGATGACCGACCAGCCGTTCGGCGTCAACCTGACCATCCTGCCGACCGTGAAGCCGACGCCCTATGACGAATACGCCCGCGCCATCATCGAGGGCGGCGTGAAGATCATCGAGACCGCCGGCCGCAATCCCGAGCCCTACATGCCGTGGTTCAAGGAAGCCGGCGTGCGGGTCATCCACAAATGCACCTCGGTCCGTCACGGCGTGAAGGCCCAGCAGGTCGGCTGCGACGCGGTCTCCATGGACGGCTTCGAATGCGCCGGCCATCCGGGCGAGGACGATGTGCCGAATCTGGTGCTGCTGCCGGCCGCCGCCGACCAGCTGACCATCCCGATGATCGCCTCGGGCGGCTTCGGCGACGGCCGCGGCCTGGTCGCGGCGCTCGCGCTGGGCGCCGAAGGCATCAACATGGGCACCCGCTTCATGGCCACCAAGGAAGCGCCGATCCACGAGAACGTGAAGCGCAAGCTGGTCGAGAGCAACGAGCGCGACACCCAGCTGGTCTACCGCAAGTTCCGCAACACGGCGCGCATTTACAAGAACGATATCGCCAAGCGGGTCCACGAGATCGAGACCACCAAGGCCGACGCCACCTTCGAGGACATCAAGGACCTGGTGGTCGGCGTGAAGGGCCGTTCGCTGCTGGAGACCGGCGAGATGGAAACCGGCGTGTGGAGCGCCGGCACCGTGATGGGCATCATCAAGGACATCCCGACGGTGAAGGAACTGGTCGAGCGTATCGTCCGCGAGGCGGAAGAGATCATCAACCAGCGCCTGAAGCGCATCGCCAACTGATACCCCTGTTGCGGAAGCCGCCCGCGCCCACTGGCGCGGGCGGCTTTTTTTGTCTGGCGTGCCGACATACCGACCGTTCGACTTAATCCACGTTAACGTACGGTTCATCGGTACCGTGCACACTCCACGGATCAGCGGACTTGGCGATCGCCGACCGGGAGCACTCTGCTCTCCCCCGCTGACTGGAGTTGCGCGATGAACTGCCTCAAGCCTACGAGCGAGATGATTGATGCGATCCTGCTCGAGATGGCGTCGTTCCATCCGTATCTCTCCGAGGCGGAGGAAGCGGCGATGAAGGCCCGGCTTTTCGCCATCATGGCGGATGCGGACGACCTATCCGGCGATCCCGAGAAGCTGGCCCGGCTGTTCCAGGAAGCCAGGGCCGAACGCTGATCCCTCGCACCCGCTGGCGCGCCACGATGTGTGTCGCTGAATACAGCGACATGGTCCCCGATCTGCGGTTGAACTGACCGTCTTTCCGGATTCGGATTGACACGACGATACCGGGGATTACGCTTCCGTCGATGTTGGACGGCCGATCAAACGGGACGCACCCGACCGGCGGTCCACGAGGAACGGGAGACGGACATGACCGACATCATCACCCATCCGCTGGCGATCGACGGCAAGGACCCGCGCAACACCCGCGGCGATAAAATCTCGCCCGATCGCTACTACTCGCGCGAGTGGATGCAGCGGGAATGGGATCATCTGTGGACGAAGATCTGGCACATCGCCGGCCGCGTGAACCAACTGCCCGATCCCGGCGACTATATCGTCCACGACTTCATGCACGAGTCGGTCGTCATCGCCCGCCAGAAGGACGGCTCGCTGAAGGGTTTCTACAACGCCTGCGCGCACCGCGCCCAGAAGCTCGTGCATGGTGTCGGCTCACAGGACAGCTGGACCTGTCCCTATCATGGCTGGGTGTTCACGCCCGACGGCACGCTGATCGATGCCTGCGACCGCGACGATTTCCCGCAGGGCGACCCCGTCGGCAAGCGAAACCTCATCGAGGTCAGGGTCGACACCTGGGGCGGCTTCGTCTGGTACACCATGGACAACGCCGCGCCGACGCTGCTCGAGTACCTGGAGCCGATCCCCGAGATCTACAAGAACTTCCCCTTCGAGACCCAGGTGCGCGTGCGCTGGGTGCGGGTGGAAATCCCCTGCAACTGGAAGTTCTCGTCGGACAATTTCAACGAGTCCTACCACACCCGCACCGCCCATCCGCAGGTGCCGCCGATCATCGACCAGGACCATTTCACCTCGCGGTTCGAGATGTTTCCGCGCGGCCATGCGCGCATCATCCAGATGGGCCGCCCGTCGCTGCGCGACCGTGTGCCCGAAGGCCAGCCGCATCCATTCGACGACACCCTGCGCGAATGGGGCATCGACCCGGCGAAATACGCGACCTATGAGGAGAAGGCCATGCAGGGCTGGCTCGACCTCAAGGAAGCCAAGCGCAAGCTGGGCCCGGAACGGGGCTACCGGCACTTCGAGAAGCTGAACGACGAGGATCTGACCGAGAGCCCGTTCGGCGTCGTGTTCCCGAACATCGCCTTTGGCGCCGGCGCCGAAGGCATGTCGTTCTTCCGCTGGGAGCCGCACCGCGACGATCCGGAGAAATGCTATTTCGACCTGTGGGACCTGGCGTTCCCGGTCGAAGGTCAGTACCGCGCGCGCCTGACGGAAACCGAGATGGAGATGAAGGAAGCCGAGTACGACTTCCGCATCTATACCGGCAACGAGTCGGTGGCCGACCTGCACGACCAGGTGGTGTTCCAGGACTGGGCGCTGGCGCCCGGCCAGCAGGCCGGCTGGCGCTCGCGCGGCTATCAGGAGCCGTACCTGGCAGGTCAGGAAACCCGTGTGCGCCGCTTCCACGAGGTGCTGCACGACTACCTGGACGGCAAGCCGCCGGGGTGGTGAAGCAGCGGACTGGACCGGGCCGTTCTACTTTGTCTTGACGGTCAGCTCGTTGCCACGCCCGGGACTGAACGGCAGCGGCACCGACAGATAGCCGTTCCTGGGATCGCGCACGTAGTCGATATAGCCGGAGGCCTGCTGCAGGGCATTCTCCCCGACGATCACCGCGCCCGGCTTCAGGTGCGGCTCGAGAATTGTCAGAACGGCGTGATAGAGGGTGAAGGCGCCGTCGAGCAGGACCATGTCGATCTCGCCGCCGACTCCGGATCCGAGGGTTTCGCGCGCGTCGCCGACGCGGAACTCGACAAGATCGGCAAGCCCGGCCGCGGCGACGTTCGCCCGCGCCCGCTCGGCTTTCCCGGGCTCCAGTTCGGTGCCGATCAGGATGCCGCCGCCCATATCGCGCAGGGCCGCGGCCATGTAGATGGCGGAAATCCCCATGGACGAGCCGAACTCGACGATCCGCTTGGCCTTGCAGGATCGCGCCAGCATGTAGAGAAAGCGTCCAAACTCCGGCTCGACGCTGAGGAAATTGCCGGCGTAGCCGCGATACAGTCCCGTCAGGTCCTCGATCTCGGCATCGACGACCCGCTGCATCGCCTGCTCGAAGGTGATCGCTTCCCGGCCGGCCGCCTGCATCAGCGGCGCATCGGCCGAAGCCGCTTCCTGGTGGAGGCGGCGGAGAACCTCCGCGATCGGACCGCTACTGATTGAATCCATGTCAGGGCTCCTCGTATTCGCTCTGCGCTCTATCGTCCGTCCAACCGCTTCGAGATCACGATAACCTCGCTCGGCTCATAACCCAGCCGCTCGTAAAATCCCCGCGCGCCGAGATTGTCGGTGCGCACCATCACGTTGAGCTTGGGCACGCCGCGGTCCTTCAACCATTGCTCGGCCGCCGCCATCAGCAGCGCGCCGATCCCCGAATTCTGCAGGGCCGGCAGAACGCCGGCATAGTACACCGCCCCGCGATGCCCGTCATGGCCCACCATGACGGTTCCGGCCAGCACGCCGCCTCGCCGTGCGGCGAGGATGGTGGAGGCGGCGCCGTTCAGGGCCAGGAGCGCATCCGCATGGGGGTCGTTCCATGGCCGGGTGAGGTTGCAGACTTCCCAGAGAGCGACGGCTTCGGGGATAGCGGCCTCACCGAGCGTTCCGATGGTGACGTCTTCAACCATGATCAAAACCGGGGAGAAGATAAAGTCACAGCAGGTTCATGGTCTTGAAGCTGGAATGCGTTCCCCGGCCGATGATCAGGTGGTCGTGCACCACAATACCCAGTGCCGCGGCCGCCGCCACCACCTTCTTGGTCATCTCGATGTCGGCGCGGCTGGGGTTGGGATCGCCGGACGGGTGGTTGTGGACGAGGATGACCGCCGTGGCGTCCAGTTCCAGCGCGCGTTTGGCGACCTCGCGCGGATAGACCGGCGTGTGGTCGATGGTGCCCTGCTGCTGCACCTCGTCGGCGATCAAAGTGTTCTTGCGGTCGAGGAACAGGATGCGGAACTGCTCCTTGTTCTCGTAGGCCATGGCCGCCTGGCAGTATTCGAGAACAGCCGCCCACGAACTGAGGATCGGCCGTCCCAGCGCCTGCGCCCTTGTCAGCCGAAGACCGGCCTCGCGCACCAGCTTCAGGGCGGCGACGATGCCGTCGCCCACGCCCTTCACCTCGGCCAGCCGTTCCGGCGGCGCGCTCAGCACGTCGGCCAGGCTGCCGAAGCGGTCGATCAGCGCCTTGGCGAGCGGCTTGGTGTCGCCGCGAGGGAGGGCGCTGAACAGCAGCATCTCCAGCACCTCGTAGTCGGGCATGGAGGCGGCGCCGCCGTTCATGAAGCGGTCGCGCAGGCGCTGCCGGTGTCCCAGATGATGCGGCTTGTCGTCCGTCACGGTCCCCAACCCGACGGCATGGGCGCCCTCAGACGTCGTAGGGCGGCTTGTCCAGGCCGCGGGGCGAGGCGGTGAACACCTCGTAGCCGGTATCGGTCACGGCGATGGAATGCTCGAACTGCGCCGACAGCGACCGGTCGCGGGTCACCGCCGTCCAGCCGTCGGACAGGATCTTCACGTCGTAGCGGCCCAGATTGATCATGGGTTCGATGGTGAAGAACATGCCCGGTCGCAGGATCACGCCCGAATGGGGCTCGCCGTAATGCAGCACGTTGGGCGCGTCGTGGAAGATCTTGCCCAGGCCATGGCCGCAGAAGTCGCGCACCACCGAGCAGCGCTCGGCCTCGGCATAGCTCTGGATCGCGTGGCCGATGTCGCCCAGCGTCGCGCCCGGCTTCACCTGGCGGATGCCGCGCCACATGGCCTCGAAGGTGATGTCGCACAGCCGGCGCGCCTTCACCGACACGTCGCCGACCAGATACATGCGGCTGCTGTCGCCGTGCCAGCCATCGACCGTCGGCGTCACGTCGATGTTCAGGATGTCGCCGTCCTTCAGCTGCTTGTCGCCGGGAATGCCGTGGCAGACCACGTGATTGATCGACGTGCAGATGCTTTTCGGGAAGCCGCGGTAGCCGAGCGGGGCAGGGATGCCGCCGCGCTCGATGATGAAATCGTGGCACAGCTTGTCGAGATGGCCTGTGGTCACGCCCGGCTGCACGTGGGGCGCGATGAAGTCCAGCGTCTCCGCCGCCAGGCGGCCGGCCGCGCGCATGCCGTCGAAGCCTTCGCGGCCGTGGATCTTGATGCCGCCGGCGCGCATCTCGCCAACTCTCTGGTCGTTCATTCCATACCCTTCAAACCCGGCGCTTAAATAGCGAGGACCAGCGCCCGGTCAACGGTGATTTCGTCGGTGGTCAGTCTACAGGCGTAGCAAAGCACTTCAACGCCCCGCTCGCGGGCCACCCGCAAACCCCTATCATACGCCGGGTCGACGTCGGCGGCGATTGCAAATCGGTCGCAGTCCATGCGCTGGACCAGATAGAGCATCACCGCCCGGTGGCCAGTCTCGACCATGTCGCCCAGCTCGGCCAGATGCTTGGCGCCGCGCTCGGTCACCGCATCGGGGAACTCGGCCAGCGTCCCGTCGCGGCGCAGGTGGACGTTCTTCACCTCCACGTAGCAGGGCGACCTTTCCGGGTCTTCCAGCAGGATGTCGATGCGTGAGTTTTTTCCGTACTTTACCTCCTGGCGCAGGGTCGCATAGCCGGACAGCGCCTCGATGGCGCCCGCCTTGATCGCCTCGGCGACGATGTGGTTGGGCCAGGCGGTGTTAATACCGACCAGGTCGCCATCGGCTTCGATCAGTTCCCAGGAGTATCTCAGCTTGCGGTCCGGGTTGGCGGCCGGCGACAGCCAGACGATGGAGCCCGGCGCCTTCAGCCCGGCCATGGCGCCCGAATTGGCGCAGTGCGCGGTGATGGTCTCGCCGGTGTCGAGCACCACGTCGGCCATGAACCTTTTGTAACGTTGGACCAGGGTGCCGCGCACCAGGGGAGCATGAAACTTCATGCCGGAACCCTATAAGTGCCTGTTGCGCCACGCAATCCCGGCATGAACGCGAATTAATCCGCAAACGGCCTTCATGAACCCGAGTTAACGGGTAACCGCCGCTGCGAGGAGTAACATTTTCAATATGTTAACGCGCAATGGCTCCTGGGGAGGAGACCCGATGCAAAGACTCTCACACACCACACATCAAGCCAACAGGCTGCGCGGCGGCACCGTATTTTCCGTCGCCGCAACAGCCGGTGCGGCGGGCTCATTGGCGAGCCCATCCGGCGGCGGCTTTGGACAGGCCCGCCACCAGACCGCACAGGCCGCGGGCAGGCGGGGCGGCGGCGGACGGGGGTGCGAATACCCTGACCGTCCCGCCCGGCAGGCCCTCCAGGAAATCTGCGGATTTCTGGCAAGCCTGATGATCATGGGCTGGCCGGTGCTGGTGATCGGGTTGGCTATCGTCAATCCGCCACCGGCTGGCGTGTTTGCCTACATCGTCTGCGCCGACGAACTGTGGCATCCGCCTGTTCTTGACCCACCGGACAGCGAATCGTCGAAGATCTCGCCATGAACGCACTGGCGATGATCTGGTCGGCTGCAATTCAAGCGGGATTGGCCAGCCTGATGTTCAGCCCGCCATATAGCGGGTCCGGAGCACTGTACGATGTTCGCCCGCCCGCTCGTTCCTGCAACTTCGATCATAGGCCGACAGCGGTTTTCCTGCACGTTCCCGCGCTCGACGACGCTTCGGAGATCATTCCATAACCCACTGGCAAAGGAGCGACCCGATGACACATCCATCTCGGGGGATTGAGCGGTATCACGCCACAGTTGCGTGGCTGGGGAGTTTTACCATGAGCCGACGCCATCCTTTCGTCCGCCTTTCTCTTGCCGTTGCCCTGTCCATCACCGTCGCCGGCCTTGCAGCCTGCTCGATGAAGGACCAGGAAACCGCCACCGACGCGCAGCCGCCCCTCCAGAAGGGCGATGCACCGCCGCCGCCCGCCTATGTTGATCTGCCGGAGGTGTCCAGCGAGCCATCGGCACCCGCGCACGCCATCCAGAGTGCCACCAACGAGGTGAAACGGTCTCCTGCGTCGCCCCCGCCGCCGCCTGACTATAAGCCGCAGATGCCATACGGCGCTCTGTACGACCAGCGCGCCAAGGTCGCATCCGCGGCGCCAGGCGACTTCTACCGCTACCAGCCGATGCACACCAACACCGAGAACTATGCCGAGATCGAGGGCAATCCGGTGAAGCAGGCCGCGGCCGAGCCGGTATCGACCTTCAGCGTCGACGTCGACACCGGCGCCTATTCCAACGTGCGCCGCTACCTGAACCAGGGCGCGCTGCCGCCTGCCGACGCGGTGCGGGTCGAGGAGCTGGTCAACTATTTCGACTACGCCTACCAGCCGCCCGGCGACCGGTCGCGGCCGTTCGCGGTCTCGACCGAGGTGGCGCGCACGCCGTGGAACCCGGAGACCTACCTGCTGAAGATCGGCCTGAAGGGCTACGAGGCGCCGAAGAACACCCGGCCGCCCGCCAACCTGGTGTTCCTGATCGACGTGTCGGGCTCGATGAACTCGGCCGACAAGCTGCCGCTGCTGGTGTCGTCGCTGAAGATGCTCACCAACCAGCTGCGCGACGACGACCGGATTTCCATGGTGGTCTATGCCGGCGCCGCCGGCGTCGTTCTCGAGCCCACGCCGGGCAGCGACCGCGCCGCCGTCCTCGCCGCGCTGGAGCAGCTCCAGGCCGGCGGCTCCACGGCGGGCGGGCAGGGCATCAGCCTGGCATACGCCATGGCGCAGAAGTCGTTCATCAAGGGCGGCATCAACCGGATCATCCTGGCGACCGACGGCGACTTCAACGTCGGCGACACCCGTGTCGACACGCTGAAGGACTATGTTGCCCGCCAGCGGTCCACCGGCGTGTCGCTGTCGGTGCTGGGCTTCGGCACCGGCAACCTCAACGACGAGATGACCGAGCAGCTCTCCAACGTCGGCAACGGCACCTACGCCTATATCGACAACATCCAGGAGGCGCGGAAGGTGCTGGTCGAGCAGGCTGGATCGACCCTGTTCACCATCGCCAAGGACACCAAGATCCAGATCGAGTTCAACCCGGCGGTTGTCGCCGAGTACCGGCTGATCGGCTACGAGAACCGCATGCTCAAGACCGAGGACTTCAACAACGACAAGATCGACGCGGGCGACATCGGCGCCGGCCATACGGTGACCGCGCTCTACGAGGTCGCGCTGGTCGGCGGCAAGGGCCTGAAGATGGACCCGCTGCGCTACAGCCAGCCGGCCACGGCCGCCGCCGCGCCGTCGGCGAAGGAGTTCGCGTTCGTCAAGCTGCGCTACAAGCTGCCGAGCGAGGACGCGTCGAAGCTGATCGAAATCCCGCTCGACCGCGCCATGCTCGACAAGGCCGGCCCGGCGTCGGCCGACTTCAAGTTCGCTGCCGCCGTCGCCGCGTTCGGACAGAAGCTGCGCCACGGCGCCTATCTGGGCGACTTCGGCTATGAGCGCATCGCGGCGCTCGCTGCGGAAGGCCGCGGCAGCGATGCCCAGGGTTACCGGGTGGAGTTCGTCAACCTGGTCAAGACCGCCGCCGCGCTCGACGGCGGCGTCAGGACCAGCGAGGCGCCGCCCGCGGACTGAAATCAGCGCGCCTCTGTTTCCCCCTCCCTCGGGGGCGCGCGGCGAAACGGCCGGAAGTCGATTATTCCGGCCGTTTTGCCGTGTCGCCGCTAGCGGCGCCTTGGTATAAATACCGCATGACAGAACCGAAAAAAGTCTCCGCCTGCCTTATCATCATCGGCAATGAAATCCTGTCCGGCCGGACCCAGGACGCCAATCTGGCGTATCTGGCCAAGTGGCTGAACGACCAGTGCGGCATCCAGCTCACCGAGACCCGCGTGATCCCCGACATCGAGGACACCATCGTCGGCACGGTGAACGAGGTGCGCGCCCGGTTCGACTATGTGTTCACCACCGGCGGCATCGGGCCGACGCATGACGACATCACCGCCGAATCGATCGCCAAGGCGTTCGGCGTGCCGTGGGAGCTGCATCCCGAGGCGCACGAGATCCTGAAGGAGTATTACGGGCCGGAAGGCCTGACCTCGGCCCGTGCGCGGATGGCGTGCACGCCGCGCGGCGCGAGGCTGGTCGACAACCCGATCTCCAAGGCGCCGGGCTTTCAGATGGAGAACGTGTTCGTCCTTGCCGGCATCCCGCTGATCATGCAGTCGATGCTGGAGAGCCTGAAGCACAGGCTGACCGGCGGTTTGCCCGTCAGGTCGCGCTCGGTGCTGCTGCACCTCGCGGAAAGCATGATCGCCGCCGGGCTCAGGGATATGCAGGCGCGCAATCCGACCGCGGATATCGGATCCTATCCGTTCTACCGGCAGGGCAAGGGCGGCACCAGCATCGTCATCCGCTCGACCGACGAGGCGCTCAACGCTAGGCTGGCGCAGGAAGTCTTCGATCTGGCCGAGGGCTTGGGCGGCAAGCCCCAGTTCGAGGAATCCGCCTGATCGCGATGGCTCGGTGAGTCGCCGGAGACATCCAGCGAGCTGAACCGCGGTGGGTCGGCGACGCGGCAAGCCCTGCGCAGTGATTCCACACAGGATTCGAGGCTGAATCTCATGCCCACGACGGGGATGGGAGGGGCTTCCGCAACCATGAATCGCTCGTGCGTCCGCCATATCAGCACCACAATTTCCGCCCGGATCTAATATATCGACCAGAGGTTGTGAGGTTAAGTATATGAAATATAATAAGTTATTTCAATAAATGCCCAAACTGGGGAATGTGGCGAAATTCCGACACAATTTGAAGTTGCATCAAATTTGAAGTTTCTCTACAACCTGTTCTCACGGAGCCACCACGGCCAACACCATCGGGGTTCCAAAGGGGTACAGGACCTCCTCTATGAGGGCAGGGCCAGTAACCTCCCGAGTTTCAGACCCGCTTCGGGCTTGGGCCGGTGTCACGACACCGGACTGGGGCAGGGGATGAAATCCAGCTGAAACTGCCTGCCGGGAAACCGGCAGGCAGGTTGGTCGCAAAGCCGGTGGCGCCGGTCCGCACGAAGCGGACCACGGCGGGAGGCCGACCATACCCGTCGCAACGCGACCGAATGACCAACAACCGGGCAGGCATGACGCTTTCCCGCAACAGACGAGGACGCCCATCATGAAGAAGCTCATCCCCGCCCTCGCGGCGGTTACCCTCCTTGCGGCCTGCGCCGAGACCCCGGCCGCCAACAACATCGCCCAGATGCAGGCGCTGACCACCAAGGTTACCGGTCTGCAGTGCCCGTCGGCCCAGCCCGTCGTCGTGTATGGCAACCGTGAAGGCGCCGCCTGGACCCCTGCCGGTCCGATGACCGGCGGCACGATCGTGATGCCGGCCAAGTTCGACCCGAAGACCGCCGAAGGCCGCAAGGCGCAGACCGGTCCGCAGGCCCACTGGCGCATGGCCGAGGAAGTGGCCCACACCTGCGGCGCCGACGAGACCCAGGCCCGCGCGGTGAAGTGCCAGTGGTGGATCTGCGGCTAAGGCCGTCACCAGCGACACAGGACAGGGCCGGAGTGCGCTCCGGCCCAGGCGACCCCCGAAAGATCTCTCCCCTGACGGGGGTCCGGGCCTTTCTTGGTCTGCCCTGAACATGCCGCGTGGCACGTGCCGGATGGAGAGCCGACCCGCTCAACCTCTTCGACCGCGCGCGGCATCGTTCAGGCCAGACCCCGGCAGGCCTGACAGACACCCGGATCGTGTCCCACCGCGTGGTGTAACTGCGGCGATGTGGTCACCGCG
>CAMDTB010000087.1 GCA_945907245.1 Rhizobium sp. Q54
TCAGGTTTGAGCCCACAAACCCAACCCTACCGAAGACCGTGGAGGACCACCGCAGCACCGCTCACTCGCTACTGCGCCCCGTGATGGGCGCGCTGCGCGAGCGGCGCTGCTACCGCCGGCGAGTTACACCACGTCAAGGGACACGACCAGGCTGTGGCATCTGCTGGATGGCGGCCAGGCCGATGTTCTCTGCTTCCGATGGCGCACACACGATGATCTGGGGCGCGAGATCGTCGATCCGCTGGCGTGGCAATCCTTCAACCAGGTGCCCGCCGAACAACGCGATTGGGCGCGAACCGTCAATCGGGTCGTCGCCGAGCACGGTTACCGGCACCTCATCATCAACGTTTATTCAGACCTCAGCCGGGTCGCGTGGATGCGCGACATCGCTTGCTGCTTCAACGCGAACTTTCCCGATTCGATATCGCTGCTGCACCGCCGCAAGTTCCAGGCCGCGTCGCTGGCGAATCCGGTCGAGGCGGCCGCAGCTTTCCTTCGGTATCGCCTGTGGGTGCGCGCCGAGGCCAGGATCGCGCGCATGGCGGCGAGCTGCATCGTCACCGGGACCGCGGATCGGGAAGCTTTTGCCGGTGGAAGGGCGTCGTGCGTCGCTGTCGGCAACGGTACTGCCTGGACGGCGTCGCCGCCGGTCTATCAGGTCCGCGCGCCGGCAACCATTCTGGCGATCCATGGCAACATGAACTGGCCGCCCAATGTCAGGGGCATCGAGTTCATGGGGCGCGAGGTTCTGCCACTGGTCCGCCGCGTGATTCCCGATGTCGAACTCCGCGTCGCCGGCGGACCGCTCGATGCGCGCGTCCGCACGCTGGTAGGCATGCCTGGCATCCGGATGCTCGATTATGTCGAGGACCTGCGTGGTTTCCTCGGCGGCTGCGACCTGTACGTGGCGCCGATGGTCGAGGGCTCGGGCGTCAAGAACAAGCTGCTCGAGGCCATGGCAGCGGGCATGCCCGTGGTCACCAACCCCATGGGCGCCGAAGGTCTCGACGAAGCAGGCCGGCGTCTGGTCGCGGTTGGCGAGGACGCGCCGGCTCTGGCCGCCCACATCGTCGCGTTGCTCGGATCGCCCGATCGCAGCGCGCGGATGAGCGACGCGATCCGCGAGCACGCCGCCGCCAACTATGGCTGGTCGTCGTTCGCGCGCCGCTATCGCGAGAGCCTTGTGCCGGTGACCGGCGAGGCTACCGCCTGACCTCGTAGCCGACCTTGTCGCGGTCCCAGGTATCGGCGGTCACGCCCTCCTCGCGCAGCTTGTACTTCTCGATGCGTTCGGAGGTGTTCTTCGGCAGCGCGGCGGCGAAGCGCACATAGCGCGGCACGGCGAACCAGGGCAGCCGCTCCTGCAGCCGGTCGAGGATCGCCGCCGGCTGCAGCGATGCGCCCGGCTTGGCGACGATCACCGTCATCACCTCTTCCTCGGACAGTTCCGATGGCACACCGAACACCGCCGATTCCTGCACGCCCTCGATCCGGTCAATGACCTTCTCGACCTCCCACGACGAGATGTTCTCGCCGCGGCGGCGTATGGCGTCCTTCATCCGGTCGACATAGTAGAAATAGCCGTCCTCGTCGGTCCGGCCGCGGTCGCCGGTGTGGAACCACAGGTTGCGGAACGCCTTCACCGTGGCGTCCGGCATCCGGTAGTACTCCTTGAACATGGCGTCCGGCTCGCGCGGCCGGGCGACGATCTCGCCGTCGACGCCGGGCGGGCAGGGGCGGCCGTTCTCGTCCTGGATCTGCACCTCGTAAAGCGGCACCGGCTTGCCGCACGATCCCAGTCGGAAGCCTTCCACCGTGTTCAGCGTCACGGTGCCCAGTTCGGTCGAGCCGTAGACCTCGATCAGCCGCAGCCCGAAACGCGCCTCGAATTCGCGGCAGATGGTCGCGGGCGCCGGCGCGCCATAGGCGCGGCGCACCAGGTTGTCGGTGTCGTCGTCGCGCGGCGGCTGCTTGTGCAGCATCATCAGCAGCGCGCCCATGTAATTGAACGCCGTCACGCCCTCGCGCCGGCAGATGTCCCAGAAGCCCGACGCCGAGAACCGCGCATGCAGCACCGCCTCGGCGTCGGCCAGCATGGCGGCCAGGACCGTCAGGTAGCGGGCATTGGCGTGGAACAGCGGGAAGGCGCTGAACAGCACATCCTCGGATCCGTATTCCATGGCGCGGACGCAGATCTTCGCCATCTCGAAGTGGGAATGGTGGCTCAGCACCGCGCCCTTGGACGGTCCCGTCGTGCCCGAGGTGAACAGGATCACCGTTGGATCGTTCGGACCCTGCCGCTTCGCCGGACGCACCTCTCGCCCGGCGGAGAGAAGGTCGTCCAGGCGGTACCCTGCGATGCCCGGCAGGGATGGCGCCGCCGCGCCGGTCAGCACGACATGCCTCAGCATCGGCAAGTCCTCGCCGGCCTCCGCCTGGATCCAGTCGAGCCATTCGGGCGCGGTCACCACGGCGCGGCATTCGGCGAGCCGGAGCTGGTGCGCCAGCAGGTCGCCCTTGAGCCCGGTGTTGAGCGGCACCTCGATCAGCGCGGCCCGCGTCAGCGCCATCCAGGTCCTGAGATAGTCCGGCCCGTTCGCCAGCATCACCGCCACCTTGTCGCCGGGCGCCAGTCCCATCGCCAGCAAGGCGTCGGCGAGTTTCGTCGCGTCGCGGTCGAGCATGCCGTAGGTCAGCGACGTCTCGTCCTGGAAGCGGATCAGCCGCCGGTCCGGGTTCTGGGCCGCGCGGGCGCTCAGGATGGCGTCGATGGTGGATTCGCCGTCGTACATTGCCTTATTTCGGCAGGTCGGCCTTGTCGCGGATGCCGGCGAACTGCCCGTTCTCCAGCGCATAGTACTTGCTGGTCGGCGGCGCGAACTGGCCTTCGGCGGCGATCCCCGGCAGATTGCGCAGCCGGGTGCGCGCCTGTTCCGGCATCTCCAGCAGTTCGATGATGTTGCCAAACGGGTCGCGGCAGTAATGGATCTTGGCGCCGCCCGGCCGCGCATTGGTCAGCGGCTTGATCACCGAGCCGCCCGCCGCCAGGAAACGGGCCAGCACCGTGTCGAAGTCGGTGACCTGGAATGCCAGGTGGGTATAGCCGTGATCGGACGCCCGCCGGTCGCTGGCGAAGCCGTTCGACTTGGGCGTGCGGTACTTCCAGATTTCCAGGTAGGTGTTGGCGCCGCGCAGCATGTAGCTGTCGGCCGACGACTCGTCCATTCCCACATAGGCGTTCACGTCGGCGTTGCCTTCGTCCCAGTTGTCGATGCCGATCACCTCGAAGCCGAACACGTCCTCATAGAATTTCCGCCCCGCCTCGAGGTCGGGCACGTTCACACCCACGTGATGGATGCCGCAGATCAGTGACGTCATGGTCTTTCCCCGTTTTTCGCGTTTCCGCTGAACGCTAGCACCGGCGGGTGACGTCGGCGCGCGAAAATTTCAGTGTCATTTGATCCTCGCTGTCCGATGATCTCTCGGGTCACGCGAGCAGGTCATCGAGCGGCCTGGCGGTTGCTGGACGCGGCCGAGGCGCTGCCTTCGGCTTTGCATGACGGGGGAATAAGATGTATATTAAATATATCTTATAAGAGGCATGCGCCATGGAACTGAACCACACCGTTTCGGAAGACCGCCTTGCCGAGTTGGTA
Organism: Rhizobium sp. Q54; assembly: GCA_945907245.1. Lineage (GTDB taxonomy): Bacteria > Pseudomonadota > Alphaproteobacteria > SMXS01 > SMXS01 > RI-34. The sequence goes on from CAMDTB010000087.1 coordinate 3,657, forward strand.
GACCGATTCTATGCGAAGGTCCGGGCCGACGCCTCGATAGGGCCGCTGTTCAACCGGTCCGTCGAGGACTGGCCCCATCATCTCGAGAAGCTGGCTGCGTTCTGGTCGTCCGTCATGCTGACGAGCGGCCGCTACAAGGGCAATCCGGTCGCCGAGCATGTCAAGCACATGGGGTCGATCACCCCCGCCATGTTCGATCGCTGGCTCGCGCTCTGGGCCGAGACAACCTCGGAACTGTTTGAGCCCGGGATCGCCCGCCAGTTCCAGGAGAAGGCGGGCCGTATCGCCGAGAGCCTGCAGCTTGCTCTTAAGTTTCATGCCGGAGTCCCGACGGTTGCTGCGCCGGCACGGCCGGCCGCCCGCAGCGATACGCCGTACCGTTCGACTCCGGTGTTCGATCAGGAGTCCCTGCCCGGTGCGCTTCGGCGGGAACATCGGACCAAGGCGGGCACCTGGGGCGTCATCCGCGTCCTGGCCGGCAGGCTGCGGCTGCACAGGACCGAGGGTGGCGAGGTCGAGGAGCTCTCGGAGAATCGTCCCGGCATCGTCGCGCCGGAGCAGGCTCATTGGGTCGAGCCGATCGGCGCGTTCCGGATGCAGGTGGACTTTCATGACGCGCCGCCGGCTCTGGCGCGGCAGGGAGCCTGACATGACCTATGTGGTCACCGAAGCCTGCATCGGCGTGAAGGGCGAGGGCTGCATGGAAGTCTGCCCGGAATACGCGATTTTTTCCGAGCCGGTGGACGACATGTCGTTCATCGATCCGAACAAGTGCACCGATTGCGGCGTCTGCATGGCGGCCTGCGTCGTCGGTGCCATCTATCCGGACAATGCGCTGCCGGCCGCGTCGCGCGAATTCCTCGGCCTGAACGACTACTGGTTCCGGCACAAGACCGGCGTGCGCGCCCGGGTGCGCGAGATCGGCGTCGGCCTCAGCCAGCTCGTCTAGTAGCCGGCGTCCCGGTCGATCGGGTTCAGCAGTTCCCGGCCGCTCTGGAAGCGCCGGATGTTCTCCACGATCAGCCCGCCGATGGCGTCGAACGGATTGCCGCCCTTGCCCCAGGACATGTGCGGCGTCAGGCGTACCCTTGGATGGCTGTAGAACGGATGGCCGTTCGGCAACGGCTCCGGATCGGTGACGTCGAGTGTCGCCATACGCAGATGGCCGCTGTCGAGCGCCTCCAGCAGCGCGTCCTGGTCGACCATCGGGCCGCGGGCGATGTTCACGAAATGCGCGCCCTGCTTCATCTTGCCGAATGCCTCGCGGTTCATCATGCCACGGGTCTGCGGCGTCAGCGGCGCGGCCAGCACCAGATGGTCCGACTGGGCCAGCACCTCGTCGAGCGTCGCGAACTGCGCGGCCGAGCCTTCCTGCAACGCACCGCTGCGGCTCGTCACCAGCACCCTGGCGCCGAACGGCGCGGCGCGCTGCGCCACCGCCTGGCCGATGGTGCCGAAGCCGACGATGCCCACGGTCTTGCCCTCGATGGTGCCCAGCGGGTTCTGCTGCATGTGGTGCCACTCGTCGCCCTTGTCGATCCACACCTCGGGAAAGCGCTTCTCCAGCGCCAGGATGCTGGCGACGGCGAACTCGGCGATGGCGTTGGACTGGGTGCCGCGGCCACAGGTGGCGTTCGCCACCTCCCACACCCATTTGGGATAATCGTCCACACCGGTCGACACGGCCTGCACCCACTTCAGGCCGAAGGGCCAGCCGGCGGGTTTCTCCGGCGGGTAGTAGACGCCGCCATGCGGCGGCAGCAGGATCATCGCCATCGCCTCCGCGGGCACCTGCCAGTGATCGGGCGCCTTCGGCGTGCCGGCGAGCGCGACGCCCTCCGGCAGCTTGGGTTCCAGCTGGCGCACGATCCCGTCGGGCAGGTGATGGGCGATAATGAGGGTCATGATGCGCTCCCGGGATTCGAATTGGCGCACACTCTAGAGCGCTTTCAGCCAAGGCGGAATCGCCTTGGCGCCCGAAAGCCGCGGCAAAAATCCTGGTGGGGTCCAGCATTGGCTGAACCCGGCTAGAAAATTCACGCGTGCTTGCGCCAGAGCGTTCTACAATGGTCCCGCACGGTAACATGGGAGGACGGCGATGGACCTGGCATTCGCGGACACGGACGAGGCGTTCCGGCTGGAGGCGCGCGAGTTCTTCGAGACCCGCTATCCGAAGGACATCCTCGACAAGGTCCGGCGCGGCCAGACCCTGGGCAAGGAGGACCTGGTCCGGTCCGAGAAGGCCTACCATGCCGAAGGCTGGAGCGCCGCCAACTGGCCAAAGGAATATGGCGGCACCGGCTGGAGCGTCACCCAGAAATACATCTTCGACGAGGAGCGCGAACGCGTCGGCGCGCCGTCGGTCGTTCCCATGGGCCTGCTCTACGTGGCGCCGGTGATCTACACCTTCGGCAGCCCGGAGCAGAAGCAGCGCTTCCTGCCGGGCATCCTTTCCAGCGACGTGTTCTGGGCGCAGGGCTATTCGGAGCCCGGCGCCGGCTCGGACCTTGCGTCGCTGCAGACCCGCGCGGTGCCCGACGGCGACGAGTACGTGGTCAACGGCGTCAAGATCTGGACCTCGCAGGCGCACTATGCCGACTGGATCTTCTGCCTGGTGCGCACCTCCACCGCGGGCAAGCCGCAGGAGGGCATCACCTTCCTGTGCATGGACATGAAGACGCCCGGCATCACCGTGCGGCCGATCATCGGCATCGATGGCGGTCATTACCTCAACCAGGTATTCTTCGAGGACGTCCGCGTGCCGGTCGAAAACCGCATCGGCGAGGAGAACAAGGGCTGGGACTACGCCAAGTACCTGTTGACCCACGAGCGCACCTCCTACGCCCACGTGGCGCGCAAGAAGATGGACATGGCGCGCCTCAAGCAACTCGCCCGCACCATCACCGCGGACGGCCGCACCCTGGGCGACGACCCGCTGTTCCGGCAGAAGGTGGCCGAGGCCGACGTGGCGCTCGCCACGCTGGAGATGACCGTGCTGCGCGCCATCGCGGCGCTGTCGTCGGGCGAGGCGCCGGGCAACGAGTCCTCGATCCTGAAGATCATGGCCACCGAGCGTGCCCAGCAGGTCACCGAACTGTTCGTGGAACTGGGCGGGCTCTACAGCGCCCAGTTCGTCACCGACCGCAGCCGGCCTGACTGGAACTCCAACTCCGGCATCCCGGACTGGGTCTCGCCATCCGTGGCGAACTACCTGTTCACCCGCGCCCAGACGATCTATGGCGGCGCCACCGAGGTGCAGAAGAACGTCATCGCCAAGCAGGTGCTGCGGCTGCCGTAAGGCGGGCAAAGGCCCGGAGGGCCGGTTCTGCGGGGCCTTCTCGACAGTACCTCATGCAAAGGTGGATTGAAAAAGCAATAATATAACATTACTATTCCTCCATGGACGACTGGACAGAACATGAAGAGATGCGCGATCCCGAGATCGCTCATCCGCGGTTGATGGAGGTGCTCGACAAGTTGCGCGATACCGTCGCCTTCTGCGAGCGCAGCGGCATTTCCCGGGATACCATCCTCGCCGGCATGATGGCCGACATGGTGCCAAGGCTGGTGCGCGCCTATGGCAAGACGGCCGTTGTGACGATGCTGGGCCATCTTGCCGCCCAGGTCGCTTGCACCGCCGGCGCCGCGGACCGGGTGCGCCATTGAGCACCGCGCAAGCTGGAGATGCCGGCCTGTCGATGGTTCCGGCGAGTTCGCAGGATTTCGCTCCATCGCCGGTGGTCGAAGGCGACCAGGCCGGCGTGCTGCACCGCTTCGCGGACCCCGGCGTCGATCTGGTGATCTGGCGGCGTGAACTGCCCACGGGGCTGTCACGGTGGCTCTCATCGATGCTTGCCGCGGATCTGCCTTCCGGCAGGCTCCTGGCGCGCAGGATGGACCTGTTCGAAGCCGCTCTCGAACTCGTCGGCACGAAAGATTCCGCAAATCGGGACATGTCGCGCGCGCTGGCGATGGATATCGCCTTTCTCTCCGGCCGTTTCGCGGAAGTACTGGGTGCCGAAGCGGTCGACATTCGGCTCGATGCGGTGAGCACCGACTCATGCTGGCGGTTCCATACGGATTTCGTTGCCGCCAGGCTGCTGACGACCTATCGGGGCCCCGGCACGCAGTGGGTCGATCCCTCCGACGCCCCACGCGCCATGGAACTGCAGCGTAGCTTCCCAGGGCCGGTCAACGAATTCGGCCGGCACGCCGTCGGCCTGTTCAAGGGCAGCCGGGCATCGAATTCGACGGGTATCGTCCATCGCTCGCCCAGGATGGCCGGAACCGGCGAAACGCGGCTGCTCCTGTGCATCAACCTGCCATCCTCCGCATCGCCCGAACTTTGGAACGGCTGAGAGGCGGTTCGGTTCGGTGTCCGCAGTTTTGCCGCATTGACTGAGGTCAAGGTGCGGCGCTCCGGCTTGATGCTAAGCTGGAACTTTGCTGACGCGGCTCGAAAGCAGGAGCGTGCGGGGAAGAGGGCTGGACATGACAACGGTCGCGAACAAGGCCAAGACTGCGGCTACGGCTAAGGGGGCGCAGTCGCGGATCGCCGTGGACATACCGCAGACCATTGAGGGTAGCCTCGCCGACGAGCGCGTTGCCGCTGTTCAGGCGCATGATGAGGCCATGATCGAGGCGGTGGCCCGGGCCGAAGGCCTGGAAGGCGTGCAGGCGATCATTGATGGCGCATCGCCCGATGATGCAGTCCTGCTGCGCGAGCATCTGGGGCTGCCCAGGCCGCCGGGCCGCCCGCGCAGGACCAGCGACGAACTGTCCGACGACTGGCGCAAGGGCGGCTATCCTTACAAGTTCAAAATGCTCCGCAAAGATTACGAGCGCGAGAAATTCGTGCTGCAAGCCGAACTTCTGAAGCTGCAGCAATGGATGAAGGAGAGTGAACAGCGGCTCATTATCTTGTTTGAAGGCCGGGATGCGGCAGGCAAGGGTGGCACGATCAAGCGGCTCATGGAGCATCTCAACCCGCGCGGCGCTCGTGTCGTTGCGCTTGAAAAGCCAAGCGAGGTCGAGCGCGGGCAGTGGTACTTCCAGCGCTATGTGGAGCACTTGCCCACCAAGGGGCGAAATCGTGCTGTTTGACCGGAGCTGGTACAATCGTGCCGGCGTGGAGCGCGTGATGGGGTTCTGCTTTGATGACGAGTATCGCGAGTTTCTGAGGCAGGCTCCCGAGTTCGAGCGGAACCTGGTGCGTAGCGGCATTCACCTCATCAAATTCTGGTTCTCGGTAAGCCGCGAGGAGCAGCGACGTCGATTCAAGGAACGGGGCGTTCACCCGCTCAAGCAATGGAAGCTCTCTCCGGTCGACCTGGCGAGCCTGGACAAGTGGGATGATTATACCCGAGCCAAGGAAGCGATGTTTTTCGCCACGGACACAGCGGACAGCCCCTGGACGGTCATCAAATCCGACGACAAGAAGCGCGCGCGGCTCAACGCCATGCGTTACGTGCTGCATTCACTTCCCTACAAGGATAAGGACTCTTCCCGCATCGGCGCGATAGACGATCTCATCATTGGTCGAGCGAACATCGTCCACGAACGCGGCGAGTACGGTCAGCGCGGCGTCGCTGTGTCCTGAACGCGTCGGGCAGGTGCGTCGCCTGCCGTGACCTTTGGCGCCGGCGCTGCTATTGAAGGCGCCCAATCAGTGGCGCGTCACCGGCAATGCAATCCATCGGCCTCGATTTCGGCACCACCAATTCCGTCGCCTGCGTGCTGCGCGAGGACGGCGATATCCAGACCGTGGCGTTCGACCGGCCGGAGGGCGCGGAACGCATCTTCCCGACCCTGCTCACCTTCTGGCAGGAGGAAGACGGGCGGGGCAGGGCGCGGACACTGGTCGAAGGCGGCCAGTGGGCCATCGACGCGTTCACCCAGAACGAGCCGGAATGCCGCTTCCTGAAGTCGATCAAGACCTTCGCCGGCAACCCGCATTTCTCCAACACCGCGATCTATGGCGCGTCCTATGGCTTCGAGGACCTGATGCGCGCCTTCCTGTCCTCCATGCGCGAGCGCGGCGACATGCCGGAGGCCTGGACCAGCAAGCGCATCGTCATCGGCCGGCCCATCCGCTTCGCCGGCCTGAACGCCAGCGACGACCTGGCCATCAAACGCTATGGCGCGGCGCTCAAGGCGCTGGGCTTCGGCGAGATGCGGACGGTCTACGAGCCGCTGGCGGCGGCCTATTATTTCGTGCGCGATCTCACCGAGGCGGCGAACGTGTTCGTCGCCGACCTGGGCGGCGGCACCAGCGATTTCTCGGTCATCTGCCTGGAGCGGCGCGGCAACGAGATGGCCATGGACCCGCTGGCGTCCTGCGGCCTCGACATCGCGGGCGACCGGTTCGATTACCGGATCATCGACAGGATCGTCTCGCCCGCGCTGGGCAAGGGCTCGGAATACGACAGCCAGGGGAAAACCCTGCCGTTCCCGATCAGCTATTACACCAGGCTCGCGCGCTGGAACGAGATCTACAGCCTGCGCACCAACAGGATCTACCGGGAGATCGTCGATCTGAAGCGGTACAGCTTCGCGCCGGACCGGATCGACAAGCTGATCCGGTTCATCAATTCGGAAGCCGCCGTCGATCTCCACGCGGCCATCGCGAAGACGAAGCGCGAGTTGTCCGCGCAGGACGAAGCGACCTTTCACCTGAGCTTCGACGGCACGTCCATCGAAACCGGCGTCACGCGGCGCCAGTTCGAGAGCTGGATCGACAGCGACATGAAAAAGCTGGACGCCTTGGTCGACCAGGCGTTGCAGGAGGCGAAGCTGGACGCGGCGGACATCGACATCGTCTTCCTCACCGGCGGCACCTCCTTCGTCCCCGCCGTGCGCGCTCTGTTCGAGCATCGCTTCGGCGGCGCCGCGATCCAGAGCAGCGACCAGCTGGTCTCCATCGCCAAGGGCCTGGCGCTTGTTGGACAGGACGAGGACGCCGCGGCGCTGGTGACCGACCAGATCGTCGATCTCAACGCTTAACCCGGAGCAGGGGGCGCCGCACCAGCGTTTACCGTCCGCCGGTCGGGCCCCAGCGGGTATCATCAGCCTGAATCTCCCGCGCCAGCTTGCGAAGCGTCTCGCGGTCATCGTCGTCGTTCACGGCAATCGAGAACTCGACATCGGTGACGAGGCCGCCATAGCGGTCGACGAGCTTCCGGCCGATTTCGTCGTAGGTGCCGACCACGGCGAACTGTTGGAGAACATCGTCCGAGATCATCCCGGGCAATTCTTCCCAGCGTTGCTCGCGTGAGTAGACGCTTGCGCGCCTCGCCAGGTCGCCCAGTCCCAGATGCTCGAATGCTCCGATATAGCCGGGAGTCGAGGCGTAGAAGGCGATCCGGGCGCGGGCATCGCGCACCTTGGCCGCAAGCTGTTCCTCGGTGCGCGCCGACGCGACCAGCGGTTTCATGCACACGCGGAACCCGTCTAGCGAACGGCCGGCCTTCGCCGCGCCGGCGCGCACGGCCGGCAGCATGACGTTCTCGATGTAGGATGGCGTGCATACGGGATGGGGCCGGATGCCTTCGGCCACCTCGCCGGCGACGGAGCACATCACCGGGTTGACGGCCGCCAGGTGGATCGGGATATCCGGGTGCTCGATCGGACCGGCATTGAACAGCGGCACCATGAGGCTGAGATTGTAGTGCTGGCCCTCGACCTTCAGCCTCGTCCCGTTCTGCCAGCAATCCCATACGGCGCGGACGGCGCTGACGTATTCGCGCATCCAGGGGCCGGGTGGAGACCACTTCATGCCGTAGCGCCGTTCGATGTGACCCTTGACCTGGGAGCCGAGGCCGAGCGTGAATCGGCCCTTGGAAAGCTTCTGCAGCGTCCACGCGCTCATCGCCGTTATGGTCGGGCTTCGGGGAAAGGCGATGGCGACCGCGGTCGTCAGATGCAGGCGGGTCGTCGCTTGCGCGGCGAGGGCGAGCACCACGAACGGATCGTCCTTTGTCTCCTCGGTCGCGATGCCGCTATAGCCGATCTCCTCCAGCAATCGCGCATTGTCCGCGACAGTCGAAATGTCGAAGGGTGTCTCGGGTGTACGCAGGCCCGGATCGACCTTGCCCAGGGGAAGAAGCGTCTCAAGCCGCAAATCGTTTCTCCTGACGTTATGATCCGGCTGCAAGTCCTGCCGAACTGCGGTCACACGGGTCTACTCACCCCTCGAACACAAACTCCACCAGCGAGCAATCGTCGTCGAATGCCAGCTTGCCCTGGATCTCCCGCACCGTCTCGATGATGCAGTCGACCCGTTCCTGGCACGTGTCGTGCTCCAGGCTGGTCAGGATGGCGATGAACTCCTCGAACGGCAGCATGCCGGCATTGTCCTTCTTCTCCACCTCGAACACGCC
>CAMDTB010000088.1 GCA_945907245.1 Rhizobium sp. Q54
GTTCAACTCGAATTCGGCCAACCCTGCCACCGCCTTAGGCAGCACGGTGCCTGACGCCTTGTGAACGAATGCGCCGGGTGTCTGATCGGACCATGCAAGCTGGTCCTGGCGGGCCGAAAGGCTGGCGGCGGCTTCGGCGATCTCGTTCGCCTTGGTCTCGTCGCCCAACGCCTTCGCGGCCTCGAAACGGATCATCAGCGCCAGCAGCCTGGCCTGGTCGCGGGATTCGGTCACCCTGCCCAGTTCCTCGATCGCATTCGCCGCGGTCACGTCGGCTTCGGCGTATTGCTCCTGGCCGAGCTGGATGCGCGCCAGATAGATCAGGGCGGCGGCACGGTCCTGCGTGCCGAGTTCTCCGTCCAGCGCCTTGGTGAACGCCATGCCGGCGGCGTCCAGGTCGCCCTTCTCCAGCAGTTCGACGGCGGGCGCGAGCGGCCCTTGACGTGCGTCTTCCGCTGCACGCGAGGGCGCGGAGACGAGCAGAAGCATCGCACCCAGCAGCGCGATCGCGCGCCGGGTGCGGATGGCGCTCACGTCAGCTTACCGGAAACGCTGGCAGGGGTAGTTGTTTCCGCCACGGGACATGTTGTCCAGCATGGCGGTATTGCTGTCGGAATACTCCGAGCAACTCTTGAAGTTGCTGTCGCTGTCGCCGAGATAGCGGCCGCCGCCGTCCATGCGGCCCCAGCGGTTGTAGCTGAGGCGGTTGTCGCCGGCGCCGCCGAAGGCGCCGCTACCGCTGCGGAACTGGACCTGGAAGTTGGGATCCGTACTGGGGTCTACCTGCTGGCGGAACGAGTTGCTCTGGGTGAAGCCCATGCCCGCGTCCTGCATCTGGCCGGGCGTGATCACCTGGAAGGCACTCGCCGCTCCAAGCGGCAGCAGGGCGATGACCGTGGCAACGAGCAGCTTGTTCATGACGATCTCCTAACCTGCTTTACAATTAGCACACAATCCAACGAGTTCAACGGTCTGGCTGCGGACTTCGAAGCCCTTTTCGGCGGCTCTCCGGCGCAGGGTCTGGCGCACGTCTTCGTCGTCCATCTCCGTAACATTCCCGCATTCCCGGCAGATCAGGAACTGCCCGGTGTGGGACTGCTCCGGATGGTTGCATCCCAGATATGCGTTCATGCTCTCGATGCGGTGGACAAGGCCGTGCTCGATGAGAAAGTCGAGCGCGCGGTAGACCGTGGGCGGCGCGGGCTTGCGCGCCCCGTCGTCCAGCTTGCCGAGGATGTCATAGGCGCCGACCGGACGGTGCGACGACCAGACCAGCTCCAGCACACGCCGGCGCAGCGGGGTCAGGCGGGCGCCGCGCTCGACGCACAGCGTCTCGGCGGTTTCGAGCGCCTCGTCCACGCAGGCGGCATGATCGTGGCCTGTCGGATGGATATGCAGGGCGGCGTCGGTCATCGGGCTCCTTGATACCGTATGGCCTGATACACTGTATCATACTACATAAGGCCCCGATCAATCGAGAGAAGCCGCGGAAAGGCATGATGATGACCGCCGTCCAGGATGACGCGCTCGCGCTGGTGAAGTTCGACGACAAGGGGCTGGTGCCGGCCATTGCTCAGCAGCACGACACCGGCGAGGTGCTGATGATGGCGTGGATGAACGAGCAGGCATTGCGCGCCACGTTCGACACCGGCGAGGTCCACTACTGGTCCCGCTCGCGCGGCAATTTATGGCACAAGGGCGAAACCTCTGGCCAGACCCAGAAGCTGGTGGATTTCCGCGTCGACTGCGACGGCGACACCCTGCTGCTGCTGGTCGACCAGACCGGCGTCGCCTGCCATACCGGCCGGCGCTCGTGCTTCTTCCGGGCGGTGCGTCCCGATGGCATCGCCGAGACCGAGCCGGTGATCGTCGCGCCGGATACGCTCTACGGCGGGTGAATTGGGCGATGGACTGTGAAGTTCTGCTTGGTGGATCGCGGACGATGGCGTGATAAAATTGACTCATGCTCCACAAACGCATCATAAGCGGCTAGATCGAGGTTGATGGTCGCGGTTACGCGTGGGAACTTCGTCGCGAGCCTCAATGGTGCACCGTTCACGGTTTCAAGGGGATGCTGATCGGGGTTCGCGCTGAGGACGCAGGCGGGCGCGAGGTTCTGCTACAATTTCCGGTTCCAAAGCGCACTGCACTTCTGGCGCGCGGCTACCGTCATCGTCCGCAGGTTCACCTTAGCGAACTTGAGGAAGCAATCAGGACAGCGCACGGTTTAGGTTGGGAACCCGACGCTAAAGGCAAGCCTTTCCACGTCGAGTTGTAATGTGCCAAGGGTCGTTAGCAGGTCCGCCAAGCTGATGCTCAGCAGATGATTTCGGACCGGCAACTGGCTACTCTCGCGCCATGCCGCTGCTGACCCCGTTCGAGACCGAGGCCCTGCTGCTGTCGCTGAAGGTGGCGGTGGCGGCTGTCGCATGCAGCCTGCCGATCGCCATCGCCGTCGCATGGCTGCTGGCGCGCAAGGAGTTCCCCGGCAAGTCGCTGGTCAACGCGCTGGTGCACCTGCCGCTGGTGGTGCCGCCAGTGGTGATCGGCTACCTGCTGCTGGTGACTCTGGGACGCCGGGGCATCGTCGGCGCGTGGCTGGACGAGACGTTCGGCATCGTCATCGCCTTCACCTGGATCGCGGCCGCCGTCGCGTCGGGCGTGATGGCCTTCCCGCTGATGGTCCGCGCCATCCGGCTGTCGATCGAGGCGGTCGATACACGGCTGGAATCCGTGGCCCGCACCCTGGGCGCGTCGCATGCGCGGGTGCTGCTGACCGTGACCCTGCCGCTGACGCTTCCCGGCATCGTCGCCGGCATCGCCCTCGCCTTCGCCCGCTGCCTGGGCGAGTTCGGCGCGACCATCACCTTCGCCTCCAACATCCCTGGTGTCAGCCGGACGCTGCCGCTCGCGCTGTACACAGCGCTCAACATGCCTGGCGGCGAAGCCAATGCGCTGCGGCTGGTGGTGCTGTCGCTCGTCCTGGCGTTCCTGGCGCTGGCGATCTCGGAACTGATGGCGCGGCGGGTGACGCGGATGGTCACGGGCATCGGATGAGCGCCATCGAGACCGACATCGGCCTGCGCCGCGGCAGCTTCTCCCTGTCGGCGAATTTCTCGGCGGGCCCTGGCATTACCGTGCTGACCGGACCGTCGGGCTCGGGCAAGTCGACGGTCGCAAGCGCCGTTGCCGGCCTGGTGACGCCCGAACGCGGACGCATCGCGGTGAATGGCGAGACACTGTTCGACTCCGGCCGCAAGATCGATCTGCCCGCATCGAGACGCCGGATCGGCTACGTCCTGCAGGACGCCATGCTGTTTCCGCATCTGTCCGTTCGCGGCAACCTGACCTATTCGCGCCGACCGGGGGAACTCTCGCTGGAACGCGTGACCGACATCCTGGGCATCGGCCACCTGCTCGACCGCAAGCCGGCCAGCCTGTCCGGGGGCGAACGGCAGCGCGTCGCCATCGGACGCGCCCTCCTGTCCGGGCCGTCACTGCTGATCATGGATGAACCGCTCGCCAATCTCGACGCCGCCCGACGCGCCGAGCTGCTGCCGTTCATCGAAACCTTGCGCGACTCGCTGGGTTTGCCCGTTCTCTACATCACCCACAGCTGGCCGGAGATCATCCGCATCGCCGACACGGTGGTGCTGATGGAACAGGGCGCGGTGCGCGCCGCGGCGCCGCTTCAGACAGTGCTGACGGCCGCCGATGACGGGGTGCGCCACCTCGTCCCCGACGGATCGGTGATCGAGGCGACGCCGACAGCGGGCGACGTGGACGGGTTGTGCCGGTTCGAAACGCCCGCCGGCCCCTTGTTCCTTCCGCGCGCCAGTTCATCCGGCGCCAGGATCCGGCTGTTCATCGATGCCCATGACGTTGCCATCGCGCTGGAGGCGCCGCGCGGCGTCAGTGTCCAGAACGTCCTGGGCGGGACCATCGGAACGATGACCATCCTGGACGAGTCGCACATGGAACTGCTTCTCGAGCTGGCAGGAAACCAGGTGATCCGCGCACGGATCACCCGTCACGCGGGCGCGCAGCTGGGGCTGCGACCGGGAATGACGGTATTCGCCCTGATCAAGTCGGTATCGTTCGACCGGCGGCTGCAGTTCAGGGGCATGGAATAGACTTCCGGCAGTTGAGTATCCGGATACTACAGTTCAAATTTGTTCATCACCCGTACAGACTCCAGACACCATATTTCTTGTCGACGATGGCCAACGTCGTTCGATTCGCACCTTGGAGAGTACGATGACAAGGCTTACGAAAATTCCGATGATCGCGGCGTTTTCCGCCGTCATCGCTGCTTTCGGCGTCACCACGGAGGCGTCTGCCGACCGGGGTGACGGGCGCCAGTATCAGCGCGGCGACAACTACCGCGGCGGCGGCCACCAGTATCGCGGCAACCGTGAGGTCAACCGCTCGTACAACCGCGAGTATCGGGGAAGCCGGGATGACGGCCGGTCCGTCAATCGTGAATATCGCGGTAACCGGGACTACGGCAACACCAGCCGCGACTACCGGGGCAACCGGCACTACGGCAACGACCAGCGTGACTATCGCGGCAACCGGAATTACAGCAGCGTCAACCGCGAGTACCATGGTAACCGCCATCACTACCGCGGCAACGATCACTATCGTGGCAACGACCGGTGGAGCGACAACCGGTATCGGGGCAACGACCGTTGGCGTGACGACCACCGCTATCACAGCGGTCGCCACTACGGCCACAACCGGCATTATTCGCACGGCCGCTACGACTACCGTCGTCACTGGAACGACCGCAACTACTACTGGCAGCACCGGCACCACTGGAGTTCGTGGCGCCCGTATTACGGCCCGATCTGGGGTGGCTATCGCCATGCCTACTGGCGCGACCGTGGCTGTGTTCCGGTCACGCGCTACTGGGCCTGGCACGGGAGGCCCGCCCTGGTTGGCGGTATCCAGTGCTACAACCCGTATGGCGTCGCCTATATCGTCGACAACGACTACTACCCGCTCAACTATTACTGACGATGACGGCCTACGGGCAATCGGAAGACCGCCGCATGTTTGCGGCGGTCTTTTTACATGTCGCGGATGGCTACGAACCCCTTGTCCCCAAACGCGGCAAGGTTATCTTGTACATTCAGCAATCGTTCATCCACGCGCCGCATACTGACGGCATCGAGCATGTGATTGGCGGGAGAGTGCCATGATTAACCTGAAGAAACTCACGATCGCTGCGGCGAGCGTTGCCGTTCTTGCTACTGCCGTGGCGCCGACAACGGCCATGGCCGGTTGGCGTCATGGTGGTTATCATCATCACTATCATGGCGGTGGTGGCAGCGCGTGGCCCTTCGCACTGGTCGGCGGCCTGGCGGCAGGCGCCCTGATCGCATCGGCGGCCAACGACCGTGATGACCGCTACTATGCGCGGCCGGTTGCCTATGCGCCACCTCCCCCAGTCTATTACGCGCCGCAGCAGCCCTGCCGCCAGGTCAACCGCCTGGAAGACGTCGAGGGCTACACGGTCAAGATGGCCGCGACCATGTGCTACGATTCGAGCGGTCGCGCCTACATCGTGCGCGGCAGCGAGCACCCGGTCGACGACGCCTACGACTACTGATCCGGACTTCGGTTCGCGAACGGCCGGCGCCCAGCGCCGGCCGTTTCGATTCGGACACATGCTTTCGGTTGACCGGCAGCGATTCCCGTCTATCAAGGCATTTCCCTTCATCGACGGAGACGCCGCTTGTCTGAACCAATGATAGAGATCCCGCCCGGCTTCGTCCCGCTCCGATTCCGCAGCGCCTATCTGGGCTTTCTCGGTCCGTTCTACGAAGCAAGGCGCGACAGTCAGGCGGTGGTAGGCCTGCCACTCGAAGAAAAGCACATGAACCTTCGCGCCATGGCCCATGGCGGCGTGCTCGCGACCATGGCCGATGTCGCCCTCAGCTTCACCCTCGTGACATCCGACGAGACGCTGCAGGCGGTTTCCACCGTCAGTCTGACCACCGACTTCCTGGGCACCGCCAAGCTCGGCAAGTGGATCGAAGGCTCCGGCACCATCGACCGCAAGGGCGGCAATCTGGCTTTCGCCCATGGCAGGATCACCTCGGACGGCGTTCCGGTGGCCACCATGAGCGGCGTATTCAAGCTCTACTGGCCGGAATGAGCCGCAGCCGGTACGCTGCAACCGGCGGTTTCCTCCGCCCTTATTTTCGGTAGACTCGCGGACGTGAGGGAACCAGTCACACCACGTGGCCGCTACGAGGCCGTCGGCAAGGAAGGCAGGCTCGCCGCCATCGTCAGCGGCGCGCTGGCCGTGCTCGTCATGGTCGGTGTCATCGTCGGCATCTTCATCTTCCTGATCACCGCGTCGGACCCGCCCGCTGAGCCGGCCAAGCCGGCGACCAGACCGGCCGAGCCTGTGCGGGCGGCGGACATCGAAACGCCGCAGGGTGTCGCCACCACGACCGACTGCCCGGACTGTCCGGTGCTTGTCACCATTCCACCGGGCACCTTCGTGATGGGTATGCGTGCCGAAGAGGCGGAGGCCGATGACGTCCCGCAGATGCAGCAGCAGGCGGAGCAGCCGATGCACGGCGTGACCGTGCGCGACGCCTTCGCCATGGGCCAGACCGAAGTGACGCGCGGCCAGTTCGCCCTATTCGTCGCCGAAACCGGCCACCAGTCGCTTGGCTGCATGGTCAACAACGGCAAGACTTGGGTGCTCGACCGCAGCAAGAGCTGGCGCGAACCTGGCTTCTCGCAGGACGACGAGCACCCGGCCGTCTGCGTCAACTATGACGACGCCAAGGCCTATACGGACTGGTTGTCGCGCAAGACCGGCAAACGCTATCGCCTGCCGACCGAGACCGAATGGGAATACGCGGCCCGCGCCGGCGCCACCAGCGGCAAGCCATGGGCCGACAAGCCCGCGCTGGCCTGCGCCTACGCCAAAATCGCCGACCGGAGTCATGCCGCGCGCTTCAGCCAGAAATCGGCCGAGATGTTCTTCCCTTGCGAGACCGGCTACGCGTTCACCGCGCCTGTGGCGCACTATCAAGCCAACCCACTGGGCCTCTTCGACATGTACGGCAATGTCCGCGAATATGTCGCCGACTGCTGGAATCCCAGCTACTGGGGCAAGGAACTGGGAACGACGGCACGAACCACGGGCTCATGCGACACGGCGGTATTGCGCGGCGGCGGCTGGTTCGACGCGCCCCCTAATATCCGTCCCTCACGGCGGTTCCGCGAAGATCGCCCCCAGCGCCGCGCCGACCAGGGGTTCCGGGTGGTGAAGGAACTGCCGGTCACGGTGAACTGACCATGCCGACGCGGAAAAAGCCGTCCGCCAAAGCCAAGACCGGGCGTGCCTACTACTACCGCATGCGGACACCGGAGAAGCGACTGGAAACCAACGTCAAGCTGGCCGCGGCGATGGCGGTCGTGGTGGTTGTCGGATTAATCGTCGCCTTCGGCTCGGCGTTCTTCTCGGAACCCGTCAGGCAGCCCGAGCAGGCATCGGTCATCGCGCCGCCGTCTGCGGAAGATGCCAAGCCCAAGGCAGAGCGCGGCAGCGCCGACGGCCTGCGGGATTGCGCCAGCTGCCCGCCGATGGTGATCGTACCGGCCGGCAGCTTTGTCATGGGTGCCAGGGTCGACGAGACCGGAGGCGAAGACATGCCACCATCGATCATCGCGTCGGAATCGCCGGCCCACGGCGTCACCGTCCAGAACCGCTTCGCTCTCCAGCAGACCGAGGTGACCCGACGCCAGTTCGCAGCCTTCGTGAAGGAAACCGGCTATCAGGCGGCCGGCTGCAAGGTGTTCGACGGCACCTCCTGGGTCATCAACCGGGGCAAGAGCTGGCGCGATCCCGGCTACTACCAGGATGACGACCATCCCGTGGTCTGCGTCAGTCCGATGGATGCCAGGGCCTATATCAAATGGCTGTCCGACAAGGCCGGTATCCAGTTCCGCTTGCCTTCCGAAAGCGAATGGGAATACGCGGCGCGCGCGGGCAACACCGGCGCGTATATCTGGGGCAGCGATCAGACGGCCGCCTGCGTTCATGCCAATGCGGCCGACGCCGCCCTGATGAGCCAGTTCAGGGGCCGGGACATCTCGCTGTTCTTCGCCTGCGACGGCCGCTACGCGTTCACCGCGCCAGTAGGCAAGCACAAGGCCAACGCATTCGGGCTTGGCGACATGCTGGGCAATGTCCGCGAGATCACCGCCGACTGCTGGAGCGCCGACTACCGCGGCGCGCCGACCGATGGCGCGCCACGTACCGATGGGGATTGCGGTTCGGCGGCAAGCCGTGGAGGCGGATGGCTGGATCCGCCGGCCAACCTGCGCACCGCCCGTCGGCTCAGGACCGAGGCAACGGAACGGCGCAGCGACCAAGGGTTCCGCATCGCCCGGGACATCGACCCCCGGTTTCCCTGAAGCGGCCTACGCCTCGATGATCGCGACCTCGTCGCCTTCGCTGATCGTGTCGCCGATCGCCACCAGAATCTGCACGATCTTGCCGCCTGACGGCGCCGAGACCGGGATTTCCATCTTCATGGATTCGAGAATCAGGATCGCGTCGTCCTCGGCGACCGTATCGCCCGGATTCGCCTCGATCGAAACCACCTTGCCCGGGATCTCGGATTCGACCCTGATCTGCGCCATGAAGCTCTCCCTGATTTCGTCCCCTCGCTCTCTTCTAAAGACGCCAAGGGACAAGTCAACGGCGCTGTCAGTCCTTGCGGAACACCACCGACAGATTGCCGGCCGGCATGTCGACCGTGCGGACCAGGATGAACCCGTTTGCCAAGGCTTCGTCCGTCACGTCCGTCAGCTCGCGCAATCCCCAGGACGGGTTCCGCTGCTTGAGACTCTCATCGAAAGCCGGATCGTTGGCCGTGCGCCACTGGCCATCCACCTTGTAGGGTCCATAGAGAAACAGCACACCGCCCGCCGGCAACAGCCGGCCGGCGGCGGCCATCAGGCTGACGCAGGCCTCCCAGGGCGCGATGTGGATCATGTTGATGTTGACGATCGCCGATATGGGCGGCTCGCAAGGCGCGCGCTCGACCGGCCACGGGGACTCGCGAACATCGAGGGCGATCGGCTGGCGCAGCCACGGCGACGGTTCGGCCTCGATCCATGCGGCGATGCTGGCGCGCAGGCTGGCGTCCGGTTCGCTGGGTTGCCAGACCCGAGGCGCCAGTGCCGGCGCGAAATGGACAGCGTGCTGTCCCGTACCGCTGGCGATCTCCAGCACGGTTCCGGACGGCGGCAATACGTCGCGCAGCACCGCCAGGATCGGTTCCCGGTTCCGCGCCGTCGCGTCCCAGGTCAGGCGCTGCTCACTCATCGAAGATGCCCGTCGGCAGGCCGTCGATGCTCTTCACGTTCTTGCGAGCCCAGTAATCCTTCAAGCCGTCGTCGCCCTGCTTCTCGGCCCATTTCACCAGGGTCGGCCGCTCGCGCACCAGGTCATATTGCGGCACCGCATAGCCGCAGGAGGTCTGCGCCTCGTCGATCTCGATCACCATGATCTGCCGAATGCCGGCAATCGGCGGGAACAGGCCGATCAGCCGCTCGAACTCCGCCGAGCCGGGCCGCGCCACCCTGCCCCGGCCGAAGATTCGCATGATCCGGGCCGTGCCGCCGAAACTGCACCACATCACGGTGATGCGGCCGTTGTCCCGCAGATGCGCCGCCGTCTCGTTGCCGCTGCCGGTCAGGTCCAGGTAGCAGGCCGTCGTGTCGTCGATCACCCGGAACGTGTCCATGCCCTTGGGCGACAGGTTCACCCGACCGTCGCCCGGTGCGGTGGCGACGAAGAACATCTGCTGTTCGGCGATGAACGCCTTGAGCGGTTCGTCGAGACGCGGAAAGAACTGGGCCATGGCTATTTTCCGTAGGTGATGCGGTAGATGACGCCGGCATGGTCGTCGGACACCAGGATCGAGCCATCCGGCAACTGCTTCACGTCGACCGGCCGTCCCCAGGCGCGCCCGTTGTCGAGCCAGCCGGTGACGAACGGTGCGACGCTAGTGACCTTCCCGGTGTCGTCGGTCGCCACATCCATCAGCCGATAGCCGATCGGGACCGTGCGGTTCCACGAACCATGATGGGCGACGATGGCGTGGTTGCGGTAGGCCGCCGGGAACATCGAGCCGGTGTAGAAGGCGAATCCCAGCGCCGCCGAATGGGCGTTGAACTCGGCCACGGGAAACTGGACGTCTGCCGGCGGTGTCTCCGCCATGAAGTCCTTGGTGCGCGCCTTGCCGCCGCCATACCAGGGAAAGCCGAAATTCTGGCCCTTCGCCGTCAGCACGTTGAACTCTTCGGGCGGCGTATTGTCGCCCATCATGTCGGCGCCGTTGTCGGTGAGGTACATGGCCCTGGTGACCGGATGGAACGTAACGCCCACCGAGTTGCGCAGGCCGGTCGCGACCTTCTCCGACGCGCCTGTCTTGGGATCGAGCCGAAGGATGGTCCCTTCCAGCCCCTGCGGCGCGCAGACATTGCAGGGACTGCCGAGCGTCACGTAAAGCGCCCCGTCCGGCCCCGCCGTCATGTAGCGCCAGCCATGATGCGCCTTGTCAGGCAGATCAGGGCCGATCTTCACCGGCTGTTGCGCCGGCTTTGCAGGATCAAACGGCGCGTTGCCCCAGCGGATCACCCGGCGCTGCTCGGCGATGTAGAGCACGCCGTCCAGCAGCGCGACGCCGTTGGCGACCTTCAGATCATTGGCGACCGTCACCACCTTGCCCGCCTGCGCGGTCTTTCTGTCGAACGGCACGGCGTAGACATCGTCGCCCATGGTGCCGACGACCACGAAGCCATCGCCCACCGCCATGGAGCGGGCGCCGTCGACCTCGGCCCACACCGCGATCTTGAAGCCCCCCGGCAGCTTCAGCTTGTCCAGCGGCAGTTCGGCCGCGCCGGCGCTTGTCGCGACAACCGTCAGGGCCAGCGCCAGCGCGATTCTCTTGACGAACATGCAATTGCTCCCAGTTTGCGCCGCTCCCCTGCGGCAATGCGTCGATTTAGCCGCCCGCGGGCGGTATATAGGTTCGCGACCGACCTCGGAAAACACCGGCCATGCCCAGAATCCGCAATCCATTCAAATCGATCGGCACCCGTGCCCAGGGCTGGTTCCTGACCGGCATTCTGACCCTGATCCCGATCTGGATCACCTGGGTGATCTTCACCTTCATGCTTGGCCAGCTGTCCGCCCTCGGCCGTCCCGCCGCGCGCAAGGTCACCGAATATCTGGGACCACTGGCCGGCTGGTTCGCGGGCGACGCCATGCAGACCGCGCTGGCGCTGATCCTGACCCTGTCCTTCATCCTGTTGATCGGCTGGGCGACCAGCCAGTTCATCGGCGCCCGGCTGCTCGCGCTGTTCGACCGGATCATGCAGTGGATTCCGCTTGTCGAAAAGATCTACGGCGCCACCAAGAAGCTGCTTTCCGTCATGCAGCAGAAGCCCGACGGTGTCCAGCGCGTGGTGCTCATCTCGTTCCCGCACAACGAGATGAAGGCCGTCGGCATCGTCACCCGCACGTTGACCGACGTCGATACCGGCGAGAAGATCGCCGCGGTCTACGTCCCGACCACGCCGGTGCCGACCTCGGGCTATCTCGAACTGGTGCCGCTCGGCCAGATCATCGAGACTGACTGGACGCTCGACGAGGCCATGACATTCATCGTCTCGGGCGGCGCGGTCGCCCGCGACACGATCAATTTCCGCCAAAGCGGGCGACAATCGATAAGCCTGGCCGACGCATTCAAGGGACCCGACGAAACCTAAGTCGGAAACCGCCGGTTCAGCCAGCCGAGCAGGATGGCGTTGAGCTCGTCCGGATATTCCTGCTGGGTCCAGTGACCGCTGTCCTTGAT
>CAMDTB010000089.1 GCA_945907245.1 Rhizobium sp. Q54
CGAACACGGCGCCGGCCTGCGGCAGGAAATTCTTCTCGGCCTTGATCTTGCCAGTCGGAAAGCTGGTATTGATGATCGGCGTCGCCTCGTTGGTCACCCGAAGCGATTTGAAGCCATGGTTGATGGCGAAACTGTCCGTGATCTGCCAGCAACCGCCTCGACCAGTTCTTCGCGCTGCTGGGGCTGCCCGAGACGGCCAACCCGTTCGCCCACTCCGGCACGGCCTATGACCTGAAGCGCAGCTTCCACAACACCTCGCCCCAGGTCACCCTGAGCTGGAAGCCGAGCGACGACGTGATGCTCTATGCCTCGTACAAGACAGGTTACCAGGCCGCGGGTATCTCGAACCCGGGCACCATCGGCAACTTCTACTCGAAGAACCCCGACGGTTCGATCCGCAGGGATGCCAACGGCAATCCGATCCGGGCGACCAGCGCCGAGGTCAATCCGATCCTGACCTTCGACGGCTCGACCGTGAAGGGCTTCGAGTTCGGCGCCAAGGGTGCGTTCCTCGACGGCGCCCTGACCGCCGATGTCGCGCTCTACCGGATGAAGTACAGCGACCTGCAGGTGGCCGTGTTCAACCCGGTAACCACCAACTTCACCGTCCAGAACGCCGCCGCCGCCGTCAACCAGGGCATCGAGGGCAACGTGTACTGGCAGGCAACCGACGACCTGCAGTTCCGCCTGTCGGCCCAGTACAACGACCTGAAATACAAGAGCTTCCCGGCGGCCCAGTGCTATGCCGGCCAGAACGTACCCAGCGCGGCCACCTACCGTCCGGAACTGGCGGTGCTTTGCGTACCGACCGGCACCGGCGGCTTCATCCAGAACATGTCCGGCGAGAATTATGGCGGCGCTCCGTTCCAGGGGAACGTCGGCTTCACCTGGGATACGATGATCTCGGATCAGTGGGGCTTCGCCCTCTCCGGCGACGTGAACTACCGCAACAAGGGCCGGGAAGCCCTGCGCCAGCCTGGAACCGCGGTTCCGAGCCGCGTCCTGATCAACGCTTCGATCCGCGTCTATCAGTCGGACGGCCCGTGGGAGTTCTCGCTGATCTGCTCGAACTGCGGCAATGACCATTATGTCTACAGCATCCAGGACAAGCCGCTGGCCAAGACCGGCGACTTCACCGGTCAGCTCGGCATGCCGCGCCTGATCACGATCCAGTCGACCTATCGCTGGTAGTCTAGCCGCCAGCATCAGCCGCCACGGGGCGGACCGGCTTGCCGGTCCGCCCCGTTTGCTGTCCGGAGCATGCTTCAAAGCCTCCCCGCTGACCTTGCCGTCAAAAATCACGCTTGAATGTACTAAAAGAGTATGGTCTGCTTTTAAAACAAGAAGCAGTGATCCAGGGGAGGACAGGTGGGAACCGCCTGCAGCAAACGATTCTCGCGCCTCGGTGCCGTGAACGCCCTCCCCTTCGCCAACAATCCGGATCCCCGGAAGCGGCATTGATCTGTCCGCCTTCGGGAAACGCACACCGTTGAAATTCAACGGCCCAGGGAAACAAAAGGGGAGAAAACAACCAGTGGGACAACTTTTTAATATGAGGTTTGGTCATCCCGGCCGGACCCTGACCGGTATAGCGACCGTACTCGCGCTCACCGCAAGCCTGCCGGCTGCCGCCCAGGACGCACAGCCCACGCCGGCGACGCAGCAGCCGGCCGCCAGGGCGTCGACGATCGAGACCGTCATGGTCAGCGCCCGAAAGACCGAGGAGCGCGCCATCGACACCCCGGTCGCCCTGTCGGTGCTGACCGAGGAGCAGATGCAGCGGTACAACACCACTGACGTGACCCAGCTGAGTTCGCAGCTGCCGGGCGTCGAGGTCAACAAGGCCTCGGGCGGCGGCGCGGGCGGCAACTTCATCATCCGCGGCATCGGCCGGCAGGCATCCGACTACGGCGCCGATCAGCCGGTCGCGTTCGTGCTGGACGGCTTCTCGTTCACCCGCGGCCACATGTCGAGCGTCGGTTTCTTCGATGTGGCGAACGTTCAGGTGCTGAAGGGTCCGCAGACCCTGTTCTTCGGCAAGAACAGCCCCGCGGGCGTGATCGCGGTCACCTCGGTTACCCCTGGCGACACCTACGAGGGCTTCGCCAAGGTCAGCTACGAGTTCCGCTCGGAGGATCCGAGCGTTGAATTCGGCGTCTCGATCCCGGTCAACGACAAGCTGAAGATCCGCGTCGCCGGCCGTGGCGAGTTCATGCAGGGCGGCTACTACAAGAACACGTCCTCCGATCTGATCGGCGTTCCGCGCAACATGAGCCCGTTCGAGACGGATGCGCTCTATCCGACCAATCCGAACCAGTTCAAGGAGCAGCCCAAGACCAAGCAGTATGTGGGCCGCATCACCGCGGTGTTCTCGCCGACCGACAATTTCGACGCGACCCTGAAGGTGTTCGCGGCGGATCAGACGGACAATGACGCCGGCGCCGCCGCCGTCATCGCCTGCGCCGACGGCATCGGCGGCAGCCCCTACCAGAACACGGGCTTCTTCGGCCTGGTCAAGGACCCCACGCAGACCTGCGACGGCAAGATCCGCTGGCGCCGCCACAGCACCCAGCCGACGCAGGCGTGGTTGGACAGCAATCCCACGCTTGATGACAACGACACCCACTACTTCAACCACTTCCGCAATTTCCTGAGCACGCTGGAAATGAACTGGCGGATCACCGAAGACCTGACGCTGACCTCGGTGTCAGGCTATTGGGACTACAAGCAGCGCGAACTGACGCAGTATGACTACGCCTATGGCGTCGTGGCTTCGAAGCAGGGTGAGGGCGGCCACAGCTTCACCAGCGAACTGCGCCTGCAGTCCAGCTTCGACGGCCCGGTCAACTTCATGATCGGCGGCTTCTACGAGGACATGTTCCGCGACCTGGACGCGCCGGTGCAGATCTTCCCGCTGGGTCCGGCACCAGACAGCGCGCTGTATCCGGACTTCTACAACGGCAGTTTCCTGACCTATCACCAGCACTGGGACAACAACATCACCAGCTGGTCGATATTCGCCGAAATGCGCTGGGACATCACCGACACCCTCGAGCTGTCGGGCGGCGTGCGCTACACCGAAGACAACCGCAACGCCCATGGCGAGCAGTATTTCAACCGCCTCGACCAGTTCTTCGGGCTCCTGGGCCTGCCCGAGACGGCGAATCCGTTCGCCCATTCAGGCACCGCGTACGATCTGGAGCGGAGCTTCCACAACACCTCGCCCCAGGCGACGTTGAGCTGGAAGCCGGTTGACGACCTCATGCTCTACGCCTCGTACAAGACCGGCTACCAGGCGGCAGGCATCTCCAACCCGGGCACCATCGGCAATTTCTATTCGAAGAATGCCGACGGCTCGATCCGGTATGACGGCAATGGCAATCCGATCCGCGCGACCAGCGCCGAGGTCAACCCGATCCTGACCTTCGACGGCTCGACCGTGAAGGGCTTCGAAGTTGGCGCCAAGGGTTCGTTCTTCGACGGGATCATGACCGCCGACGTCGCCCTCTACACCATGAAGTACAACTCGCTGCAGGTGGCCGTGTTCAATCCGGTGACGACCAACTTCACCGTCCAGAACGCCGCCGGCGCCCGCAACACGGGCATCGAAGGCAACATGTACCTGCAGGCCACCGACGAACTGCAGCTGCGTGTGTCGGCACAATACAATCGCCTGAAGTACACCAGCTTCCCGGCGGCCCAGTGCTATGCCGGCCAGCGTACCCCGTCGGCGTCGAACTATGTGCCCGCACTGGCAGCTTTGTGCCTTCCGACCGGTACGGGCGGCTTCGCCCAGGACCTCTCGGGTGAGCGTTACGGCGGCGGCCCGTTCCAGATCGCCGGCGGCTTCACCTACGATGTGGCGGTAACCGACGACTGGGGCCTGTCGCTCTCGGCGGACGTGAACTTCCGCAACAAGGGCTCCGAAGCCATCCGTCAGCCCGGCACGGCGGTCCCCGCGCGTACGCTGATCAATGCGGCGGTTCGCTTCTACCAGTCGAACGGTCCGTGGGAGTTCTCGCTGGTCTGCGCAAACTGCGGCAACGACCATTACGTCTACAGCATCCAGGACAAGCCACTGGGCGCAACCGGCGATCTGACCGGTCAGCTCGGCATGCCGCGCCTGATCACTATCCAGTCTACCTACCGCTGGTAGTCTGATCTCGTCCAGACGGGGCGGACCGGCATCCCGGTCCGCCCCGTCTCCATTTGTATCCCGGCCATGCCGCATTGCCACTTGATCGGCAGACCCCTCGTGGCCAAAGTGCGCCCGGTCACAGCCCCTCCTGCTCGGGTCGAGCCATGCTTTCCTATCGCCACGGGTTTCACGCCGGAAATCACGCCGACGTGCTCAAGCATGGCGTATGCGCGTTCGTTGCCCGCTACATGGCGCAAAAGGACGCGCCGGCATTCTTCCTCGACACCCACGCCGGCGCCGGACTCTACGACCTGGAATCGCCGGAGGCCGAGAAGACCGGGGAGTACCGCGACGGCATTGCCCGGCTCCTGCCACACGCGGCGGACGCGCCGGAACTGTTGCGGGGGTACCTGGCGCTGGTACGTTCATTCAATCCCGATGGCCGCCTTAGTACCTATCCAGGATCCCCATCGCTGATCTCCGCCATGATGCGCGAGCAGGATCGCGCCGTGTTCTACGAGCTGCACCCAACCGATGAAGAGTGCCTCGCAAAACTGACCCGGGGCCAACGGCGTGTTCGTGTGGAAAAATCCGACGGTATACGGGGCCTGATCGCGCAGATGCCGCCTCAGGAACGGCGGGCGCTGTGCCTGAACGACCCCAGCTACGAAATCAAGACCGACTATGCCCTGATCACCACGGCCGTTACCCGCGCATGGAAAAAGTTTCCTGGCGGGATATATATCTGGTGGTATCCCGTTATAGACAGGTCACGTGTGCACGCGATGGAAATCGCCATGCGCGCGGCGGGACTTCGCAAGACATACAGGATGGAATTGTGCATGGCGCCGGATACACCGGAACGGGGAATGACGGGCTCGGGTCTTTTTATCGTAAACCCACCCTTTACCCTTCCCGATGCAGCCACCGCTGCCCTGCCCTGGCTGGCGGAGAAGCTGGGCGCAAGCGGCCCGGTCACGGCCGGCTGGCTGCTGCCCGAATAGGCCGTTCATGATTATAAGAGACGAGACGCAAGCCGATCACGGCGACATCCGGTCGCTCAATCAGGCGGCTTTCGGCGGTGGCTACGAGGCCGCGCTGGTTGATCGCCTGCGCAGCGAAGAACTGGTTCGGGCGTCGCTGGTTGCCGTCGAGGGCGACGTGATCGTCGGCCACATCCTGTTCAGCGCATTGTCGGTGACCATGGACGGATGGACCGTGCGCGCAGCCGCGTTGGCGCCCCTAGCCGTCGCACCCGCCCTGCAGCGCCGCGGCATCGGATCGGCGCTGGTGCGTTCGGGCCTCGACTCGGTGACCGCCCAAGGCTTCGAAGCGGTATTCGTTCTGGGTCATACGGCATATTATCCACGCTTCGGATTCTCGGCGGCAGCGGCCAGCAAGCTCGCATCACATTATGCCGGCGACGCATTCATGGCGCTGGACCTGACGCCCGACGCCCTGCGTGGAACGGTGGGCACCGTCACCTATCCGGATGCGTTCGAAGCCGACTGACGTCACGAGGAACCGGCGACACCTCCGGGCGTTCCTGTCGCTCTATGGCAAACAGGGAACAGCGACAGCCACGAGATGAAGCTGCACGAGGCCACCACGGCGATCTCACCGCAGCTTCCTGGGCATGGGCGACAAGCATCATCCGCTGCCCTGGAGCGTGCTCAAATACAGCACCGAGATGGACGGCCCTTTCGTCAATATCGACAAGGAAACGCTGAATAGCGTCCCGACTTTCAACTCCGGCGAGAACCCGAAGCGGGAAGATGAAGGCTGGGGCAAGACGCACCACAACCACGACAACGCGACAGCCTACTGGATATAGCATGGTCGCCGAGCCATGGCTGGACGGCCATGGACCCCGCTACACCGGGGGCGGCAGGTTGTGCCCGGAGTACATCTGACTTTGCAGATACTGCCGGATGGCGTAACGCGTCAGTACGCCGATCACCGCCGCCACCGGCACCGCCAGCAGCAGGCCCACGAAACCGAACAATGCGCCGCCGGCCAGCAGGGCGAAGATCACCGCCACCGGATGCAGCTCCACCTTGTTGCCCACCAGCATGGGCGTCAGCCAGTTCCCCTCGGCAGCCTGACCGATCAAGAACACGCCCGCGACCGCAGCCACCCGCCATGGATTGTCGAATTCTACTGCCGCCATTCCAACTGCGAGGACAAGACCGCCGACGGCGCCCACAAACGGCACGAAAGACAGTAACCCGGCAAAAATGCCGATGAACAGTCCGACCTTGAGACCGAGAAGGCTGAGCGTCACGGCATAGAAGGTCGCGAGCATCACGCAGACGAGCGCCACGCCACGGACCCATGCCGCCAGGGTGTCGTCGATTTGACGCGCGAGATCACGCACGACATCGACCTGATTGCGAGGAATCCAGGAATCTATCTTGGCGATGAATCCGTCCCAGTCGCGCAGCATGAAGAACGCAACGACCGGCGTCAGGAAGATCAGGGACAGGATATTCAACAGCGCAAGCCCACTCGACAGCAACCCTGTGAGAACGCCACCGATCCAGTTACCCAGCCCGCCGAACGAACTGGTCAGGCCGTCGCGGATTTGATTGGCGGTCCCGGGATCCACCTCTCGATCGACCCGGTCGAGCAGCAGCTGGAATTTATCCTTGGCAACATCGAGCAACATCGGCGCGCTGTCGACGAGGTCTCCGAGCTGATGGATCGCGAGTGGTAGCAACAGAGCAAATGCCGCAGCCACCAGCAACGCAAAGCCAACGGTCAGGAGCGACGCCGCCCATACCCGCGACATGCCCCAGCGCTGCATCCGGTCACAGATCGGGTCGAGGAAATAAGCCACCGCTAGACCGGCGAGAAAGGGCAGCAGGATCGTACGGAGCAGCCAGATAACGCCGAGAAAGGCCACGAACCCGATAAGCCAGAAGGCCAGGCGCCGCTGCGATGCCGTCACGTCCGCTTCTCCCGTATATCCTGCCAGAGACTGCGCGCAGGGTACCCAACGGCAAGCTCCGGAGCCATGCAAAACCAACCGGGAGCCAATGGCTGGATCATAAAGAAAATCCCCCTCGCCGCAAAGCGAGGGGGATTCCGGTAGTCTGGCAGGAGGGCCGCCAGAGCGGCCAACCCGTCTGTTACGAAGCGATCATCCAGTAGTTGGCGAGCTTCTCGTAGGAGGCGTCGCCCTTGACGGCCTTGAACGCGGCGTCGGCTTCGGCCTTCTTGCCGGCGGCAAGCAGAGCCTGGCCAAGACGCAGCTGAGCTGCGGCCGGGTTCTTCAGGCCACCCTTCTTGATACCGGACTGGTACGCGGCAATTGCCTTGTCGTACTGGCCATAGCTCGCATAGGACTCGGCTACCGCGATGTGCTTCTCACCGGTCGTGGCGGTGGCGGCTTCCTTCTCGAGCGCAGCCGTTTCGGTCTTGTCGACCGCCACGGCGTCATCGACCGTCTTCTTCAGACGCTCGTGACGGCCCGCGTCGTTGCCCTGGCCGAGGATCTTCTTCTCGTAGCCCTCTTTGATCGCACTCTGGCCATCGCCCGGCACGCCGAGTAGAACGGCGACCTGCGCCATCTCCATGTAGTCGTCCGCAGTGGTCAATGTGCCAAGGCGATCCATCAAGCGGAAGCTTTCCAGGTTCATCGCATCGCTGCCATTGGTTGCGCGGAAGGCGTTGATCAGGTCACGCCAGTAATCCTTGTTGCTCGGGGCAACGCGGACCAACTGCTCCAGTGCGTCACGCATGGAGTTCGCGTCCTTGGCCTTGTGGGCGCAGCTGAGCTGGATCTGGAGCCATTCCTCCTTCACCGGCTTGCCGGCCGACCGGGCGCTATCGACCAGTTTCTTCACCGTCGAGCCTGCCTCGGCGCACTTGCCCTGCAGGTACTGGCTCTGGGCGACCAGAACCTGCATATCGGAATCGCCGGGGTTCTGGCTCAGATACTGCTGCGCGGACTGCACGGCGGCGTTGTAGTTCTTGAGGCTGTAGTAGATCTGGATCAGGTTCTTGCGCAGCGTCATGACCTCTTCCGGGGCCGCGATACCGCTGTCGATCGTCGACTGGATCGCCCTGGCGGCCTTGTCATACTGCTTCAGGCCGACATAGGCGTTGGTCTCAAACTGGCTGATCACATAGTTTTCGTAAGGCGACCGCTTCTCGACGGCTTTCGCCTCGTCGAGCTTGGCGATTGCCTTGTTGTAATCCTTTGCCTGGAGAGCCGCCTGGGCTTCCTGCAGAGGCTTACCGACCTTCTCGCTGACCTTCTGCTGCTTGGGAGCGGCAACGGCAGCGCCCGTGTCCACGACGGCGGTTGCCAGGACCGGACCGGCCAGGGCGACCATCACGAGGGCGACGAGTTGTTTCCCGTTCATGTGTGTCTTCCATTTCTCAAAGTTCTACGCGTCAACCGCGCAAGACAAACCATAGGTTCGCGACATTGAACCCGGCATGAATGCGTCAGCCGCCGATCGAACTATCGTTGATCAGTCCCATCTTCTTCAGACCGAGGCGCTGGGTCGCAGCCATCACCTTCGCCACGTACTCGTATTTCACGAGCTTGTGGGGACGGATATGGATTTCCGGCTGCTTCGGCTGCGAGGCGACGGTGTTCAGGTAGCCGTTGAGCTGCCCCATATTGGAGACAACGTTGCCGTTCCAGAGCACCGTGCCGTCGAAATCGACCTGCAACTCGACCACTTCAGGCGGCTCGGGCGGCGTCGACGGCTTGTTCACTGGCATGTCAAGTTTCACGGCGTGGGTCTGGACCGGGATCGTGACGATAAGCATGATCAGCAACACGAGCATCACGTCGATCAACGGCGTGGTGTTCATCTCCACCATCACGTCCGCTTCGTCCCGATTACCTACACTCATAGCCATTGGCTATACTCCTTTGACTGACGGTTCAGGCGCCGGGGCGCAGCGGTTCGGTGATGAAGCCAACCTTCACGATACCCACGCGCTGGCAGGCGACGACAACACGTCCCACGAACTCGTAGCGGGCCGCCTTGTCGCCGCGGATGTGGACTTCCGGCTGAGGATCGAGCACCGCCACGGCGGCGAGCTTCTCCGACAGTGCGGTAGGTCCCTCGACCTGCACAGCATTCCAGTAGACGTTACCGTTGGCGTCGACGGCGATGACGACGTTCTCTGGTTTCGTCACGGTCGCCTGGTTGGTCGCCTTCGGCAGCGTCACCGGCACCGTCGTGATCACCACTGGAATGGTGATGAGGAAGATGATGAGGAGAACGAGCATCACGTCCACGAGGGGCGTGGTGTTGATCTCGTTCATCACACCATCGGCATCCTTATCTCCGACGGTCATTGACATGTTAGTGGCTCCGGGCAGTCGCGGCGCGGCTCTGCACCAGGTAGGAGGCGTAGTCGGTCGTGAAGTTCTGGACGATGAACGCAGCAGCCTTGTTGCGGCGGACCAGCCAGTTGTAGCCAAGCACCGCCGGCACGGCGACGGCCAGACCGATGGCGGTCATGATGAGCGCTTCACCGACGGGACCCGCGACCTTGTCGATCGAGGCCTGACCGGCAACGCCGATGGCGATCAGGGCGTGATAGATGCCCCACACCGTACCGAACAGACCGACGAACGGAGCGGTCGAACCGACGGTGGCGAGGAAGGCCAGACCACCCTGGAGGCGGTTCTGGATGGTGTCGGACTCACGCTGCAGATTGTTGGCGATCCACTCGGGCGCGTCGATCTGGTCGGTCAGACGGCCTTCGTGATGCTGGGCGGCGCCCAGACCCTTTTCGATCAGGGCACGGAACTGATTGCCGCGGTCCAGCTTGTCGAGGCCTTCCTGCAGGGTCGGGGCCTTCCAGAAGTCACTGTCGACGGCCTTGGCCTGACGGAACAACTTGGCCTGATCCAAAATCTTGGTGAACAGGATGTACCAGGTGCCCATGGACATGACGACCAGGATGAACAGCGTACCCTTGGAGATGTAGTCGCCGTGCTCCCACATGGCCTTCAGGCCGTAGGGATTCTCGACTTCAGCCATCTCGGCGTCGGCAATCGGCGCGGCTTCGGCCGGCGCGGCAGCGTCGGCAGCCGGCGCGGCCGGATCGGTCATGACGGGCGCGTCGGCGGCAGGCGCCGCGGCGTCCTGGGCAATGGCGACGCCGGTGGCAACCGGGGCGACGACCAGGGTCAGGGCAAGGGCGATCGACGCGATCGCACGGGTGCCCCAATTACGGGTGGACAGGCGGTTCATGATGTTATCTCCGTTTTGAATTCTTGACGTAAAGCCGGTTTGGCCGGCGAAGTTTGGTTGCAAGACGCGGAAAGAAGCGCGGGTTAACCGCGCGCCTTCTTCAGCTCGAAAACGACTCGGAACTGGTGCCATACAGCAACAGGCTTGCCGTCCTTCGTTCCAGGGATGAACTTCCAGGCCTTGCGCGCTTCGGCGATCGCGGCCTTGTCGAGACGTTCGGAGCCGCTGCTTTCGATGACCGAAATGGTTTCACCGTCAACACGGCCGTTGGGCATCACCATGAACTTCAGGATGACGGCCCCTTCTTCACCCAGGCGGACGGACGTCGCCGGATATTCCGGCTGCGTGATCGGCCGGCGAGGATCCTGCCGCGGCTCCGTCGGAGGCGCGGACGGCGGCGGCGGCGGCGGCGGCGGCGCCTTCTTCACTTCATTGGTAACGTTCTGGATCGCCGCGGAAGCCGGAGCGGAGTCGAAGCTCACCATCGGCATGTCGACGAAAGCGGGCGGCGGCGGCTTGAAGTCCGGCGGCGGAGGCGGCGGCGGCGCATCATCCTTGACGGATTCCTCGATGATCTCGGTTTCCATCGGCCCCGTCAGCAGCTCAACCATGGTTTTGCTGAGGCCGGTCATGAGCGCATAGAAAAGACCGGCATGGATCAGGATGACGAAGACGAAACCGAGCGCACGGCCGGAAATCACGGATTGGGTATTGTTCATGGTTCCTCGACGCTGTGTACTTTGATCTTCCCCAAAGCGCCTTTCGGTTCGGCGCCGACCACCCTCCCCGGGCAGTGAGGTCCTCGGCAAACGCGGCGGAGGTCCTTGGGCATATCAATACGGCCATAGGCATGAACTGACAATGGCCCAAAGATTAACTTTTTTTCATCTTTCGACAGTGCGCCTGAACAGGAAGCTCAGTGGCGGCTTCCGGCGCGGCTTGGCAACGAATTGGATCACCGCGGTCAGCCCCGGCAGGTTGTCGTGCAATTTCAGGAAGGCTCCGTGCAATTTGGCAACCGCGGCCACGAGGCTGAGACCAAGTCCGGAACCCGGACTTTTCCGCGCGGCATCCAGTCTGACAAACCGGTGGATCACCCGTTCGCGTGCCTCCGCCGGGATGCCAGGTCCGCGATCGCTGACCTCGATCAGCGGCCCGAGCGGCCCGAGCGAGGCCCGCAGTTCTATGGCGCTACCCCTCGGCGAATATTTTATGGCGTTGTCGATGAGGTTGGCGATGGCCTGCGCCAGCAACTCGGGATGCGCGCGAACCTGGATAGGCTCGGCGGCATGGACATTAAGGTGG
>CAMDTB010000090.1 GCA_945907245.1 Rhizobium sp. Q54
TCGCGCAGCTTGTTGAGCACCAGCGTCTGATGCGTCTCCGCCAGGCCAAGCTCCCACGGCAGGCCGGCATGCTTGATCGACCCCTGCGGCGACGCGCCCGTGCCGCCGTCGTGTCCTGAAATCAGAATCACGTCAGCGTGGCCCTTCGCCACACCCGCGGCGATCGTGCCCACGCCCACTTCGGACACCAGCTTGACGCTGATGCGCGCGTGGTGATTGGCGTTCTTCAAGTCGTGAATCAGCTCCGCCAGGTCCTCGATCGAGTAGATGTCGTGATGCGGCGGCGGCGAGATCAGGCCGACGCCGGGCGTGGAATGCCGCACCTTGGCGATGATCTCGTCGACCTTGTGGCCGGGCAGCTGGCCGCCCTCGCCGGGCTTGGCGCCCTGGGCCATCTTGATCTGGATGTCGTCCGCGTTGACGAGGTACTCGGCAGTCACGCCGAAGCGGCCCGACGCCACCTGCTTGATGGCCGAGCGCATGGAGTCGCCGTTCGGCATCGGCAGGAACCGGTCGGGCTCCTCGCCGCCCTCGCCGGTGTTCGACTTGCCGCCGATCCGGTTCATGGCGATGGCCAGCGTGGTGTGCGCCTCGCGGCTGATCGAGCCGAACGACATGGCCCCGGTGGCGAACCGCTTGACGATCTCGGACGCCGGCTCGACCTCGTCGATCGGGATCGGCGTGGCGGCCTGCTTGATGGTGAACAGGCTGCGCGGCGTGATCAGGCGCTCGTCCTGGTCGTTGATGGCGGCGGCGAACTGCCGGTAGCGGTCCTGGCTGTTGCCGCGCACCGCGTGCTGCAGCGCGCTGACCGTCTCCGGGGTCCACATGTGGTCCTCGCCCCGGATCCGGTACATGTAGTCGCCGCCCACGTCGAGCTGGTTGGCGTAGACCGGCGAGTTGCCGAACGCCAGCTTGTGGCGGCGCACGCTCTCCTCGGCGATCTCGGCCAGGCCGGCGCCCTCGATGGTGGTTGGCGTGCCGTAGAAATAGTCGGCGACGAACTGGGTCGACAGGCCGACCGCGTCGAAGATCTGGGCGCCGCAATAGGACTGGTAGGTCGAGATGCCCATCTTGGACATGACCTTCAGGATGCCCTTGGAGATCGCCTTGACGTAGCGCTCCTTGGCGTACTTCTCGGAGATCTGCTCATCGAGATGCGGCAGCATGTTGACGATGGTGTCGAACGCCAGCCACGGATTGATGGCTTCGGCGCCGTAGCCCGCCAGCAGGCAGAAATGATGCACCTCGCGTGCCTCGCCGGTCTCTATGACCAGGCCCGCGCCGGTGCGCAGGCCGTGCTTGATCAGGTGCTGGTGCACCGCCGAGGTGGCGAGCAGCGACGGGATCGGGATGCGGTCCTGGCTCACCGCCCGGTCCGAGACGATGACGATGTTGTAGTCGGCCTCGACGCCGTCCTCGGCCTCGCGGCAGATGCGGTCCAGAGCGACTTTCATGCCGGCGGCGCCCTCGGACGCCGGATAGGTGGCGTCGACGGTCAGGGTGTGGAACGGGTTGCCCGCCACGTCGCCGATGTGGCGGATCTTCTCCAGGTCGGCGTTGGTCAGGATCGGCTGATGCACCTCCAGCCGCTTGTGGCCGCCCGCGCCCAGGCCCAGCAGGTTTGGCCGCGGGCCGATGAACGACGTCAGCGACATGACCAGCTCCTCGCGGATCGGATCGATCGGCGGGTTGGTCACCTGGGCAAAGCGCTGCTTGAAATAGGAATAGAGCGGCTTGGGCTGGTTCGACAGCGCCGGGATCGGCGTGTCGTTGCCCATGGAGCCGACGGCTTCCTGGCCGGTCAGCACCATCGGCGTCATCAGGATGCGCAGGTCTTCCTGGGTGTAGCCGAACGCCTGCTGCTGCTTCAGCAGCGGCACGCTGGATGACGGCTCGTCGAGGCCTTCGCGCTCGGGCAGGGTCTCGAGCTGGATCTGCGCGGCGTCGAGCAGCTTCTTGTAGGGCTTGGCCGATGCCAGCTGCGCCTTGATTTCCTCGTCGTCGATGATGCGGCCCTCGACGGTGTCGATCAGCAGCATCTTGCCCGGCTGCAGCCGCCACTTCTTGACGATCTTGCTCTCGGGCACCGGCAGCACGCCGGCTTCAGACGCCAGGATCACCATGTCGTCGTCGGTGATGATGTAGCGCGCCGGGCGCAGGCCGTTGCGGTCCAGCGTGGCGCCGATCTGGCGGCCGTCGGTGAACGCCACGGCGGCCGGGCCGTCCCACGGCTCCATCAGCGCGGCATGGTACTCGTAGAACGCGCGGCGCTGGTCGTCCATCAGCGGATTGCCGGCCCAGGCTTCCGGGATCAGCATCATCATGGCGTGGGCAAGCGAATAGCCGCCATGGACCAGCAACTCGAGCGCGTTGTCGAAGTCGGCGGAATCGGACTGGCCTTCGGGAATCAGCGGCCACAGCTTCTCGAGATCCTCGCCATAGACCTCCGAGCGCAACGCGTCGCGGCGGGCGTTCATCCAGTTGATGTTGCCGCGCACCGTGTTGATCTCGCCGTTGTGGCAGATGAACCGGAACGGATGCGCCAGCTTCCACGACGGGAAGGTGTTGGTCGAGAACCGCTGGTGGACGAGGGCCAGCGCCGATTCCATCAGCGGATCCTGCAGGTCCATGTAATAGGCGCCCACCTGCGTCGCCAGCAGGATGCCCTTGTAGAGCACGGTGCGCGAGGACAGCGAGGGGATGTAGTACCAGGAATAGACGTCCGGCCCCATCTTCTCGACGGCCGAGGACACCACCTTGCGCAGGATGTACAGCTTGCGCTCGAACATGTCGTCGTCGAGCACGGCGGCGCCGCGGCCGATGAAGAACTGCCTGATGCAGGGCTCGGTCTTCTTCAGCGCCTCGGAGAAATCGGAATTGTCGACCGGCACGTCGCGCCAGCCCAGGAAGCGCTGGCCTTCCAGCGCCGTGGTTTCCTCGACGATCTCCTGGATTCTCTCCTGCAGCGCGGGATCGCGCGGCAGGAAGATGACGCCGACGCCGTAATGGCCGGCCTTGGGCAGGGTGATGTCGAGCTTGCCGGCCTCGGTGCGCATGAACGCATCCGGCACCTGGATCAGGATGCCGGCGCCGTCGCCGGCCTTCGGGTCGGCGCCCACCGCGCCGCGGTGGTCCAGGTTGAGCAGGATCTGCAGGCCCTGCTGGACGATCTCGTGACTCTTCTTGCCCTTGATGTTCGCGACGAAGCCGATGCCGCACGCATCATGTTCCTGCGTCGGGTCATAAAGGCCTTGGGCCTTGGGCAGGCCGGGCATGATCAAGTCCCTGTCTGGCGTCGACATCCTGGGGTGTCTCCCTTCAGGCCGCGAAAATGCCTCGTGGCCGTCTTGCGGGGTCACGCGGCGTTCTCCGGTCTTTTCTTAAAGGCCGATAAGAGTACCGATTCGCCGGGAGTTACCAAAGCCTCAGATTTCCGTGGCTGCCATGCGTCAGCCGTATCGGAACATGGGGCTGCGGGAGCTTCCGGCAATCCTGCGCCATTCAACCGGCGGAACCGCCGATATATATCAGCATTACTTACCTTTTTTCCCCGGCTTCGGCAACCAGTTTATCTAGTGGCGCGGGGCCTCGCGGGTTACACTCCGTTGCCCGGGAAATGGCGGTTTCGCGGCGGGAAACCGCGCGCAGGGGAGACCACGCGATGACGGACCTGACGACCCTCAACCTGTTGGAACAGGCCACGCTGGAGTGCCCGTTCCCGGCCTACCGGGCGCTGCGCGAGCAGGCGCCGGTCTACCGCATCCCGCAGACCGGCTATTACATCGTCACCCGTTACGACCTGGTGATGGAGGCGGTGCGCAACACCGAGGTGTTCTCCAGCCAGATCGCCCAGGGCGCCTCGGGCAGCATGGGCGCCTATCCGGAGGTGGTCGAGCTTTACGAGCGTGAGGGCGTACCGTTCGCCAGCACCCTGATTTCCGCCGATCCGCCGGTGCACACACGGTACCGCAACCTGGTCAACCGGGCGTTCACCGCCGGGCGCGTGCGCGGCATGCAGGAATACATCCAGCAGATCGTCGACGAGCTGATCGACGATTTCATCGACCGCGGCGAGGTGGAGTTCGTCGCCGAATTCGCCATCAAGCTGCCGATCTATATCATCGCCGACCAGCTCGGCGTGCCGCGCCGCGACACGCAGAAATTCAAGGACTGGTCCGACGCGTCGATTCCCATCGGCCTCGACATCGGCGCCGAGGCCGAGCTCGAGCGGATGAAGCTGGTGATCGAGTTCCAGCGCTATTTCCTCGACCGCATCGAGGAGCGCCGCCGCGAGCCGAAGGACGACATCCTTGGCGACCTGGTCAGCGCCAGGCTGGAAGAGGACGGCAATCCCGACGGCCGCCCGCTCAACGGCTCCGAGCTGCTGTCGATCATCCAGCAGCTGCTGGTGGCCGGCAACGAGACCACCACAAACGCCTTCGCCGCCGGCATGGTGCTGCTGCTCGACAACCCGGACCAGCTCGCCCTGCTCCAGGCGGGCGACGACAAGATGATGCGCACCTTCTGCGAGGAGGTGCTGCGCCTCGAATCGCCGGTCGCCGGCCTGTTCCGGGTGACCACGCGCGACACGGTGCTGGGCGGCCACGAGATTCCCGCCGGCTCGCTGGTCAATCTGCGCTGGGCCGCCGCCAACCGGGACGACAGGGTGTTCGCCGAGCCGGACGCGCTCGACGTCTGCCGCCGCAACGCCGGCGCCCAGATCGCCTTCGGCGTCGGCGTGCATTTCTGCGTCGGCGCCATGCTGGCGCGCGAGGAGATGTTCCTCGGCTTCCGCACCCTGCTGCGCCGCCTCGCCAACATCCGCCTCGCCGACGGCCACGCGCCGCTGGAGCACCACGCCAACTTCATCCTGCGCGGGCTGAAGGAACTGCGGCTGCGCTTCGACAGGGCAGAGGTCTCCCAGGCGGCCGAATGACCGGAACCGACGAGCATGAGGCGCGGCTGCGCGAGATCGGCGCGGCAGAGGGCGACACGATGCCGCTCGCCGAGGCCGCGCTTCTGCTCGCGGCGCTCGATCATCCGGGCCGCGAGGTCGGCCCCTATCTGCGCCACCTGGACGACCTGGCCGCGGGGCTGCTGACCCGCCAGATCGCGGGCGCCGCCGACCGGGGCGACGCGCTGTCGACGGTGATCCACATCGAGCACGGCTATGGCGGCGACCGCGAGACCTATGACGACATGGTCAACGCCAATCTGATGTCGGTGATCGACCGCCGCAAGGGCCTGCCCGTCGCGCTCGCCATCCTCTACATCGAGACCGCGCGCCGCGCCGGCTGGCAGGCCTGGGGGCTGGATTTCCCCGGCCATTTCGTGCTGCGCCTCGACGGCGAGTCCGACCGGGTGATCCTCGACCCGTTCCATGCCGGCGTCACCGTCGAGCCGCCGGCCCTGCGCCAGCTGCTCAAGACCTATGTGGGTCCGGACGCCGAGCTGGAGCCGGCATATTACGAGCCCATGCCTGACCGTGCGGTGCTGCTGCGCCTGCTCAACAACATCCGCGGCCGCGCCCTGCAGGGCGGCAACCAGGCCCGCGGCCTGCAGATCATGCAGCGCATGCTGCTGATCGCCCCGGCCGATGCACGGCTATGGCTGGAAAGCGCCGCCATCCAGGCCAAGTCCGGCCAGCTGAAGGGCGCGCGCGAAGCGGCGGAGACGTGCCTGGGCCTGAAGCCGGAGGCGGCGATCCAGCAACAGGCGCGCAAGCTGATGGAAACGCTGCGGCGGGACCTGAACTGATCGGACTGCGGGCATTCGTGTCCCCATCATGCGTACCGTGGTGTTCTGGGCCGGCTAAATATTTTTCATTCGGCCGAGTCTTGAATATCCCGTTCACCACCCGAGATAGGGTCTAACCCCTGGTCCGGGCCCCTCTGGCGGGATGCTGTCGGCGCTCCCGCGATGTCGGACCAATTTTCCGATATCGCAAGCCGGCGGTTGCCTGGGAGGCCCTGTTGGACCTTGAATTCCTGCTCGTCGACTGGCTCGGCAAGCCGCTCTGGATGTGGCTCGCCTTCGTCGGCATCGTCATCACGTTGCTCACGCTCGACCTCGGCGTCCTTCACCGCGACAACCGCGAAATTGGCGTGCGCGAAAGCCTGGTGATGTCCGCCGGCTATATCACGCTCGGCCTCGCCTTCGGGGCATGGGTCTGGTGGTATCTGGGCGCCGAGTCCGGAATGAATTATCTCACCGGCTTCGTGGTCGAGAAAACCCTGGCGATGGACAACGTGTTCGTCATCGCCATGATCTTCAGCTTCTTCGCGGTCCCGCGTGCCTACCAGCACCGGGTGCTTTTCTGGGGTATCCTCGGCGTGATCGTCCTGAGGGCGATCATGATCGGGTTTGGCGCGGCGATCGTGTCCGAGTTCTCCTGGGTCCTCTATGTGTTCGCCGCCTTCCTCATCCTCACCGGCATCAAGATGCTGGCGTTCGAAGAGAAGCCGCGCTCCATAGGCGACAATCCACTGCTGAAAATGTTCCGCAAGCGGTTCAACGTCACCGACGAACTGCACGGCCAGCGTTTTCTCGTGAAACTGCCCCATCCGACGACCGGCAAGCTGGTCTGGTTCGCGACGCCCCTGTTCATGGCGCTGGTTCTGATCGAAATCGCCGACGTCATCTTCGCCGTGGATTCGGTCCCCGCGATCTTCGCCATCACCACGGACCCGTTCATCGTCTACACCTCCAACATCTTCGCCATTCTGGGCCTGCGCGCCCTGTATTTTGCCCTGGCGGCGATCGTTGACCGGTTCCATTACCTGAAGACCGCGTTGGCGGTGCTGCTGATCTTTATCGGCGGCAAGGTTTTCGTCGCCGATCTGATCGGCCTCGAGAAGTTCCCGCCCACCCTGTCCCTGGTCATCACCCTCCTCATCCTGGCGTCGGGTGTCGCGTACTCCCTGTGGCGAACCCGCAAGCCCGCCATCGATCACCTGGCATGACGGGCGGCGTGACATCGGGTCGGTGTCCCGCTGGCGACCGTCGATGCGACGGTCCCCAGCGGCCGAAACAACCGGCCGGACGGCGGAAACCATCACGGGGCGACGTGTCCCCGGCAAACGGAAAGGGCTGAACATGCCATATCGACGCTCACTGGGAAGGTTCTCGAACAGGACCTGGGAGGAGTTCACCGACGAGGTTCACAGGGCGCGCAACGAGCACCTACTGGAAGGGATCATCGCCGGCTGTGCCATCGTCGCCTACGCCGATGGATGGGCCACCCAGGAAGAGCGAGACCGAATGCTCGGACTGATCCGCGGCTTCGAGCCCATTGCCGCGTTCGGCCTAGACGATGCATTGGCGACGTTCGAAGCGCTCAGCGACCGCTTCGTCAGCGATCATGAGCGGGCCGAGCGCGAGTCGCTGGAGGCGGTCGCCAGGCTTCGCGGCGCCCAGCGCTACCCGGCGCTGCTCGTGGAGGCGTGTTGCGCGATCGCGGCCGCGGATGGCGGCTTCGATACCGAGGAGCGCAATGCCGCCATCCGGATTTGCAGCGTGCTCGGGCTCGATCCTGCCCAGTTCAACATTGCGGATGCGCCATGACCCGGACCATCGGTCCTGCCAAGGCCCGCCATGCGGGGCTGTCACTCACCACCAGGAGCCCAAGATGATCAACGAGTTTATCATGTACTTGGTGGCGATTTTCATTATCGAGCCTTTCGATGCAACGATGACTGATGCGCTGCGGGAAACGCAGGCGCCGGCGGCGGTGGTGGAGCAAGTGAGCGGCTGCATCGCCACCGCGCCCGTCGTCCTTGCCGAGAAGGTGCAGGGCGACTGGGGGTGGGCGATCGGCGCCGCTGTCAAGGTCGCGCTGGGCCTCGATTCGGTCGAGACCGTGGTGTCCGGCGCGGTCCCCGAGTGCGGCGCCGCCCTCGCCGCGGTCAAACCCTATCTGTCGGGAAACCCCGGCGAGGCATGACCCCGGACAGGTGACCGCCATGCCTCAAAGCCAATTCAGGAAGCCGGGTCGCGGGCGGCGGGTGCCAGCCGGGGGGCCGTCTCCTCACCGGCAAGTCCGCGAAACCCTGATCCGTGTGGGCCTGCCGCTGCTCGTGGCGCTGTTCGTCGCCGTGTGGCTGCCTTCACCGTTGTTTCTGCCCGCCATGGAGGCGTTCTCCTTCTATGCGGCGATGGCCATGGGGCTGTCGGCTTTCTGGCGCCGCGAAGAGGTGGCCGAGGCGGGCCGGTTCAATCGCTGGGACAGCGCCATGATGCTGATGGCGGCAAGCCTGACTTTCGCCTTGTTCGTCGACGAAGCGGCCGCCCTTGCCTACCTTGAGAAGACCATCGATGACCCTCTCGCGCGCTAGAGTCGCCCTCCAGGGATTCATAGAAGCCGGGCCGACCCGGGGCGTGATCATGGCAGCCATCATCATGAGTTCCGTGGCCCTGGGCCTGGAAACCTGGCCGTTTGCCGCGGAGCGCTATGGCGGGTTTCTTCGCGCCATCGATGTGATCGCCGTGATGATCTTCACAAGCGAACTGGCCATCAAGCTGTTCGTCTACCGGTGGGCGTTTTTCCGCGATGGCTGGAACGCCTTCGACTTCATCATCGTAAGCCTGTCGATCGCGACGCTGGGTTCGGGCACCGGTGTCCTGCGTGCGCTGAGAATTCTCCGCACCCTGCGCCTGCTGTCGCTGGTGCCGCGGATGCGCGTGGTGATCCAGGGGCTTCTGGGCGCCATTCCGGCCATGGGCGCGGTCTTCTTTCTCATCGCGCTGGTGTTCTACGTCTCTGCGGTCATGACCACGAAGCTCTTCGGCGCGGCGTTTCCCGACTGGTTCGGCTCCCTCGGCGCCTCGCTGTATTCGCTGTTTCAGATCATGACACTGGAATCGTGGTCTAACGGCATCGTCCGTCCCATCATGGAGGTCTATCCGCTCGCCTGGATGTTCTTCGTCCCCTTCATCCTGATCACGTCGTTCATCGTCCTGAACCTGTTCATCGCGATCATCGTCAACGCGATGCACGGGATCGACCGCGAACAGGCGGCGGCGGACGAGCACGGACTGTCGCGCCAGATCGCCCTGCTCCGCGAGGAAATCGCGGCGATGCGCGCCGAACGCGCGTCAGAGAAAGCCACGCCGATCGCCCATTCAACCTGAAGCACTCTCTCGAAAGGCCGGAGTCATGCCAACGACCTCTCAAGCCATCGACACGGGGTACCGCCCTGCCCATGCCTGGTATGCGGTGGGCGTGCTGGTTCTTGCCTACACTTTTTCGTTCATCGACAGACAGATTCTCGGGCTGCTCGTCACCCCCATCAAGCGGGACCTGGGAATCGGCGACTTCGAAGTCGGCTTGCTCGGCGGGTTGGCCTTCGCGTTGTTCTATACATTCCTCGGGCTTCCGATAGGTCGGCTCGCGGACCGTCACAACAGGCGCAACATCATCGCCATGGGCATTG
Source organism: Rhizobium sp. Q54 (assembly GCA_945907245.1). Taxonomy (GTDB): domain Bacteria; phylum Pseudomonadota; class Alphaproteobacteria; order SMXS01; family SMXS01; genus RI-34. The sequence goes on from CAMDTB010000090.1 coordinate 9,435, forward strand.
CCGTCTGGAGCGTCATGACCGCGGTCTGTGGTCTTGCCAAGACTTTCGGAGGTCTGTTCCTGGCGCGCATGGGCGTGGGCGTCGGCGAGGCGGCGCTGTCGCCGCCGGCCTATTCGCTGATCGCCGACATGTTTCCGCCCGAAAAGCTTGCCCGCGCCCTGAGCGTCTACAGCACGGGCATTTTCATCGGCAGCGCGCTGGCCTACATCCTCGGTGCTAGCGTCGTGCAGATCGTCGCCGATGCGCCGCCAATATTGTTGCCCGTCCTCGGCGAAATTCACGCCTGGCAGCTGACGTTCTTCATCGTCGGGCTGCCTGGCCTGCTGGTGGCGCTGCTGATGCTGACGGTGCGCGAACCAGCCCGGAAAACCGGCCACGATGCATCGAGCAGCCCCGGAGGCGCCGTTCCGCTGCGCGAAGTGGTGGCATTCCTTTGGGCCGGGAAGGGAACCTTTGGGGCCCATTTCGCCGGCTTTTCAATGCTGGCGGTCTTCGGCTATGGCACGGCGATGTGGATACCGGAGTTCATCAACCGGAGCCACGGGTGGGCCATCTACGATGCGGGCTATGCCTATGGTCTTCTCATTCTGGTGTTCGGCATATCCGGTGTGTTGCTGGGCGGAGTGTTCAGCGACTGGCTCCGCCAGAGGGGGCGGACTGACGCCTATATGCGGGTGGTCATGCTGGCGGCCTGCGCCATGGCGCCGTGCGCGATCCTCTTTCCGCTGGCCGGCTCCGAGGTGATCATGCTTCTACTGCTCGCCTTCGTGGTGTTTTTCGGCGCCATGCCCGCGGGCGTGGCCGCTGCGGCGCTCCAGAGCGTCACTCCCAACCACATGCGGGCACAGGTGTCGGCCCTGTACCTGTTTTTCGCAAACCTGATCGGCATGGGCGTGGGGCCGGGGCTGGTCGGATTCTTCACCGACTATGTGCTCTTGGACCCGGGGAAGTTGAACATCGCGCTGAGCCTGACCGCGATCGTCACCGTTCCTGTCGCGGCGATTATCCTGATGCTCGGCCTCAAGCCGTTCCGCGCGAGCGTCGCGATGGCGAGAAGCTGGAGTTAGGCATGTTGTGGTTTCCGGCCGGTCGGTAGCGTTGCACCGGGCCGCGGAACCAACACGCTATCCGCGTTATTCACCTCCCGCTACACTCCGGGCCAGGGGTAGTTTGACGTGAGTGGGAGGCAGCAGGGATTGGACGGCATGGCGGCGCGCATCGGCCCTTCGACTGGGCGCGAACGCCGCTGGGGCCGCTCGAAACCTGGCCGGTGCCGCTCAAGACGCTCCTCGCCCTGATGCACGATTCGCGGCAGCCCATGTTCTTGGCGTGGGGGCCGGAGCGCACCTGGCTCTACAACGACGCGTTCCTGCCGCTGCTGGGTCGCAAGCACCCCGCGGCGCTCGGCAGGCCCAGCGCGGCTGTTTGGGCCGAGGCGTGGGAGGAGCTGGCGCCGCTGTTCGACCGGGTGTTCGCCGGCGACGCGGTGCATATGGACGACATCAGCCTGATGCTGGACCGCGACGGCGAGCCCAGGGAAACCCACTTCTCGTTCTCCTACACGCCGGTGCGCGGCGAGGATGGCACGGTCGCCGGGCTGTTCGGCGTCAGCATAGAGACCACCAGCCAGGTGCTGGCGCGGCGCCGTGAGACCGAGGCCACCGAACGGCGGCGGCTGTTCGAGAACGCGCCCGGCTTCATCGCAATTCTCAACGGACCGGACCACGTCTACGAGTTCGTCAACCTGGCCTATGCGCGGCTGCCGGGCGGGCGCGACCTGGTGGGCCGGACGGTGCGCGATGCCGTGCCCGAACTGGACGGCCAGGGGTTCCACGAGCTTCTGGATAGCGTCTATGCCAGCGGCGAGCGCTACATGGCGCACCATGTGCCCGTCCGCCTGCGGGTGACGCCGGACGGCGCCCCCGAGCAACGGTTCCTCGACTTCATCTACGAGCCGATCACCGACGAGACCGGGGCCGTCACCGCCATTTTCGTCGAAGGCCATGACGTGACCGCGGTGCATGTGGCGCAGCAGGAGCTGCGCGCCAGCGAGCGGCGCCAGGCGCTGCTGTTCGAGCTCGCCGACCGCTTCC
>CAMDTB010000091.1:0-5000 GCA_945907245.1 Rhizobium sp. Q54
GCGCGCGCCTGCGCCGCCACGTCGGCGGCGGGGAACACCTTGTCGACCAGGCCCATCTCCTTCGCCTCGTCGGCCTTGATCTTGCGCGACGTCCACAGCAGGTCGAGGGTCTTCGACACGCCGATCAGCCGCGGCAGGATCCAGCTCACGCCGTATTCCGCCACCAGTCCGCGTTGGGAGAACGAGGCGGTCAGCACCGCTTCCTCGCCCATGAAGCGGATGTCGCACAGCATGGCCAGCACGAACCCCAGGCCGGCGCAGGGGCCGTTGACGGCGGCGATGATCGGCTTGCGCACCGCCATCAGGTAGGAATGCCCCTTCAGGAACTCCTCGCCCATCTCCGGGTCGCCCGGCTGGGCGTCCAGGCCATAGTCCTCGTCGACCCGGTTGCCGGTACCGCCCGCCGCGCCCAGCGCCGACAGCGCCTGCATGTCCATGCCGGCGCAGAAGCCGCGGCCTTCGCCGGTGATGACGATGCCGATCACCGCGTCGTCCTTCTCGGCCTCGGCCACCGCGTGCTTCATCTCGGTCAGCATGCGGCGGGTCAGCGCGTTCAGCCGGTCGGGCCGGTTGAACCGAATCTCGGCGACCGAGCCGGTCACCGAATAGAGAATCTCCTGATACATCCTGGTGTCCTTTTCTTATGCGATCAGATTGAAGCGGGTGCCGCCGATCAGCAGCAGGTTTTCGCCCGCCACGCGGCCGCGCCGCTGCGCCTCGCGCAGCACGCGGGCTTTGTCGGCCACGGCGATGTCGATGCCGCCCAGCCCTTCGCCGCGCCCGTCTTCGTCCTTCACGAAGCGAATCGTGCCGACGTCGAGCGGAATGGCGTTGCCGGCGGCCGGCCGGTCGAGGATGGCCGCCCAGCGCGCCGCCAGGGCATCCGGGTCCGGCGTCTGGATTTCGGCGGCGAGCAGCCCGGTCACGACCTCCGTGCGGCGGGCAGGGCGCCAGTTGTCGCTGGCGGGGTGCCACGAGCCGTCGGGCTGGTCGAAGCCCGGTGCCCAGTCGATTTCCAGGAACGAGCCGCCCGTATCGCGCGGATGCAACTGCAGGCCATCATAGTCGCTGTGCAGGCTCTGGTGCACGGTGCGGATGCCCATCTGCTTCACCCGCGCATCGCGGCCACGCGGATCCTCGGTCTGCAGGATCACCATGTAGCCGCCGTCGCCGCCGCGCCGGTCCAGATAGCGTTCCGCCGTTGTGCCCGGCTGGGTCGGGGCGACCACCTCAAGGAACTGGTTGCCGACCGGCACCACGATGTTCTCCAGGCCCCAGTTGCCGACGACCGGATCGCGGTAGGCGACCGCGAGCCCGAAGATCGCCAGCAGGTCGTCCTCGACCGGCGCCAGCTCGCGCGCCACCAGCGCCAGCTGCCGCAGCTTGTAGCCGTTGCCGCGCACGGTCAGGCCTTCGGCGCGCCGACCGCGTGCAGCTTCAGCACGGTGGCGATGAACTTGTGGGTCGGTGTCGGCACGCCCAGCTCCTCGCCCATGCTGGCGATGGTGGCCGAGAGCCAGGGGAGCTCCATCTTCTTGCCGCGCTCCAGGTCGACCAGCATGGATGCCTTGGTGTCGTAGGGCGCCAGCCGGACCGTCTTCTGCACCCGCTCGGCAATGCCCTCAGGCAGCGCGATCCCCTTGGCGCGGGCGACGTTGACGGCCTCGCTGACGGCCGCGTCGACCATGGCAGCCAGCGCCGGATCGGCCAGGATCGGGCCGATCGGCGAACGAGTCACGGAGGTCATGCCGCTCATCACCGTCAGCGGGATGAATTTCTCCCACATGGTGGTCTGGACCTTGTCGCTCAGTTCCACGTCGATGCCGGAGTCCTGGCACAGCGTCTCGAACGAGCGGCCGCGGTTGCTCATGCGGCCGTCGATCTCGCCGAACACGATGCGCTGGTACTTGCCCATGTGACGGATAACGCCCGGTTCCTCGAGATGCGAGACGATGTAGGTCGACCCGGCGAGCACGTTCTCGCGTCCCAGCACGGCGCCGATCATGTCGGCGCCGCTGATGCCGTTCTGGACGGTGACGACAAAGGTGCCCGGCCCCATCACCGGCTTCAGCTGCTCGGCCGCCTCGGTGGTGTCATAGAGTTTGGTCGAGAACAGGACCACGTCGACGGGGCCGATGGTGGCCGGATCGTCGGTCGCCTTCACCGGATTGACGATCATGTCGCCATCATCGGTCTTCACCCTCAGGCCGTTGCGGCGCATGGCGTCGAGATGGGCGCCGCGGGCGATGAAGGTGACGTCGTTGCCGGCCAGCGCCATCTTCGCGCCGAAATAGCCGCCGACGCCGCCCGATCCCATGATGGCGATCTTCATGTCGTTCTCCTCAGCTGTAGGTCAGCACGCCGCGAATTGATTCGCCGCGATGCATCAGGTCGAAGCCCTCGTTGATCTGTTCGAAAGGCAGGGTGTGGGTGATCAGGTCGTCGATGTTGATCTTGCCGTCCATGTACCAGTCGACGATCTTCGGCACGTCGGTGCGGCCCTTGGCGCCGCCGAAGGCGCTGCCGCGCCAGACCCGGCCGGTGACCAGTTGGAACGGACGGGTGCTGATCTCCTGCCCGGCGCCGGCGACGCCGATGATGATGCTCTCGCCCCAGCCCTTGTGGGCGCACTCCAGGGCCTGGCGCATCACCTTCACGTTGCCGATGCACTCGAAGCTGTAGTCGGCGCCGCCCCTGGTCAGGTTGACCAGGTAGGGTACCAGATCGCCCTCGACCTCGCTGGGGTTGACGAAGTGGGTCATGCCGAATTTCTCGCCGATGGCCTTGCGTGCCGGGTTGAGGTCGACGCCGACGATCATGTTGGCGCCCACCAGCCGGCAGCCCTGCACCACGTTGAGGCCGATGCCGCCCAGGCCGAACACCACCACGTTGGAACCGGGCTTCACCTTGGCGGTGTTGATCACGGCGCCGATGCCGGTGGTGACGCCGCAGCCGATGTAGCAGATCTTGTCGAACGGCGCGTCCTCGCGGACCTTGGCCAGGGCGATCTCGGGCACCACCGTGTGGTTGGCGAAGGTCGATGTGCCCATGTAGTGATGGATGATCCGGTCCTTGCCCAGCGAGAATCGGCTGGTTCCGTCGGGCATCAGGCCCTTGCCCTGGGTTTCGCGGATCGACTGGCACAGATTGGTCTTGCCCGAGGTGCAGTACTCGCACTCGCGGCATTCAGGCGTATAGAGCGGGATGACATGGTCGCCCTTCCTGAGCGACGTGACGCCCGGTCCCACGTCGACCACCACGCCGGCGCCCTCATGGCCCAGGATGGCCGGGAACAGGCCCTCTGGGTCGTCGCCCGACAGGGTGAACGCATCCGTGTGGCAGATGCCCGTCGCCCTGATCTCGACCAGCACCTCGCCAGCGCGCGGGCCGTCGAGTTCGACGGTCTCGATGCTCAGCGGCTTGCCCGCTTGCCATGCCACGGCGGCCTTCGTCTTCATCGCTACCTCTTCTATGGAGTCTTGGCGGGGGAATATTGCGGCAGATGACTGTTCAGCGCCGCGGTGAAGCGCTCGATGCGCCGAGCGTTGCGGCCCAAGTCGGTCGTGCCGGTCCGCGACGCCGACCTTATGTCGAGGACGGTGTAGCCGGACGCGTTGAGCCTGATCCTGATGACGATGTCGTCGACGAAGCCGAAGATGGTCGCCCAGTCGCCGGCCTCGATGCGGCCCTGCGTCGAATCGGCTTCGAACACCGTCCAGTGAAGATCCCTCGCTGCCGCCTCGGCGGCGAGGAACACCTGGCGCAGCGACTTGTCGAACACGAGGGTTCGAATCTCCGGATAGGCAGCCGACACCTTGCCCTTCATCCTGGCGTCATAGTCCCGGTAGGAGACGTAGTCGCGTTTGGCATAGTGCGCCACGCGGGCCAGGTTGAACTCCGGCGGATCCTTGGGCGAGGTGGTGACGTCGTGGATGTGGGGCGCGTCCCAGCCCGGCAGCACCATCCAGTGCAGGATGCTGCCCAGCGCGACGCCGCCGATCAGCACGGCGACGACCGAGTTGAGGCCGCCCTTGACCTTTGCTGACGGCGTCAGCGCGCGCACGATGCCGACCAGGCCCGCGACGAAGGCGCAAAAGGCCAGCGTGGCGCCGGCGATGAACAGGGCGATGGAGATCACCTCGCCGAGCAGCCCGATCCGATAGGCGAACGGCGCGCCCAGCAGCATGAACAGCGCGCCGACCGCGAACCAGCCGGCCATGCGCGCAGCCAGCGAGATCTGCGGCGGCAAGCTGGCCTGTGTGGACGGCGGAACGGCGCCGGCTGGCTCCATGCGATGACTCTCCCCTTTCAGGAGGGCTATTCTAGCCGCTGGCCCCGGCGGCGATAGGGGCGTTTTGACCCGCTATCCCGGTAACGGGCCGATACCCAGCCTGTACCTTGCGCTGGGCGGCCATCGAGTTCACAATGAATTCCCTTTAAGTGATCGGGGAATGCGGCGATGAAGGTTGAAGCTGTACTCCAGGGCAAGGGGCGTGATGTATTCACCATTGCCCCCACCGTCACGGTCGCCGAGGCCGTGGACACGATTCACACCAGGCGCATCGGCGCGGTGGTCGTCACCGGCCCGGATAGCGCAACGCTGGGCATCTTCTCGGAACGGGATCTCGTCCGTGGCATCGCCGAGATCGGCCCCAGCGTTCTCGAGCAGCCGGTCAGCGAGGTGATGACCATGGTCGTCCACAGCTGCACCCGCAGCCACACCGTCAACGAGGTGATGGAAATGATGACCCGCCGGCGCATCCGGCATATCCCGGTCATCGAGAACGGCATGCTGCTGGGCATCGTCAGTATCGGCGACGCGGTCAAGGCCCGGATCGCCGAAGCCGAGCTGGAAGCCAGCGCGCTCAAGGAATACATCGCCGCCAACTGACGGCCTCCGGCCAGTCGGTGCCCCTCTCGCGTACGCGCGCGCGCATGCACGCCCGTTTCATCCAACACTCCGCGTGCACTTTCGATGTGCACCCGCGCACTCGCCGCAG